>CAUDDP010000020.1 GCA_958448395.1 uncultured Oscillospiraceae bacterium | reverse complement strand
CACCATTTTTTATTATAACATACTTTTTGCTTTTTTACAACTGTAATATTAGAACAAGCAGGCATTTTTTCATTTGCTTTTTATTCTATTTCTGTTGGTGCAAGGCGATTTAATACTGTTTGATAACCTCCCGTGCTATCCCGCAAGGTACGGTTGACACGGCTGATCGTTGCAGTGCTGGCACCCGTTTCCTGCACAATTTCATGAAATACATGCTGTTGACACAGCAATTTTGCAACATGCAATCGCTGCGACAACGCACGCAGTTCTTGATAGGTGCAGACATCTTTTAAAAATGCGATGCATTCTTCTTCTGTTTGCAGAAGCAGAAATGCCTTTGCCAGAGCCTGCAAATCCTCTTCCAGTTGTGCATCCTTCATACAGTCCATGTCCTTTCTCGTGATTCATAACGATTATTCACAATCGTTGCGAACCAAATCCTCCAGTGTCTCTCGTTTTACAACCACACGGGAATTACCATCTTTCACAAATACCACTGCTGGCTTTTGCAGACGATTGTAATTTGAAGACATAGAATAGTTATAAGCACCTGTTGCACAAACAGCAATGATATCGCCCGGTTCACAATTTTGCATTGGCATTCCTTCGCCAATCAGGTCGCCGCTTTCACAGCACTTTCCGGCAATTGTGACTTTAGTATCTTTTGACTGATCTGCCTTGTTGGCAACCAGTGCATCATAGGCAGATTGATATAAAATATAACGTGGATTGTCACACATACCACCGTCAATGGAAACATATGTCCGAATATTCGGAATCACTTTCTTACCGCCAATGGTATACAGGGTAATACCAGCCGGTGCAACAATAGAACGTCCCGGCTCAATTAGGATAAATGGCTGCGGAATCTGATATTCTTCGCTGCAACGGTGAATTACTTTAGAAACAGCTTCCATATACTGTTCATACGGAATCGGGTCATCCTGCTCTGTATAGCAGATACCAAAACCGCCTCCCAAATTCAATTCTTCTATGGTTACATGCAATTCTTTCTGAATGGTGGCAATAAATTGCATCATCACTTCTGCTGCCGCTTCAAAGCCATTGGTATCCAGAATCTGAGAACCAATGTGACAATGCAAACCACACAGATGCAGATTCTTGCACTGTAATGCTTCTTTTACAGCTTCCATTGCTTCGCCGGTTTCCAATGCAAAACCAAATTTACTGTCAATCTGTCCAGTGCGAATAAAGTTATGTGTATGTGCATCTACTCCCGGTTTAATCCGGAACATAATCCGTGCCGTTTTCCCTTGTTCTTGACACATTCGTTCCAACTGATGCAACTCATAAATATTATCGACAATGATACGTCCTACCTGATAGTCCAGTGCCATTTGCAACTCTTCTATGGTCTTGTTATTGCCGTGAAAACAGATTTTGCTGCTGTCAAAACCGGTTTGCATCGCAGTATATAATTCACCACCAGAAACGACATCAATGCCCATTCCTTCCTGCTGCATGACCCGATAAATAGCTTTACAGGAAAACGCTTTGCTGGCATAGCAAACCAGACCTTTTCCTTGATAAAACCGATCTATACTCTGCTGGAATACACGGCAGTGCTTACGAATCAAATCCTCATCCATCACATACAACGGTGTACCATATTGTTTTGCAAGGGAAACAGTATCTACGCCGCCAATGGTCAAATGCCCTTGTTCATTTACCTGTAAATCCTCTGATACAAACATATTTCTACTTCCTTTCCTGCAAACCTTGCAGTTTTCTATGTACGCACATTTACCATTTCTGCTTCTGCAATGTGCCTCTGTCGTTAGAAACCTGCTGTCAGTTGCTTTCTTCTGCCTCTGCCAGCTCTGTAATCACTTCTCGTACTGTCTCTACACCTTCCCTTGTCATAGCAGAAAACGGAACGATATGAATTTCGTCAAAGTAAGGAATCTCCTCTGCAAATGCTGCCATTCTGGCTTTCCGCTGCGACTGATTCAACTTATCTGCTTTTGTCAAAATAATTACAAACGGCATTTCCCTTTCAACCAGATAATGAATCATCTGCAAATCATCTTTTGAGGGAGCATGCCGCATATCCAGCAGCAGAAAAATCAACCGAATATCCCGATCGGATTCCAAATAGCCGTCGATCAGCTCTGCCCAACGGCGTTTTTCTGTTTTTGCCACCTTTGCATATCCATATCCCGGTAAATCCACAAATGTCACTGGTGCAATACGATAAAAATTGATGGTAGCTGTTTTCCCCGGAACGGCACTGACTCTCGCCAGTGCCTTACGATTGAAAATTCTATTCAGCAATGTAGATTTTCCAACATTAGAACGTCCTGCAAAAGCAATTTCCATGCCATTGCAAGGGGGCAGTTGTGAAAATGTGCCATAAGATGCCTGAAATGTTGCCTGTTGAAAATTCATGAATCCTCCGTTTCTCTTCTCGTCACACCGGAACTAATGTCTTGGATTCCGGCGGAATGCTGTCTGCCGCACCATGTAGAAACGGTGACTGTTCTTCCTGTATTTCCAGCTGTTCAGATTCAAGCTGTACTGGCTCCGTCACAGGAATCAATGCGGTTTTCAGTACGGTTTCTAGTGTTTCTGCTGTCACAAAATGAATGGCATTTCTTACAGTCTCGTCTACATCTTCCAAATCCGGTTCGTTCCGTTTGGGGATAATGACTGTTTTTAAACCAGCCTTATAGGCTGCCATTGCCTTTTCCGGCAATCCGCCGATTGGTAATACCTTTCCGTGTAATGTAATTTCTCCGGTCATTGCAACATCATGCCGAACAGGGATCCCTGACAAAGCAGAGATGATTGCTGTTACCATTGTGACTCCGGCAGACGGTCCATCCTTTGGAACCGCCCCCTCCGGTGCATGAATGTGCAGGTCATTTTTGAGATAGAAGTCCTCTGGAATATGATACTGCTTTGCAACGCTACGTACATAGCTGACTGCAATTCTTGCACTTTCTTTCATAACATCACCGAGAGAGCCCGTCAGTTCAATCATGCCTTTGCCGTTCAATACCAGCGTTTCCAACGGCATTAGAACACCACCGACAGATGTCCATGCCAGACCATTTACAACGCCAACAGTATCCTGCTGATTCTGTTCATCTGGCAAATATTTTTTATGTCCAAGATAAGTAGCAAGGTTGTCCGCAGTCACAGTCACACGCTTGCAGTTACCAGCTACAATTTCTTTCACCGCTTTTCGGCAAAGAGCCGCAATCATCCGCTCTAATTCCCGAACACCAGCTTCTCTAGTATAGTCATCAACCAGTGCATACAATACTGCATCCTGTACCTTAAACTGTGTCCCCTTCAGTCCGTGCTTTTTCATCTGTTTGCTGAGCAGATGGCACTTAGCAATCTGAAACTTTTCCTCTCGATTATAACTGCCCAGTTCAATCACTTCCATACGATCCAACAATGGTGCTGGAATCGTATCCAGTGTATTGGCGGTGGCAATAAATAACGTTTTGCTGAGGTCAAACGGCACTTCAATATAGTGATCTCGGAAGGCTTTATTTTGTTCGCTGTCCAGTACTTCCAGCATGGCAGCAGAAGGATCGCCCCGGAAATCGTTGCTCATCTTATCAATTTCGTCCAATAGAATTAACGGATTTCTGGACTTTGCTCTTGTCATCGCATCCATAATCCGTCCCGGCATCGCACCAACATAGGTCTTTCTGTGACCACGGATATCAGATTCATCCCTGATGCCACCCAGCGAAACCCTCTCGTAGTTTCTGCCAAGTGCCTTAGCAATAGACTTTCCAATAGAAGTTTTCCCGACACCAGGCGGTCCGACCAAACAAAGAATTTGTCCGGTGACATCTGGAAGCATTGCATGAATGGCAATACTCTCCAACACCCGCTCCTTTACTTTTTTCATACCATAATGGTCTTTGTCCAATACCGTTCTCGCCTTATCCAGATTGATTTTTGCTTTTGTCTCTATATTCCATGGCAAATCCAAAACCGTATCCAAATAATTACGAATAACAAAAGATTCCTGTGTTGCCGGCGGCAACTTGCCAAGCCGCTCTGCTTCTTTTATCAGCTTTTCTTCCGTAGACGCTCCCAACTTCAGAGATTTAATTCTCGTGATGTATTCCAGTGCATCTTCTTGTTCATTCTCCGCTTCGCCGAGTTGTTCTTCAATGATATGCATTTGTTCCCGCAGATAAAATTCTCGCTGGGAACGATCCATACTTTCTTTTGTCTTCTCTTGAATTTCTCGTTCTAAATTTAAAACTTCAATTTCTCGCTGCAACATGACACAAAGCATTCCCAGCCGCTTAAGAATATGATTTTCCTCCAGCAAATCCTGCTTTTGTCGATAGTCCAGATTAATATTAAAAATAATGTTATGAAACAACTCATATGGATCATCCTGACAGAGTACAGAGACGACCAATTCCCTTGGCATTCTTGGGAAAAATTCACAATATTGTTCAAACAGTTCTCTGAGAGAACGCATCATCGCTGTCAGTTCCACATCATCTATCTTTGCACGGCTTTTGTATGTTACCGGCTTTACTTCCGCAGTCAGAAATGTATCTTGCTTCTGTACTGCACAAAGGCGTGCTTTTTTTACACCTTCCACCAATACTCGCATCACACCGTCTGGTGTTTTTAGTACCTGGCGTACTTCTGCGATAACACCAAATTCATACAAATCTTTTTCATTCGGTTCTTCCGTAAAGATTTCCCGCTGTGCAACCAGAAACAGCTGATGATCTGATGCATAGGCTGCATTGACTGCATGGATAGAAGCCTCTCTTGCTACATCGAAGTGCATAACCATTTTAGGAAATATCACAACTCCACGCATTGCAACCATCGGCATCCTATGCGGTGCAATTTCTGTTTGATTCATAGGTACGTCAGTCCCCTTTCTCTTTATTGTAAGTCATTGACCAATTCCAGCAAAATACCGACAGCATTCCGCCTTTATTCCCTTGGTATCTCATATTATACTATATTTCTGTTCTGTTTGCAAGTGGTAAGTCCTGAAAATTTAACAGGAATTTCGGAAGTTGCTTTCAAACAGAAAAATGGAACTGAAAAAAGGGTACCAATTCTTCTGTATTACAAGGAATGTTCCAGCAACACACGGTGCAGTAATAAAAGCTGTTCCATGGTTAGGGATTCCATGCGGACAGTCTCCGGCAGCTGACATATCTGCAATGCTTGTAAAATGACCGCTTTTTCATACCCCATCGTTACAGACAGTGCATTGACCAGCGTTTTCCGCCGCTGAGAAAAGCCACTGCGTACCATACGAAAGAAATGCGTTTCATCTGTAACCTGTTCCGTATATGGCGTTCCAAGCTGAATTTGTATGACAGCAGAATCTACATTTGGAGGTGGTAAAAAACTTCCTCGTGAAACAGAAAATAATTGCTTCACAGTACCATAATACTGTACTGCAACGGTAATGGCACCCGCTTCTCGTGTGCCAACCGGTGCTGTCAATTTCTCGGCAACTTCTTTCTGTACCATTACTGTAATCGTTTCCAGTTTTGCACGACTTTCCAGCAAATGCATTAAAATCGGTGCAGTAATATAATATGGCAGATTTGCACAAACAGAAATCGGCATGTCCCCAAATTCCTCTTCCAACAAAGCAGGAATATCGCACTTTAAAATATCCTGATGAATGATATGCAGATTTGAATATTGTCCAACAGTTTCCTCTAAAATTGGAAATAGTCGCTGGTCTACTTCCACTGCGGTTACCTTTTCCGCACGCTGAGCCAATTCTTTGGTTAATGTCCCAATTCCTGTTCCGATTTCCAAAATGCCATGTCCGGCAACGGCATTGCCCAATTCTGCAATCCGTGGGCACACCTCTGGATTAATGAGGAAATTTTGTCCTAATTTCTTGGAAAAGTGAAATCCATGCCGTTCCAAAAGAGAACGTACATAGCGTATATTCGTCAAAGATGGTTCCATTGTTGCCTCCTTTTAAAGCAAGACGACATTTCCAGTATAAGTGGAAAACAAGCAGCACTGTCGTACCGTCTCCCCTGTAATGCCTTCTAATGCCAACCGATATAAATGCAGCTGCATTCGATAGCGGTCTGTCAAAAGCTGCATATTATTTGTAGCATCTGTTTTATAATCCACCAGCACAAAGCCGTTTTGCTCCCAGAAAGCAAGGTCAATGATGCCTTTTACCATACTGTCCGGATTGTGCTGCTGTTTTAAGGTTTCCCATTCTTCTCCATGCATCCGCTGCCGCAGTAGGTCAAACTGCACCAAAAATTTTTTCTCCCGCAATACCATCGGAGAACGCCGGATTCTATGATACAACTCGCTCTGGAAAAAACGTTGCAAGTCCGACAAACGAATGCTGTCTGCTTGTTGCTGTGTTAGATAACCGTTTTGAACCAGTGTTTGCAAAGCTGTTTCCGGATTTTTTTCCGCTTCTGCAAAAGAAGCATACTGCAAAAATGAATGGGTTGCTGTACCACGCTCCGATGCAGTCAATTGATTTTTCTGCAAAAAATGCGGTCTGCTCCAGCTCATTTCTGTCTCCGGTTCGGTTTGTTTGCTATTGTGTGACAAGTTAGAAACACTCATCAATGAAAGCTGGCTGGAAGCTGTGGTATCATAATGAAACTGCAAGGCAGATTCGATTTCTGCCTGTAAAACCGCATCTGGCTGCGGCAGTTTCGGTATTTGCAGCGGCAGTTCATCTTCTAAGTTTTCTTCTGCTATTCGTGTATACTGAATATTCAAATCTGCAAAATCAGAAGATTCTGACTGTAGTTGAGACATGCTCTGCTGTTCCGGAAATTCTCGTACAAAATCTGCATCTTGTCTTCGATAAAGTCCATACCAAATCCATTGTGCCATACTCCGAACAGACTGGACAGTATGGCTGCAAAAGGAGGGATTGGAAAAATCACTATGCTGTATCTGCTCCAGCCAGCTCTTAGCTTGTTTTGAGACGGTTAATGGTAAAAATAGTTTTTGTTTTGCTCTGGTCATAGCAACATACAACAGTCGCATTTCCTCCTGTATCAACTGCTTCTGCTTCTCCTGTAGCAACACCACGTAAGGCAATGTACTATATTTTTCATAATTTTCTGCATCATATAAATACAATCCCATTCTGCCGGAATCAGAAATATGCAGTTTCTTTCGGCTGTCTTGTGTGGAAAATTTTGTTTCCAGCTCTGCCAGAAACACAAATGGAAATTCCAATCCCTTAGAACGATGCATTGTCTTAATAAATACTGCACGGTCTGCACCATTGGAAGGGTTCGCTTGTTCTAAATCCCGTTCATTTTCCAACAGGGAATCAATATACCGCAAAAATCCAGTTACACCACCCGTAAAGGCTGCCTGTCCCTGTGTCTCATACTGCCGGGCATACTGAATCAGCAAATTCAGATTGGCACGCTTTTTTTCGCCGTCTTGATATAACTGCATAACAGAAAGAAAATCTGTAGTGTCATAAATCTCACGAATCAAGTCTTCCAGTGACAATACGGTGCTGTCTGTCCGTAATGCCTGTACCGTATTCCAAAATGATCGGCATTTCTCTTGAAATGTTTCTGGCAGTTGTCTGGCTGCTGCCAAAAGTTCCGGCGTTGCCGGACTGCCTGCGGCATCTGCAATCGCAGATAATACCAGATAAAGCGGCTGATTTCGGTCTAATAGCCGAATTGTTGCAATCTCATCCATCGAAAATTGAAACATCGGCGAAGCCATGACTGCTGTCAATGGTACTTCTAACAGTGGATTATCCAAAATTCTCATCATATTGAGCAAAATCGTAATTTCTCTTGCCCGCAAATAACCCTGCTCCTCCACCTTTTTTACTGGTATTTGCAGCTTTTCCAATGCTTTTGCATACTTTTGACACGGTTTTCCCTTTCGCAAAAGAATGCAAAAATCTCCAGCATGACAGGGACGGATGTTACCATCTCGCTCTGCTACTGGATAACCACTTTGCAGCATGTCCTGTATGGTATGTGCGATCCACGCCACCTGCATATCTACTGTATCAGATTCCTGTAAAAAAGCAACCTGTGTTCCCTGTTGCTCTGCCGAAAGATTATCATAACTCGAAGAGCCAGCATAAAGCCACTCCGACTTATCATATACAATATCACCACCAGATTCTCTCATAATCTCTGAAAAAATCAAATTGACAAATTGTAATACTTGTTCCGAACTGCGAAAGTTTTGATTCAGCTTGATGCACTGCATGACGGGGGTAGGCAACTGTTGCTTTTCCATCTCTGCTGAACGCACACACCGTATAAAATTCTTTGGATTTGCCAATCGAAATTGATAGATAGACTGTTTGACATCGCCAACTAGAAAAACATTGTCCCCATATTGTAATGCACCATTCTCATCTTTGTGGCATGCATGGGAAAGCAATTTAAAAATCATATCCTGTTTATTGTTGGCATCCTGATATTCATCAATCATAATAATTTGATAATATTTGGATAATGTTCGGGCAAGCGGACTTTGTGTCAGTGTGCCACCCTGCTCTTCTGCCAGCAATTGCAATACCAAACGTTCTCCATCATCAAAACTCAATGCATTACATTCGATTTTCTTTTCCCAAAGTATCTGCTCTATTTCTTCTACCAGAGCAAATAAAAGCGGCAGCAAGTCACGATGTACCTGCAAGTCAACCTCACAATAGGGCAATATCTTTTTAATTTTCTGAAAGAGGGCATCCATTTCTTCTTTGTAAGCCTTCCGCTGCTCTTTTACATGCTCAAACTGTTTCACACTGGAAACCGTTTTCTTTTTTCGGGGATAACTTTTCCCTTTTCGTAAATTCTCATGATTTTGAATGATTTTCAATACTTGTTCTGCGGAGACCGTTTCCTTTTGTAAGGCGTGCAGTAAGGCATGGATACTGTCAAAGTCCACACCAATCCAATCAGCAACATTATTTTCTTCATCATAGAGTGTCTCTGCCAGCTGATATGCCTGTTCTATTGCACCAGCAATCCGAGCAGCATCTACTTGCAGCAGGGAAAGAAAATCATGATAATAACTGCTTTCTTCATAAGGGACTGCAACGCTCTTTAAAACTTGCTGTTTCCACTGTGTGGGAAATGGAATCGAACCTAAAAATGTTTTCAGTTCCATCAAAATCCCTTCCAATGCCTTATCCGTTCCGCTACAAAAGGCATCCCAAAGTTGCTGCATTTCATTCGGTCGTTCTGCATACCAACGATTTAACACTTCGTCTATTGCTTCCCGGCAAAGAATATCCTGTTCTGTTTCATCCATAACCCGAAAGCTGGATGTCATTTCACGATCTCCTGCATATTCTCGAATGAAATCAAAACAAAATGCGTTAATGGTACTGATTTTCGCTGCAGGCAAAATCAACTGCTGCTGCCGCAACCAACGGTTTCCCGGTTCTGTTGCAATTCGCTTTTCCAATGCTGCCTGTAGCCGTTGTTTCATTTCTGCTGCGGCATCATTTGTGAAAGTAACCACAATCATGCGATCTGCATAAACACGCTGCACAGGATCAGAGAGCAGTTGAATCAGCCGTTCTACCAAAACAGAAGTCTTTCCACTACCAGCAGCTGCGGAAACAATCAAACTACTGTTTCGATGAAAAATTGCCTGCTGCTGTTCCATTGTCCATGCCATGCTCTGTTTCCTCCTCTTCCAGTTCCTGCAATTTTTTCAGCATCTGTTCCTTTCGTTCCCCGGCTTGCCCCTCCATGATGCGGCAAGGCTGTTGCTGTAAATTCCCACAAATGTCCTGATAAATACAGTACTGACAAACATTCTGTTTTTGCAAAATCAACGGATTCGCTGCAATCTCACCCTGATAAATCCGTTGTGCTGTCTGCTGCAATATCTCCATCACATAACGATACAGGGCACGAAATGCAGATTCTGACAGATACGTACCTGCTTTGGAATCCAATTCCCATGCACCACTTTCTCCTGCTTTCAGCTTGGCTGGAATATAGATACCCTTTCCATCTGGTTCCATACTACGGATAATCTCTGCGTTCTGTATCAACAATCCACTCATTTTATAGGCAGCTTGTTCCTGTTCCGCTTTGCTTTTTTTCTCTCCACGTTCTTGCTTTTCTTTGACACCGCCTGCCGGCATATATAAAATACCACCAATTTGTGCATTTTGCAGCGGTGTTTGATTATACACAATAGAAAATAAATAGATCAGCATTTGTATGTCCAAGCCGTACAACAAATTGCCAAGCGAAAATTCTTTTGTACCGCTTTTATAATCAATGATACGAACACAAGTTTTTCCGTCAATTTGACAGGTATCCACACGATCTGCAATTCCCTCAATTTGTAGGCTATGTCCATCCTTGGTCTGTGCTTTCAGCGGTGGAAATGCCGTATTGTCATGACGAATAGGCAGTTCCAAGTATTTTGGATAAAACATAGTTTGTCGCAATTCTGCCTGTACATGCAGCAATGTGATGAACAGTTGCTTCTGTATATAAGCATAGGTCGCATAACTTCTTGGTTCCTTGGAAAAATCACCGCCTAATACTTCCTTCCAGAATCGACTTGTGAATTCCTTCAACAGTTGCCGCAGTTCTGTTTCTGTAAGAGCAAGGAATGCCTCTCGTTTATATCGCCGCAGCACTTGTTCCAGACAAAAATGAATCAGCGTACCCTGACTGGCAGGATCTAACCGAATTTTCTGTCTTTGATACAACCGCAATGCATTGTTACAAAAGAACTGAAACGGACAGAGCAGATAACTATCCAGCTTAGAAGCAGTCATAATAATCTGTTTTCCCATCAGCCGTTCCATAATTTGTGGATCAGTAATCTGGAAGGATAGATTTTGATGCACCGTTTGTAAATAAGCAATTTTTTGTTGATAAGCCGGATGTTTTTGTAAAATACTTTGTACGGTTGCAATTTCTGTTGTTCGATTAGAAAAATTACGTACATAATGATAATACGCAGATTGCAGTGTGGTTGCATAATAATGAAGTGGTATTTGCTGTTCTGTCTGTAGCAATGTTTTGCCATTTGAGAACATTCCCTGTATCTGTGCAATCACAAAAGACGGATAACTTTTCTGATTTCCGGTATCCACCAATGGATAAGTGAGATATAATTCTTGTGAGGCGGCAGAAAGTGTTTTATAAACGGCAAGTCGTTCATCAGCCAGAATATTTTGTAACGACTTACGAATCACAATTTTTCTTTCTTCCATCAAGCGGTATTCCCGTTCAGAAAATAGATCTGCTGACAAACTAGTAGAGGGAAACGCACCTTCACTGCAATGAATCACAAATACAATCTTTGGGTCACGCAAACGGGAACGTCCCGTTTGTCCAATTAAAACAGCATCCAGTGTCCGGGGTGGTGTGGCATAGGTAACAGTTCGGAATAAATAGGATAGGGAAAGACAAAAATCAGCCAAGGATAACGGGATGGTTTCATATAGCTGATATAAGCAATCCAAAATCGAAATAAATTGTTCCCAGATATATTTTGCATCTTGCTGTAATGAAATTGTTTTATTGGCATCCGTTGTTTCACAAAAAGCAGAAAGCTGCTTGAGAATCTCTGCTTGTTGAATATATTGATATAATGCATGGCAATAATCTGCACCTGTTTTACACATCGCCAATGCCTGCCGGAATGCAAGCAATGGCGTAATAAGCCTTTTTCTGGTTTCTTCTGCCTGCATGGTTTCTTGCTGCATGGATTCTTTTTCCGGCATGGGAAATGGAGATTCCCATGTTTTTCCCTTCACATTCCACTGATAACAATAATTTTCCAGCTGGGACAATGCAAGCCAGTCACAACCGACAAAACCCGTTTTTGCGTATCGCAAAACATATTCTGTTCGCAAATTTTTTTGTTGAACCAGTTCCAACAACGTCAACAAATAGACAGAAAATGGATGATGTAAAATGGAAATAGCAGTATCTAAATAAAATGGCAGGTCATACCGTGCAAAAGCATGGCTGACGATTGGGGTATATGATGATAAATCACTGGTCAGAATGGCAATCTCACTACAATGCAAATCGGGATGCTGTATGAGCAGCTGACGAATGGTAGCACAAACATATTCCAATTCTGACACGGCATCTCTGGCTTCAAATAAATGAATATGAGAAGCTGGCTCTGCTGGTTTCTGTGTAGCAGTGGAACGGAAAATTGTCTGACTCAGATGTGCAAGATCTGCACTTGCAAACCGTTTTGCTTCCCGACAAACTTGGATATCACTTGCAATATGATACTGCTTTGCCAGCTGCTGCATCCGATTTCGAGTATCCTGTACCGTTGCAAACAACGTATCATCTGGTTGCACTGTCTCCTCTATCCGCAATGTGATATAAATATCCGCAGCAGTTGCAACCATTATCTGCAACATTGCATATTCATCTTCTGTAAAACTTTCAAATTCATCAATAAAAATGGTTTTTCCCAAAAAGAAATCATGTATATTGGCAATAGCAGCTGCCTCTGTAATATCTGTCAAGGCATCCTGTAGTCCATTTGTTTGCAGCAGGGTTTCATACTGCTGGTAAATGTAAGAAAGATCCTGTAGTTTATCATGCAGTCTGCCAGTACAGTTCCATGCGGCTTCATAAAGTTCTGCTGCGGTTGTTCCGTTCCGCCGTAGAATAGATAAAATCTGTTCTATACTTTCCATGAAATCTGGTTTTAAGCATTGCCGGTTAAAAAAAAGCAGCACTTTCTTCTGCTGAACTGTTTGAATTGCTTGCAGCAATAATGCTTTTTTGGTAATAGTGTCTGCATATTTTGCTGTATGTTTTCCGTATTTTTGAAAAAGCATACGACTCATAGAGGTGAAGCTATGCGTTTCCAGCTGATTAAATGCCTTCGCACCAATAAAATGATAGAGTTTTTTATCGAATTCATAAGAAAACTGCTCTGGAACAAGAATGATGCAATCTGGTTCTCTTGGCATCAGCTGTTTGATTTTTTTTAATAACAATGTGGATTTTCCCGTTCCTGCACCACCGATTATAAAATGCAACATCGATAAAATCTCCTTGTAAATAGAAAATACTGCAAGGCAAACGTACCTTACAGTATTCTTTTCTTTTAGATATTTGCTTCCACACTAATTTCCCGATGTGGCACCGGTGTGGAAAAGACAATCTGTGTGGAAGTGTTTCCAAATCGTTGAATCTTTCCGATAAATGTATCCAACTCTTGCGTAGAAGGAAAAGATACCTTAATCAACATAGAATAAATGCCTGTTACACAATTACATTCTAACACATTCGGACAGCTGTTGATAAATGGATAAAATTCTGCCTTTTGATCCGCTGAAAGCTCTAAATTGATAAAAGCTGTAATATGATAACCCAGCTTCTGCCGATCAATAATGGTGTTATAGCCCAAAATAATACCTTGCTTTTCCAATTTATCAATTCTGGAGGAAACGGCGGGTGCTGATAAAAACACCTTTGAAGCCAGCACTTTCAGTGGTGCTCTAGCATTTTCCTGCAACAGTGTGATTAACATTGCATCAATTTTATCCATAAGTGAGTATACTCCTTTCCAAACACCGCTTCTACGCACGCAGGGCATAAATAAGCGAACTATCAAAACACAACCTAATTATAACAAAAAAAAATGTCCTAACATTAAATTCAAAATAAAACTTTTATGCAAACTTTCAATTTTTATTTTTTTCGGTTATGAATCCTATTTTTTGTTTGCTGTATCTCCTGCAAATTGGTAGAAAGGTACTGTTCCGTTTCTGTTAGTAAATTCATAACGTAACTTTCAGAAACGGTTTTGATTTCCTCTGACGTTGCCTGTGCCTTGGTTAACATTTCCATTGCCCGTTCCCTAGCCTCCATCATAATCGTTTGCTGAGAAACTAGTTTTTTTGCACGCTGTTCCGCTTCCTGCACAATCCGTTCCCCATTGGTATGTGCTTCCTGCATAATGCGGTCACAGTCAAATTCAATCAATTTTGCACGCCGAATTTCTTCCGGTTTATTCATCCGCATATCATTAATTAATTCCCGCATACGATCCCCATCAATAATAACTTTATGGGACGCAAACGGAATGGGTCTTGCATGGTCCAGAAGCTGATCCATTAAATCTAAAATTTCATCAATTTTCATGTCTGTAACTCCTTTGACAGGCGATGCATGATTTCATCATGCAGCAAGTCCGGCACAAAATGCCGAATATCCCCATGAAATGCTGCAATCTGTTTTACAACACTAGAACTAAGGTACATATTTTCTGTACAAGTAGTTAAAAAAATAGTCTCTGCACCATCATAAAGCTTCTTATTCGCAAGTGCCATCTGAAACTCATATTCAAAGTCACTTACTGCACGCAATCCCTTTACAATCGCAATCGCATGTACATCCCTTACATAATCTACCAATAATCCCTCTGAAATATCCACTTTCACATTTGGAAGATCTGTTGTGACACGTGTAATCATGGAAGCCCGCTCCTGTGGCGTAAAGCTCTCTTTTGACTTCATAATATTTTTAGAAACCAACACAATCAACTCATCAAACAGTTTTGATGCACGGCGAATAACATCCAAATGTCCAACCGTAATCGGATCAAAGCTTCCTGGATAGACTGCAATTCTTTTCAATTCTGCGTCACTTCTTCCTTATAAATATATGTCGTCACAGCAATGCTGCCATAAGCATGGGTTTTCTTTTTCTGCCAAACAGAAATCGTATCTGGCAGTTCTAATTCCCGTTCATGTTCACAAATGATTTTTCCATCTAATGCAAGATGCTTTTCCAACAACATCAGCATTTCCTGAATGGTATCATGCCGATATGGTGGATCCAGAAAAACCAGATCAAACTGTACAGATGGTGACAGGACTTTCAAAAAGGCGGCTGCCTCCGTCTGTATCGCCTCCGATTGTGCAGTAAAACCAGTAGCAGCAATATTTTCCCGTATTACAGCCATTGCCCTTGAAGAATGATCAATCAAGTAGGCACGTTTTGCACCCCGACTCAATGCTTCCAATCCCAGTTGCCCACTGCCAGCAAATAAGTCCAAAACGATTGCTTGCGGCAAATCAAACTGAATAGAAGAAAAAATTGCTTCTTTTACCTTTTCTGTCGTCGGACGGACATCCATCCCCTCCAATGTTTTTAATCGTCTGCCTCGTGCCGTTCCAGAAATAATACGCATGATTGCTATCTCCTGTCTTTTTTGTTTCTTACATATCCTGTAAAAATGTATATAATGCCATACTCACCGCATGAGAAACACCAGCAACCCTCGCCAATTCCTCTGGTGAGGCTGCCTTTAGATTTTCTTTTGTTTTAAAGTGCACCAGAAGCTTTTGTGCTTTTTTCACACCAATTCCTTTGACCTGTGTCATTTCCAGTGCATAGGAGGTCTTTTTATGATGACTTCGCATATAAGTAATGGCATATCGGTGCACCTCATCTTGTATCTGTGTCAGCAGATGAAATGCTGCACTGGTACGGGAAAGTGCAATTTCACAACCGTTTCCAGCAATCGCACGTGTACGGTGCTTATTATCCTTTACCATACCATAAAGCGGAATATCCAAATGCAGAGATGCCAATTCTGGCTGTACAGCATGGACATGCCCCTGTCCACCGTCCAACAGAATTAAATCCGGCTTTTTACAAAATCCTTCATCGCCATCCTGTTCCACAAAATGGGTCAGGCGACGACGTAAAACCTGCTGCATACAGGCATAGTCATCCTGTCCATTCATCTGATTCAACGAAAATCGTTTATAGGCTTTCCGATACGGCTTTCCATTCTGAAAAACAACCATACCTGCTACAATCGAGGAAGCAGCTAAATTGGAAATATCATATGCTTCAATCCACTCCGGCGTCACAGAAAGTCCCAATGCGTGCTTCAACTCTTCCAATGCCTGTACTTCTTTCGCAGTTCGTCCCATTTGCAGTGCCATTGCTTCATTTGCATTGTTCTTGGAAAGCTGTAAGATGTGTGCCGCCATCCCTCGTTGCGGCAGCAGCAATTTGACACGATGTTCTGCACGTACCTCTAACATTTTCTGTATCAAGTCTTGATTTTCCAGCGGCGTCGGCAATAGAATACAATTCGGAATTTTCTGTTTCTGATCGTAATATTGTCCCATAAACGACTCCAGCAAACCAGAAACCGATTCTACTTGCTGAAAAAAATAGGTTTGTTTATCAAAAAGTCTTCGATTCCGATATAAAAGCAGAGAAAGACACTGCTTTCCATTGCTTTCACTTACTGCCAGCACATCTGCTTCTTTTATATCCGAATCGAGAATTTTTTGAGTTTCCCCTGCTTTGGAAATAGCAGAAATGCGATCCCGTAAGACTGCTGCACGTTCAAAATCCAATCGTTCCGCTGCCAATTCCATCTCTTGCTGCATTCGTTTTACCGATTCTGTGCTGCCATTTTTAATATAGGAAATCGCTTGCTGTATGATATCCTGATAGGCTTTTTGGGAAATATTTCCCCGGCAAAGTCCCATACATTGTTTTATGTGGTAGTTTAAACAAGGTCGGCCACGGTGAAATGCAACTGGAAACTGCTTTTGACAGGTTGGCAAACGAAAAACCTGATTCACTTCTTTTACTGTCTCTTTTGCCACAAACCCACTCATATATGGCCCAAGATACGTCCCTTTTTTCTCTTTTTTTTGCTCTGTTGAAAACCGAGGAAATGGTTCATCTGAAATATAAATATAATGATACCCCTTATCATCCTTTAATAGAATATTATATTTTGGCTGATACTGTTTAATCAAGCTGCATTCTAATACCAATGCCTCATATTCTGAATCTGTTACAATAAAATCATAATCATAAACAGATGCTACCATACTCGCCACCTTTGGCGTATGATCCGCAGAAATTCGAAAATAACTGGTGACGCGATTCTTCAGATTCTTAGCTTTGCCAACATAGATAATCTCATTTTCATGGTTCTTCATCAGATACACACCCGGAGATGTTGTCAACTTTGACGTTTTTTCCCGTAAATACGGTAATCTTGGATTCATAAAACACCTCCGGATCTACAAATATTTCTGTTACTGCAATGCCTTCAACGCACGCTGTCCAATGTCATGCCGATAGTGAACATGTTCCCACTGAATCGTTTCCACACCAGCATAAGCCTTTTCCAGTGCAGCCGATAAATTTTCTGCGGTTGCTGTCACACCCAATACTCTGCCGCCAGCAGTCAGCAGCTGCTTGCCGTCTTTTCCCGGTTTTGTACCAGCATGATAGATTGTACAGCCATCAATTTGCCCATTGTCATCCAGTCCGGAAATTTCCAACCCTGTTTCATATTTCTTCGGATAACCACCACTCGCCATAACAACACAAGCAGCACAATCCTTTTTCCATACAACTGGTAAGTCTGAGAGTTTCTGTTCAGAAATTGCAGTAATAATCTCTACCAAATCGGTTTCTAGCAACGGCAAAACCACTTGTGTTTCCGGATCGCCAAACCGACAGTTATATTCAATTACCTTCGGACCGTCTGGTGTCAACATTAAACCAAAGTACAGGCATCCTTGAAATGATCTGCCCTCTGCCCGCATTGCCTGAATAGTTGGTAAAAAGATGGTTTCCATACAAGTATCTGCAATTTCTTTTGTATAATACGGATTTGGTGCGACCGTTCCCATACCACCGGTATTCAATCCCTCGTCATTATCCAATGCACGCTTATGATCCATAGAGGATACCATTGGAACAACGGTCTTACCATCCGTAAAAGACAAAACAGATACTTCTGGACCTGTCAAAAACTCTTCTACAACAATTGTACTGCCGCTTTCTCCGAACATCTTGTCTTCCATTATGCTCTTAACAGCCTGATTCGCTTCTTCCAGATTCGTAGCAATAATAACACCTTTTCCCAGTGCCAGACCATCCGCTTTGATAACAATTGGAAATTGATTCTGTTCAAAAATATAGGTCATCGCAGCATCCGCATCCTGAAAAATCTCATATCTTGCAGTTGGAATATGATATTTCTTCATCAATTCCTTGGAAAATGCTTTACTGCCTTCTATGATGGCAGCAGCCTTGTTGGGGCCAAATGTTGCAAAGCCTTCTGCCTGCATCGCATCCACCATGCCCAGTACCAACGGATCATCTGGTGCCACAAACACCAAATCCACTGCCAGCTGCTTGGCCAGTGCCACCATGCCATCTATATCCGTTGCCTTGACGGGAAAACATTCTGCATCCTTTGCAATGCCACCGTTACCCGGTGCACAATATAATGCATCTACTTTACTGCTTTCCTTCAACTTACGAATGATAGCATGTTCTCTGCCGCCGCCGCCAACTACTAAAATCTTCATGGGACGTTTACTCCTCTCCGGCAAACTGCCGCCGGAAGTCCGGCAGCCAATTTACCTATTTTATCATTAGTGATGGAAGAATCGAATGCCACAGAACGCCATCACCATATTGTATTTGTTGCACGTCATGATGACATGGTCATCCCGAATAGATCCACCCGGTTCTACAATATACTTCACGCCACTCTTATAAGCCCGTTCAATGTTATCACCGAATGGGAAAAATGCATCTGAACCCAGACAAACATCTGTATTCTGTGCCAACCATGCTTTCTGTTCTTCTTTGGTAAAGACTTCTGGCTTTACCTTGAAGATAGATTCCCATGCACCATCTGCCAGAACATCCATATATTCATCTGAAATATAGACATCAATTGCATTATCTCTATCCGGACGGCGAATGCCGTCTACAAATTTCAGTCCCATTACCTTTGGATGCTGCCGCAGCCACCAAATGTCTGCTTTGTTACCTGCCAGTCTGGTACAATGAATTCTGGACTGCTGTCCAGCACCAATGCCAATTGCCTGACCATCCTTGACGTAGCAAACAGAGTTGGACTGCGTATATTTCAATGTAATCAGAGAAATCAACAGATCGTGCTTTTTATCTTCCGGCAAGTCTTTATTTTCTGTTACAATATTCTCCAGCATGGAGTCGTTAATATCCAGATTATTTCTGCCCTGCTCAAAAGTCACACCAAATACCTGTTTACGTTCCAGTTCTGCCGGTTCATAAGCTGGGTCAATCTGAATGATATTATAAGTGCCTTTCCGTTTAGATTTCAAAATTTCCAGTGCTTCTGGTTCATAGCCCGGTGCAATGACACCATCGGAAACTTCTCGCTGAATCATCTTGGCAGTTGGTACATCACAAACATCAGACAGAGCGATAAAGTCACCGTAAGAGGACATTCTGTCTGCCCCTCTGGCTCTTGCATACGCACAAGCCAAAGGCGATAATTCGCCTAAATCGTCTACAAAATAAATCTTTTTCAACGTATCAGAAAGCGGCTTTCCAATCGCAGCACCTGCTGGAGAAACATGCTTGAACGAAGTTGCAGCACAATAGCCGGTTGCCTTTTTCAATTCCCGTACCAGCTGCCAGCCGTTAAAAGCATCCAACAAATTGATATAACCCGGCTTTCCATTTAATACAGTAATCGGCAAGTCACTGCTGTCCTGCATAAAAATTCTGGATGGTTTCTGATTGGGGTTGCATCCATATTTCAGTTGCATTTCTGAAGCCATGCGTTTATTCCTCCCAATTTTTATTGATTTTTATTGATAATACGAGTTTCTGCTTTGCCAGTTTCCAGTTCAATAAACCGTACAAACAGAGAAACCTTATTCTCTGGATGCAGGCTTTCCCAAATTGCATTGGTAAAGGTATCAATATTACCTGCAATTGCAACTTTTTCCGGCTCTCCCTCAAAGCTTGGCAGCGGATTACCGTCGCCCTGATAGGTATGGATAAAATGACCAACACCTGCAATGGGATTGGAATAGGTAAAGGTATACCGCTGACAGGAAGCTGGGTCACCGTCCGCACTCTTCAAAATAGACAAAGCATACTGATAATTGCCATCTCGTTCTATAATGCCAGAGATACGAGGGGTGTAGTTCGGTGCATCTGGTTCAAATTCTCGAATCCGCAAGGATTCTTCAAAGGTTTTACCAGCTTGCATCTGCTCATATACCGTATCGGTTTGGTCACCATTTGTGACAATGGTGGTATTCCCCAGTACCCGTACTGGTGCATAGATAATCAAACTCGGATCTACCATCTTAGACGGGTCAAATGCCTGCGTACGAATGCCTTCCCCGTCTATTACAAAGACACGATTCCGGCTATTTTCACTTCTGCCCATAATGAAATAAGCAGCAACTGCAAATTTTCCGTCTTCTGATGTGCCCAATACGATTCCTCTACCCGGATAGGCATTTTGTTTCAGTGCTTCAAAAAGATTCATGGTCTTCATAAATAATATTCTGCCTCTCTTTTTTCATTCATAATACCGGCTGTTCCAGTAACTTCACCTGATTATTGACAACTTTCAGTTTATCCGCACAAAATAGCCGAACTGCTTCCGGCAGCAATTTCCATTCTGCTTCTTCCATAATCCGTTTTTGCAATGTCTGCGGCGTATCATCCTCCTGCACGGCAACTGGCTTTTGTAGAATAATCGGACCGCCGTCCGCCTCTTCATTGACAAAGTGAACTGTCGCACCGGAATATTTTACCCCTCTCTGCAAGGCGTGTTCATGTACCCGCAAGCCATAGAACCCTTCCCCACAAAATGCTGGAATCAAAGACGGGTGCACATTGATAATCCGATTCGGATAAGCGGCAATGATGCGAGCATCCAAAATGGTCAAAAATCCAGCCAGCACAATCAAATCTGCTTTCTCTTCCTGCAAAGCGAGCAGCATTGCATCTGTATAAGCAGAAAAATCGGAATAATCCTTCTTTGCAATGACTCTGGACTTTACATGAAACTGTTCTGCACGCTGCAAAGCATAAGCATCCCCACGAGAAGAGATCACACAGGTAATTTTTCCTTCTGGGAAACCACCTGCCTGCTCTGCATCTAACAGTGCCTGTAAATTGGTTCCGCCGCCGGAAACCAGCACAATAATATTCTTCATCGGGCAACCCGTCCTTATTTTAAGATCACGCCTTCATCAGAGGAAACCAATGTACCCAGTACATAGGCCTCTTCTCCGGCAGCCTGTAAAACTTCCAGTGCCTTATCTGCATCTTCCTGTGACACACAAACTACCATACCGACACCCATATTGAAAGTATTAAACATATCGTGTTCTGGAATATTGCCTGTCTTTGCGATCAAATCAAAAATTGGCAGTCCCTTAACGTCCTTTTTCTCAATTTGTGCAGAGAGTCCCTTCTTCAAAGCACGTGGAATATTCTCATAAAAGCCACCGCCAGTAATATGGGCGATAGACTTTACCGTCACCTGCTCCAGCAGAGCAGTAATTGCTTTCACATAAATTTTTGTTGGCATCAGCAAAGCTTCCCCTAAAGTTGTACCCAACTCAGAGAAATGACGAGCCAGATTCTGACTGTTGACTGTGAATACCTTCCGAATCAAAGAATAACCATTTGAGTGAACACCACTGGACGGCAGTGCAATCAGCACATCTCCAACCTGCTGCGTATTCATATTCAGCACTTTTTTCTTGTCAACCAGTCCAACTGCAAATCCTGCAACATCATACTCATCTTCTGGATAGAACCCCGGCATTTCAGCAGTTTCTCCGCCAACCAATGCACAGCCAGCCTGTACACAGCCTTCTGCAACACCAGAAACAATCTCTGCAACCTTTTCTGGCACATTCTTGCCCAATGCAATATAATCTAAGAAAAACTGCGGCTTTGCTCCACAGCAAATAATATCGTTTACACACATTGCCACACAGTCAATGCCAATGGTATTATGCCGATCCATCAGAAAGGCAATCTTCAGTTTTGTGCCGACGCCGTCCGTACCAGAAACCAGCACTGGATGTTCCATGCCAGTAACGTCTAATTCATACAGACCACCAAATCCGCCAATACCAGTTAAAACATTATCTGTCATGGTACGTGCAATATGTTTCTTCATTAAGTCCACTGCTCGATAGCCAGCTGTTACATCAACACCGGCTTTTTTATAGCTTTCTGAGTAGCTCTTCATTCTTTCTGATTCCTCCACGGCATTTATTCGCCGATTTTACTTTCAAATTTATCTTTTGGCATCTCTTTTGGAACAGCAATCGGATACTTTCCGCTGAAGCAGCCGGTACAGAACCAATCTTCTTCCTGCAAATCTGGAGAAGCAAGAGATTTTACGCCTTTTAGGCTCAAGTAGCCAAGGGAATCTGCTCCAATATAATTGCAGATTTCCGGAATGGTCATTTGACATGCAATCAGATTTTCCCGACTGTCAATATCCACTCCAAAATAACAGGGGTTGGTGAATGGTGGACAAGAAATCCGCATATGCACTTCTTTCGCACCAGACTCCCGCAGCAAATTGACAATCCGTTTACAGGTTGTCCCTCTCACAATACTGTCATCTACCAATATGACCCGTTTGCCATTGACCACGCTTTTCAATACATTCAGCTTAATTCTGACAGAATTTGTTCGCATCTTCTGAGATGGCTGAATAAAAGTACGACCGACATAACGATTTTTGACAAACCCGACTCCATATGGAATGCCAGATGCCATAGAAAGCCCTAACGCAGCGTCCAAACCACTATCTGGTACACCGATTACAACATCTGCCTCTACAGGATGCTCCTGCCAAAGAATCCTGCCAGCATTCAGCCGTGCGGTGTGGACACATGTTCCTTCTATAATAGAATCCGGGCGAGCAAAATATACATATTCAAACACACACATAGACCGCTTCTTTCCACAATGTGTCCGAATAGAACGTACCTGTGCATCATCCACCACTACAATTTCCCCCGGTTCAATATCCCGTTCAAATGTTGCATCAACACTATCCAGTGCACAGGATTCCGAGGCAAATACAATACTGCCATCTTTACAACGACCCATACAAAGTGGGCGAAAGCCATGCGGATCTCTTGCCGCAATCAGCTTTTTCGGTGACATGACAACCAGTGAATAAGCACCCTTTAAATCATACATCGCATATTCCACTGCCTCTTCAATCGAATCACGTTCCAAACGTTGTTCCGTAATGGCATAGGAAATGACTTCTGTATCATTGGTGGTATGAAAAATTGCACCCTTTAGCTCATAACGTTCCCGTAATTCCCTTGCATTGACCAGATTGCCATTATGGGCAATCGACATAGGACCTTTCACATGCCGTACTACAATGGGCTGTGCATTAGAACGATTTGGTTTTCCAGTTGTAGAATACCGAACATGCCCAATGGAAATATTGCCATGTCCTAACTTTTCCATGTCCTCTGCCTTAAATACTTCTGGCACCAAACCTAAGTCCTTATGATGGGAAAAAACACCTCTATCATTTACGACAATCCCACAGCTTTCCTGTCCCCGATGTTGGAGTGCATATAAAGCCGCATAGGTCATTGCTGCAACATCTGTTGTCTGCGGTGCATAAACGCCAAATACACCACATTCCTCATGCAGTCCTGTCATCAACTTCCATCATTCCCTTCCACTCCAACAATAGGAGCATAACTGACATGCCGGCTTTCCAACCGCCTGTACAGTGCCTTCCAGTGACTGGAATTCCAGAGAGGTCAGCTTTAACCGTCGGCAAATCTCATCTCTGAGCAATTTACCTCTTTCTGTATTGGAATTGCTGTATTCATGAATGTATTTTATTCCGTCAATCCCCTCATTCTCGTCAATAATCTGTCTTGCAATCAGTTCCAATTCCGATGTACTTCTTGAAAAATTGAGGTACTTGCATCCATACATAATCGGTGGACAAGCAGAACGCATGTGCACTTCTTTTGCACCGTTCTCATAGAGAAATTCCACCGTTTCCCGCATTTGTGTTCCTCTGACAATACTGTCATCTACAAATAACAGTTTTTTGCCAGCAATCAAATCATGAACGGGAATCAACTTCATTTTTGCAACTTTATTCCGCATGGATTGATTGGTTGGCATAAAGCTTCTTGGCCATGTTGGTGTATACTTAATGAATGGTCTTGCAAATGGAATCCCGCTTCGGTTGGCATAACCAATTGCGTGTGGCACACCTGAATCCGGTACACCGCATACAAAGTCCACATCCGGCAATTTCCCGTTTTTGATATCGGTTTCTGCCATGATTTCACCATTTCGGGTTCGCATCAACTCTACGTTGACGCCTTCATAGCATGCATTTGGATAACCATAGTATGTCCAAAGAAACGTACAGATTTTCATCTCATCTGTACCTTCCTGTAAAATTTCATAATGATCCTTTGTCAACCTGAGAATTTCGCCAGCTTTTAATTCATGACAAGTCTCATAGCCCAACTTCTGATAGGCAAAAGATTCAAAGGAAAAACAAAAGCCATCTGACCGTTTCCCAATGAGAATTGGCAGCCGCCCCATTTTATCTCGTGCACAAATAATACTATCTTCTGTCATAATTACCAGTGACATCGTACCCTGTATTTTTTCCTGTGCATAACGAATGCCCTCAGTAAAAGAAGATTTCTGTGCAATCAATGCTGCAATCAGTGCACCAGAATTGATGCTTCCACTGCTCATTGTTTCAAAATTCGCACAACCACTCATCAGCAACTCTTCTGACAGTGCTTTTGCATTGGTAATAATACCGATAGAACAGATTGCATACAGTCCAAGCTGAGAGCGTACCATAATTGGCTGCGGATCTGTATCGCTGATACAGCCGATACAGATATTACCCCGCATTTTTTCTACATCCTTCTCAAATTTCGTCCGAAACGGAGAATTTTCAATGCTGTGAATGTTTCTTTGAAATCCCAGTGTCGGAGAAAATGCTGTCATACCGCCCCGTCTTGTGCCAAGATGGGAATGATAATCTGTTCCAAAAAATACGTCTGAAATACAGTCGTTTGCAGAAACTGCACCAAAAAAACCGCCCATATGATTTTATTCTCCAAAAATTCTGTGCATAACTTCCTGATATGCCTCTTCTGTACCGCCCATATCTCTTCTAAACCGATCTTTATCCAATTTTTCATTGGTCTTTACATCCCACAGACGGCAAGTATCTGGAGAAATTTCATCAGCCAGAATAATGGTACCGTCAGCCAGACGACCAAATTCAATCTTAAAGTCAATCAAACGAATGCCAATCTTCAGGAAGAAATCCTTCAGCACTTCATTTACCTTTCTGGTATAGTTCTTAATGGTAGAAATTTCTTCTTCTGTTGCCAGACCCAATGCCAGAGCATAGTCATCATTGATAAACGGGTCATTCAGCTCATCACACTTATAGCTGAATTCGATAATTGGGCGAAGCAGTGCCTTGCCCTCTTCTACACCCATTCTCTTGGAAAAACTGCCGGCTGCCACATTTCTTACAATGACTTCCAGCGGTACAATAGAAACCTTCTTTACTGCGGTTTCCCGATCGCTCAGCTCTTCTACCAGATGGGTCGGCACCCCAGCTGCCTCCAGCTGCTTCATGATATAGTTGGACATTTTATTGTTGATAACACCCTTGCCAACAATAGTACCCTTCTTTTCACCATTAAATGCAGTGGCATCATCCTTGTAATCTACAATCACAACGCCTTCCTGATTGGTAGCATATACTTTCTTTGCTTTGCCTTCATACATCTGTTCTTTTTTTTGCAGATTTTCCATCACTGTTTCCTCCATTTTTTGCTTCTGCAATTTGTTCATTGCAGAAGCTACAGTTTTATGACAGGGAAGTTTTCCCATATCGTACAAAATAAAAATCCAAAAGCTGGTGTGTTATGCTTCTAACTGTGCCAGAAGTTTCTTTTCCTTCTCCACAACGCCTTCCGCCATCGTTTTCTTTCGCTGTACCAGATGTTCTGCCAATGCATCATCTGAAAGTGCCAACATTTGCACAGCAAGAATCGCAGCATTGGCTGCACCGTCAATGGCAACTGTTGCAACCGGAATACCAGTCGGCATCTGTACCGTTGCCAACAGGGCATCCAATCCATCCAATGTGGACGACTTAATTGGAATACCAATAACCGGCAGGGTAGTATGTCCGGCAATCACACCAGCAAGATGTGCTGCCTTACCAGCTGCGGCAATGATCACACCAAATCCATTTTCCTTTGCGTTAGCTGCAAAATTTGCAACCAGTTCCGGCGTACGGTGTGCGGACATCACATGCACCTCACATGGAACGCCAAACGCCTTCAATTCTGAAATGGCAGCCTTTACAACTGGTAAATCGCTGTCGCTTCCCATGATTACTGCAACTTTCTTACTCATCATCAAACCTCTTTCCTGATTTCAATCCACGCAGACAACCGCAATATGTTCTATGCATTATCTCCGTAACAGTGGGGAATCTCTAAGGTTTCACCCATCACTCATTTATTACAATGCCAGCAGTACCCGCAGAATCGGTAATGTCAGTCGTTTTTTCTACTTCCTGTATTTCCTGCTGAATCTGCAAGCCTGTAATCTGTAATGTTCCGGCTGCGGTATTTTTTTGAAATGCAACCTGTAAAACAGCGGATTCTGTTTCCCGCTCTACTGTAACAGCACAATAAACAGTTGTGCCAAGAATGTCCGTTTGACTGGTAATCTCAATGGCATCTTCCCAGTCTGTTAGCCATTTCTCTTTCGTATTTTTGGGCATCAACTGCTGTAATTGGAGCTTTGCATCGGCTGATAAAAAATCAGAGGCATCTTCCTTATCATTACGCTGATAAGCTTTTAAGAATGCACTCAACGTATCACCCAACAAACTCCATTCTTCAACCGGAAATAATTGTGCTGTCATTTGCTGTCTACAATGCATTGTAACTGTGCGACGCTGGATAGAACGCTGCAAATCAAAAGAATGCAATACAATACCATCCTCTGCCTGCCGATAAACAAAGGCATCCGTCCCACGCTGCAAAGTCAACAAAGAATCTTTCAAAATATAAGCATTCCATGCACAAGTCGTCAAACCATGAAATGATTGATCATATAAAAAATACACATCCTCATGCAATAACCGGCCAACAATAATTTGTTCATTGACATAGGAAAGATCCTGATAGACAAATGGTACAATCACATTGCCTTCCCGATTCAGTACACCTATCACCGATTCTGTTCCAATCTGCTTCACAGCTGCCACACCGTTATCGCCAATAAAATACAGCTTTTTCCATTCTGCTGCTGCAATTACGCTATCATCTGTATCCGCAAGTCCATATAAGCCAGTGGTTTCATCTTGAAAAATATAACAAGATTCCTTTGTCTGTGTATCTGCATGAGGTATTGTTTCCTGTTCAACCGGTGTTTCTGCTCGTCTGGAATAAAAACGAATCACCGCAGCTGTAAAAAACAAAATCAAACAAAGCAGAATCACAAACAGCCATTTTCCTTTTTTATGCATAAGGCTGGCATGCCTCCTGAAAAATCAGATCCCTCAAGCGTTTTTTTCCTGTTCTGGCTTTTCTGCCGAGTCAATCTGTACGGTCTGCTCCGTTTCCTGTACCAGATAAATCGGACGGTTCTTCGTCTCCAAATATGTTTTAGAAAGATACTGCCCCAGAATGCCAATACAGAAAAGCTGTAACCCACCAATCAGCAAAATCACACAAATCGTAGTTGCATAGCCCTGTACAGGATCGCCGAATGCCAAATATTTAATTACCACGCCAAGGATCATAATAAATGCTACCAAGCAACTCAAAATCCCCAACAAAGAGGCCAGTGCAAGCGGTGCAGTTGAAAATGCAAAAATACCCTCCAATGAATATTTAAATAACGATTTAAATGACCAAGAAGTCGTACCGGCAGCCCGTTCTACATTTTCATACGGAATATAGTGGGTACGAAATCCAACCCAGCTGAAAATACCTTTGGAAAAGCGATTGTATTCTTTCATTTTCAGAATGGCATCTACCATTTGGCGTGTCATAAAACGAAAGTCCTGTGCACCGTCTACAATTTCTGTCTGCGAGATGTGATTCATAATCTTATAAAACTTTCTGGAAAACCAAGAACGAATTTTGGATTCGCCCTTTCGGCTGACACGACGGGTAGTAGCACAGTCATATGCTCCATCTTTCACATACTCATACATTTGCGGCAAAAATGCTGGTGGGTGCTGCAAATCAGCATCCATGATGACAACATAATCCCCTTTTGCATTTTGCAATCCGGCATACATACCGGCTTCCTTTCCAAAATTTCGAGAGAAAGAGACATAACGAACACGCTTGTCCATTTTTGCAAGCTTACGGAACTCCAATAAAGTACCATCCTTTGAGCCGTCATTGATAAATAAAAATTCAAAATCCAATTCTGGATACTTTTCCTGCATTTGTCCCGCCACTTTTGTAATCTCCGCATAAAACAACGGCAGTACTTTTTCCTCATTATAGCATGGCACAACAATGGAAACTAATTTCACAAAAATCCCTCACTTTATACTTTTCAATCATGCAAGACCGCCATTAAAATCGCTACCATTCGACTGCTTGTTTAAATTATCTTTTTACGGGTTTCAACCCGTTCTTTTTTATTATAGCACTTTTTTTATGCACTTACAAGAGTATTCGCACATAAATTTTTTCAATTTTATTTTTCGTGCAAAACGCACTTATAAAATAAAAAATTCTCTTTGTTTCAAATGGTTTTTCGTCTTCTGATTCGTTCTTTTTCCTTTTTATTGTATCATGACATGGAATCCGGTGTCAAGTCATTTTTCAAAATTAAGACAATTCCAATGATTTTTTTGAAAATCCGATAAAATTTTATAAAAGCTCTTTTTTTCTTCTGCGATTTATGATATACTATTTTACAGTCGTTTCCTATTACCAGTATAAAAAGGAGAGCAGAAGGATGTACGGTTATGTACAAATTTACCGCCCAGATCTGCGGTTTCGGGAATATGACATTTACCGCTCCCATTACTGTGGGCTTTGTCATGCCTTACAAAAACGCTGTCATTTTATCAGTCGTTTCACATTAAGCTACGATTTTACATTTCTTTCTCTGCTGCTGGATGCACTCTATGAACCAGAAGCAAGCCGATGCCAACAGCGTTGTTTGCATGGCATTGGAAAAAAGGAATGGGTTTATAGCAGTCCCATTATGGATTACGTGGCGGATTTACATCTGTTTTTCTCCTATCTGCATTGTTTGGATGACTGGCAGGATAATCATAAAATTTCCCGTGCTGCACTGGTACGTTTGCTCCGAAAAACCTATTGCCGGATCTGTACACAATATCCGCAAAAAACGGAATCCATTTTACAACATATGCAACAATTAAGAACATACGAATTACAAAAAGAAACCAATCTTCTGTTGCCAGCAGCCTGCTTCGGTCGGGCATTGGGAGAAGGATTTTGTATCTATAATGATGTCTGGACATCGGAACTGTATCATATCGGTTATTCCCTTGGTACGTTTATCTATGCCATGGATGCGTACGACGACCTGAGAAAAGACCGCAAACAGCAAAACTATAATCCATTTTGGAAGGAAACAGAAACAACAACTGTCTTTCATGAAATGGTAAGGCAATTTTTACAACACGCTGCAACCGAAGCGGCAGCAGCATTTGAACGGCTGCCCATTCTACAAAATGCTGATTTACTGCGTAATATTTTATACGCCGGCATCTGGCAGCCATTTTTCCGCAAA
>CAUDDP010000019.1 GCA_958448395.1 uncultured Oscillospiraceae bacterium | reverse complement strand
ATAACAAAACAATATAGAATGTAGAAATTTAGAGTGATTTGGCTGCAAATTTAGATACAGAAACAGGGCGGACAGCGGACACAGGCAGAGAGCGAAGCGATTCTGCCGGCACAGTTTGTGATTGGCAGCGGTAGAATGCATTCTCGTCGAACTTACAATATAACAGACTTTGGCGGATTTTTCTATCTTTTCATCGAACTCACGTTAAATAAGAACCCCAATGCCGACAAAACAAGAAATATATTCTGTCCACTGTAAAAAGAAAGGATGCGATCATCATGATCCAAAAGATACTTGCTGCAACCGCAGCATTGACACTGCTTCTCACCGCAGCCGGATGCAGCAATGAGAAAGACAGCAGCAGTTCCGAAACAACAGCATCCACCTCTTCTGCTGCATCCACAACAACAGCAGAAACCACTGCGTCGGAACCCGCAGAAACAACTACCATCGACATCGAAGCGGCTATGCCGCAGGAACTAAATTTGAGGAAAGATCCAGTTACATTTGAAAAAATCTCTTTCCGTGTGCCTATGATGTGGTCCACTATGAATGTAGAAAACCTTTCCGTATGGTACCCAACAGACGGCAGTGGTGCACTAACCCTACAAACCTTTGATCCTGCTTCTATGAAAATGGAAGGCGATACGCAAAAAGAAACATTAGAGAATCTGGGAAAGAACCTGGCAGAAGGACAGACCATTGTCTCCGAAGTCTGGAATACGATACAAGATACAGATGCCTATGCCATCACCTACTCCCCGGAAACAGAAAAGGATGTGGATGTCGCACAAAAAATGAATCTCTCCATTCTTTTTTATGTAGAAGATACGCCATATAGTATGACATTCTCCAATTATACCGGCATCAGCCCTGTGCTCAAGAATGCCAACAATATTATGGATACCGTGCAATTTTAATCCATTTCAGAAACGACACCATGTCTTTCTGTCGGTTTTTTCTGCTGCCATGCTCTGCAAAATTGTTCGATTCGCTGAAAAATAAAAAAAGATTTGACACAGCACCTCATTTGTGTTATAGTGAGTGTGGTTTGAAAAACCTTTTGTTTGAACAGAAAAGGAGAAAAAGAATATGAAAAAAGTATTTGCAATGCTTTGTGCCCTTGGTATGATGGCTACATTGGCAGCTTGTGGTGAAAAAAAGGAGGATTCCTCCTCCGAAGCAGCAACCACAGAAGCTACAACAGAGGCAACGACAGAAGAAGCAACCACAGAGGCTACAACAGAGGCAACGACAGAAGAAGCAACCACAGAGGCTACTACAACAGAAGCAGTAGCAGATGATACACTGGATACTGACGATACTCTGGATACTGATGATGATCTGGCTGTGGCAGAGGAAGACGTGGATACCGAAGCACTGGCAGCAGAGCTGACCCAAACAGAAACGGTAGACAGCTTCTCCCTGAATGTTTCCCCGAACTGGACAAAGAGCGAGGCACAGGGTTATCCGATGTGGTATCTGGAAGATATGACCGGTGCATTCTTTGTACAGGAATTTGATACCTCTTCTATGGGCATTCCCGCCGATACAGATCATAAATCTGTATTGGAACAAATTGGTGATGCTATGAGTTCTCAGGAACAGGCTGTTGTTGTAACAGATGAATGGGACACCATCAACGGAGAAGATGCATACGGCGTAACTTACACATTGGATGTTGGCGGCGTATCCACCACAAATGTCTCCATTTTCTTCTATGTAGGAGAAACCGTTTGCGGTGTTACCTTTACAGATTTCGGCGGTAGTGGCACCATTATGAACTATGCACAGCCGATTCTGGATTCCATTACATTCTAACAAACTACAAACAACAAATAAACGCAAAACGGCTGTCCGAAAACGGGCAGCCGTTTGTTTTAACCTGCGTTCGATGAGAGCGTTTTATCTGCCGAATGGCGACTGCGGTCAAGCTGGCTCCAGCTTGGCGAGGGGTGCAGGGGACAAGCTGTCCCCTGCGAAACGCTGCAATTAGAGTTTTGGTAACGAAATGAGGAACAAGCTGCCGCTGTCCGCCCTCTAAAATAACAAAACGATACAGAATGTAGAAATTTAGAGTGATTTGGCTGCAAATTTAGATACGGAAATAGGGCGGACAGCGGACACAGGCAGAGAGCGAAGCGATTCTGCCGGCACCGTTTGTGATTGGCAGCGGTAGAATGCATTCTCATCGAACTTACAGTATAGCAAATTTTGGCGGATTTTTCTATTTTTTCGTCGAACTCACGTGAAATCAGCTTGACCATATTCGCCTGAGCCAGCTTGACCGCTGTTGTCTTACCGCAGCAGCAATGTCTGTACTTGCTCCAATGATGGCAGCACGGCTTCTGCCATCTGCCGCAGTTCTGCCGTTGGTACTACCTGATCCGGCACCATCAACACTCGCATACCAGCAGCATAGGCACTCTTCACACCGCTTTCAGAATCTTCTACTGCATACGTCTCTGCCGGATCGCATTGCAGCTTTTCACAGGCTGTCAGATAAATTTCCGGATGCGGTTTGCCATGTGTAATCTGATCCCCTGTGATAATTACAGCAAAATATTTTGTAAAACCCGATAACTCCAAGTGGTGCATCGTGGTTTTCCGGCTGGTCGATGTGGCAAGTGCCACCCTCCAATGAGCTGCCCGCAATGCCTGCAACAAAGCTTCCGCCCCTTTCATCACTGGCATTCCGTGCTTGTCCAGCTCCGCCAGCATTCGCCGCCGCTTCTCCGTTTCCATTTCCACATACGGAAAGTCCGGATAGTTTGCTGCAAAAAATGCACGGGTATCAGTACGATTTCTGCCACGGCATTGCTGTAAGGCCGTTACCATCTCTGGTATCCCAGCCTCCTCCATCATCTCTTTCCATAGCCGATCACTGAGTGCCTCTGTCGCAAACAAAACGCCATCCATATCAAATACCATACTATTCATAACTTTTTCATCCTTCCTGTTTTTGTAAACTTTAAAGGATTCCTCCTGTTTTTTAAGACTATTTTAAGGTTTATGTGATATTTTAAAAGTGGATTTCATAATCCCCAATTCCCCTTGTTTTTGTTTTATTTTCTATTATTCCTCTTTTTCCTGACGGCAATTGTCGTCAGGATATTTTTTTTGCCTATTTCCCTGCTGCATCTGCATGGGAAAATGTTTTCTGAAAATATCTTTTCCGATAGGCAACAGGGGTACAGGAAAATTCTTTCTGAAAGCATTGAATAAAGTGGCTTTGAGAGGAAAACCCAAAATACTCTGCAATATCTGCATAAGAATAGTCCGAAAATCGAAGCATATTAGCAGCAGCATGCAGTTTCTCCTGCCGAATAAACCGACTGACAGAAAGACCGGTTTCCTTTGCAAAAAGAGCAGAAAAGTAGCTGCGGTTCACAGAAAGTGCTTCCGCAACTTCTGATACAGTCAGCCGCTGGTGCAAGTGACGGCAAATGTATTCAATGCCTTTCATCACATGCATTGAATAGCCCTGCTGCTTGGGCAAATTCGCCATCTTCTGTGTAAAATCAATGACCATTTCATTCTGAAGCCGGATAATCTGTTCTGCCGTGGGCAGTTCATCCATCTTGTTAATATACAAATCACTCAAAGTATAGGCAAGTTCCTGTTCCAGCCCATTTTCCACACAAAGACGTGTGATGATCGCAACCGAAACCACAAAATGATATCGCAGATTCCGCAGCGGGTCTTTAGAAAGCTGTCCATATTCGCCTGCATTATAGGCATAAATATTCTCTGGTTGAATCAGTTGCAAATGCAGCCTGTCCAGCCTTCCATGAACAATATCCTCGTAATAGCTGCATTCCTGCTGATATTCCATATGTGTCATATTATCCTCTTGCTGTTGGAAAAGCCGATGCTGAAGTTCTCGGTGATATGTCATATCATATCCCTCCTTTTTTCACGCACAAATTAATTTTTATATTTTCCCTCACGGATACCGGTCTCACCTCCGCCGGCAGATTCGCTTCGCTGTCTGCCTGTGTCCGCTGTCCGCCGTTGTACGTTGTGCAAACTTGTATTCTTGTAACTCTAAATTTTTGTATTCTGTATCATTTTGTTTTTTAGAAGGCGGACAGCAGTAGCTTGTCCCATGGAAATCAACTTTTGTATTTTCTCTCACGGATACCGGTCTCATCTCCGCCGGCAGATTCGCTTCGCTGTCTGCCTGTGTCCGCTGTCCGCCGTTGTACGTTGTGCAAACTTACAGTCTTGTCACTCTAAATTTTTGTATTTTGTATCATTTTGTTTTTTTAGAAGGCGGACAGCGGCAGTTTATTCTTCATTCCGTTACCAAAACTCTAATTGCAGCGTTTCGCAGGGGACAGCTTGTCCCCCAGTTCAGAGGATGCCCTTCCCTTTTGTCCCTTCGGGACATTTCCCCACACTGTGGGGAATCACCCTCCGCCAAGCTGCATCAGCTTGACCATAGTCGCCTGCGGCGGGCAATCGTCTCCCGCCCTTGAGGGCATCCAATGCCCCATCTTTTTCATTTCATAACGGTGGGTGGACTGTCTGCGGCGACTCGCCGCCTGAATCAGCTTGACCATAGTCGCCTGCGGCGGGCAATCGTTTCCCGCCCTTGAGGGCATCCAATGCCCCATCTTTTCCATTTCATAACGGTGAGTGAACTGTCTGCGGCGACTCGCCGCCTGAACCAGCTTGACCGCAGCCGCCGTTCGGCGGCGTCATCCACGCCATCATTGAAAATGAATTTCCATGCTTTTTCATTTATTATAAAACATATCTGATAAAAGTGCAACGAATTTTGTATGAATTTTGCAAAAAATACAGTATAATAAAATTGTAAATGAAGCAGTACTCCCCCAAGGATTTCTATTAAGAAATAGAATGCCTCCCATTCCATTTCTTAATAGAATAGTAAATTACATAATAAAATAAATTTTAATATTTTATTATAATAAGTAAAGGAAAATAAATATGAAAAAATGGAATGGATTTGAAAAGGGCATCAATCTCGGCGGCTGGCTGTCACAGTGGGATTTAAACGATAAAGAACACCTCGAAACCTTTATCACGGAAAACGATATGCAGAAAATTCGGGCAATGGGAGCCGACCATGTCCGATTGCCTGTGGATTACTGCCTATTGGAGGAAGAAGACGGTACACCAAAAGACGAAAACTTTCTTTATATTGACCGCTGTTTCCGCTGGTGCAAAGAAGCAGGGCTGCATGTGATACTCGATCTGCACAAAACCGCTGGCTATGCTTTCGATGAAGCGAAGGATTGTGCAGCATTTTTTGAGAGTGAAGCCTTACAGGAACGCTTTCTTCGCCTGTGGGACAAACTGGCTGCTCGTTACGGACAGTATTCCGATTTTGTTGCATTTGAACTGCTGAATGAAATTGTCAACCCAGCTGTCAGCGACATTTGGAATATATTGGCTGCCCGTGCCATGGAACGAATTCGCCGTGTCACAAAAGATACTTGGATACTGGTCGGCGGAACACGATATAACAGCGTGATGTCTGTCAAGGCACTTTTACCGCCGCCAGATGAAAAAATAGTCTATACGTTTCATTGCTATGAACCGATCCTATTCACCCATCAGGGTGCCTACTGGATAGAAGGTATGCCAACATCATACCGCACAGGTTGCCTGCTGTCTGCCGATACTTGTTTAGAGCAGTCTCGTTCCATACTGGACAGCAACATGACAGATGTACTGGAAACCATTCCACCGAATGCACAGGACACAGACTTTTTCCTTGCACTGTTTCAGGAAGCAGTTACTGTTGCAGAGGAACGAAATGTCCCATTATATTGTGGAGAATATGGCGTCATTGATTTGGCATCTCCAGAAGATACGTTACAATGGTATCAAGCGATTCATAAAGCATTTGTGCAGTTTGGAATTGGAAGAGCGATGTGGACTTACAAGGCTTTGGATTTCGGGCTGATGGATGCCCACTATGATACCATACGGGAATCGCTGATCCCCCTGCTGTAAAAACCTATCCGTATCAACAGTATTTCCATCCCTTTTTATTATGATAATACCTCCTACTACTTTATGCAAGGCAGCAGCCGTATTTGGACAAAACATCCAAATGCGGCTGCTGATTTTTTATACAATGTACTTTTTAACGTGCGTTTGATGAGAGAGTTTTATCTGCCGAATGGCGACTATGGTCAAGCTGGCTCAGCTTGACCATAGTCGCCTGCGGCGTGCAATCCACTCCATCATTTAAAAATGGAGTTCCATGTATTTTTATGCTGTCATATCCGTAATCACTGTTTCCGGATAATAATACGACAAAATCTCCTGCCAGTCCGCCCCGTTTTTCGCCATGGCATTCGCCCCATACTGACTCATACCGACACCGTGCCCATAGCCTTTGGTGGTGATAGTAAACTGTTCATCTGCATAGGCAACCGTAAATGCCGCCGCCCGAAGTGACAGGGCTGACCGCACATCCTGCCCACTGACCGAAACGCCGCCAACCTCTGCGGTACAGACCGTTCCAGAATCCGAAACCTCCTGCACGGTGAGCCACGTTTCTGGCTGCTTCTCCTCCAGTTTCGCATCCGGTGCCAATGTTTGCAGAGCATCCTGCATTTCCGCTTTCGAGAACGTCACTTCCTCCAGAAAATGCGGTGCAGTCTCATCTGCCGCACTATCCACCGGTATCAAATACGGCACCGCCTGTCCCCAAACAATTTCTGCCGATTCTGTCTGCCCAGCAGACATGGAACAGAATGCTGCAATAATGGGTTCTTCCTCGTACGTCAAAATATAGGGCAGTACATCATCCACTGCATCGGCAATCTCTTGATAATAGGTATCAAACTGCTCACCATAGTACTGCTTTGCCTGATTCTCCGTAAAATATGCCTGATATTGTGCCGGATCATTGGAGAAATCGGCACCGCACAATTCAGCCGTTGGATTTTCCTGTTCTATTTGCTGCTGCCGGACAGCGTAGGTATGTGCCGCAACTGCCTGTGCCTTGAGTGCCTCCGGTTCAAATGTTGCCGGCATTTCTGCACAAACCGCACCAATGACGTAATCCCTTGCGGAAACAGTCAACACCTCACCAGTAGAAACATCCAGTACAGAGAAATCCGACAGGGCTTCCACAGCAACAGAGGATTCGGCATCTGTGGGGGGGGCTTTATGAGAAAGCAGCAGTGCTGGTACAACTGGAATGGCAGTGAGCAGCAAAGCAAATAGAAGCAGCATCATATGTTCCCGTTTCATAAACATATCCTTTCTTATCAAAATTCCATTTCATTACTGATTTATAATATATATACTTAATATTAAAGCTTATGTATATCACAAACGCCATTTCTTCACAGGCGTTTTCTGAAAAAAAGAAACGATCTGCCCCGGAAAAGCTTTCTTTCCGCTGGTTGACAGGCATTGCAATTTCGTGTATAATTATAAGATACAAGCAGAGAAAACCTGTGCAAACTTCGGCATTTTTTTATTGCTGCCGTTTGCAGACCGCCTGTGAACCACTTTCTCTGCACATAATATAAACGATTCACAATGATTATTGCATAGCAGGGCGTTTGCCCTTATCGAAAAGGAGGCCTTCTTATGACATTACAGGAAAATTACCTGACGGAAGAAACCAACACCCAACAGTCGGATATTAAAAGATTATGCGACCGTCTGAAAAAAAATTCTCAAATCGAACCTGCTCTTTACGAAAAATACAATGTAAACCGTGGCTTACGCCACAGCGACGGCTCCGGTGTTGTAGCCGGCATTACTCGTATTTGCAGCGTGCACGGCTATGTCATTGATGAAGGCGAACGCAAACCTGTACCGGGCGAATTGATTTTCCGGGGCTACAGCATCAAGGATTTGGTGGAGAATGCAGAACGGGAAGACCGCTTCCTCTTTGAAGAAATTGTATATCTGCTCTTGCTTGGCGAACTGCCGACCGCCTCTGAACTGGATGTCATGCGGAAATCTCTTGCCATGCGGAGAGAATTGCCACCCGGATTCCTCGTGGACAGCATCATGCAGGCACCCTCTAAAAACATCATGAACAAGCTCGCAAGAAGCATTCTGTCCCTATATTCCTACGACGATGACCCAGAACATCCGTCCTTGGAGGGGGAGATGCGGATTGCTCTCGGTCTGATTGCAAAAATGCCAATTCTGATGGACGGTGCCTATCAGGCAAAGCGACATAAATTCGACAACGCCAGCATGATTATTCACCAGATCCGACCGGAAGAGGGGACTGCGGAATCCGTCCTCTCCCTCATCCGCAATGACCGAAATTACACCAAGCAGGAAGCACAGCTGCTGGATATTATGCTGTCGATTCATGCAGAACACGGCGGCGGTAACAACTCTACCTTTGCATGCCGTGTTGCAACCTCTTCCGGCACAGATCCCTATGCTGCCTATACCACTGCCATCAACTCGCTCAAAGGCTCCCGTCACGGCGGTGCCAATATCAAGGTCGTACAGATGTTGGACTGCATCAAAGAAAATGTGAAGAATTGGAACAGCGAAGGGGAAGTGGCTGACTTTGTCACAAAAATCCTCAAAAAAGAAGCCGGTGACGGCTCTGGACTGATTTATGGTATGGGACACGCTGTCTATACCCTCTCTGACCCCCGTGCTGTCATCCTGAAACGGAAGGCTTTTGAAATGGCAAAGGGCAAGGAAATTGAAGCCGAGTTTGAACTGCTCTCTCTGATCGAACGGCTGACCCCAGAACTGATGAAAAAAGTGCGTGGTGTAGACAAAACCATGTGTGCCAATGTGGATATGTATTCCGGTTTGGTATACCGGATGCTTGGCATTCCAGATGAACTCTTTACCCCGCTCTTCGCCAGTGCCAGAATGGTCGGCTGGGCAGCACACCGCATGGAAGAACTGCTGACCGGCAAACGGATTATCCGTCCGGCTTACAAGCCAATTACCAAAACAAAACCCTATGTACCGCTATGCGACCGGTAACACTGGTTCGCCTGTTACTGACAGGATGTCTGCTGCTCCTACTGACCGGCTGCACATTTGGGGCAACGGTGGATGCTTTGCTGACACCCCCCCATCTGCGTGGGGAGCAGGAGCAGATTTATCAAGCACTGCAAAATGCAGTCGGCAACCGCATTACGCTGCAATATCCCCGAACCGGCGAACATCTTTCTGCTGTTATGATAGCGGACTTAGATGGAGATCAGCTGGATGAAGCTGCGGTTTTTTATCGAAAAGAGGGAACTCTTACAACAGAAAATGCCCTTCGGCTCAATCTGCTTGACCAAGCAGACGGACAATGGATGTCGGTCTGTGATTTGCCAGCAGAGGGTGCTGTCGTCGATCGGGTCATTGCCTCAAAAATTGGAAAACAGGAACGGCTCATTGTCGGCTACACACAGGTGGATCAGTCAGACAAGGCTCTTGTCATCTATAACTATGCAGACGGCAGTCTCACAAAAAACTTCACGGTTCCCTATTCCAGCTTTGATGTGGCAGATTTGGACGGCGATGCCATACCGGAACTAATGGTATTGCGAGCTGCTGAAAGCGATCATAATGCAGAGGCAGCCGTTTATGTACCAGACGAACGGGATAACTATACCCGATATGCCCTGACATTGCAAGGAAAAATCACGGAATACAGTCAGGTGCTCTGCGGCAGTACACAAAGCGGAGAAACCGCCGTTTATCTGGATGGAATTGTCGGTGCAACCACCATGCAGACAGAGATTCTTCAGTTTGACGGCAAAAATCTGTCCAGCCTCTCCAGCACAGAGGAAATCAGTACCCTTCGTCCTATTGGCTGGCTGACAATGGACATTGATCAGGACGGCATACCAGAAGTGCCGGTACAAGCATTGTTTCCCGGCTACAGTGAGACAGATTCCGATTTAATCCGTATGACACGCTGGATGACGGTGACACAAGACGGTATCCTACAGGAAAAAAGCCGAGGATATTACAGCCTAGGGGAGGGCTATGCATTTTTGCTGCCTCCAAATTGGAGGGAAATGGTGACTGTACAAAATGATACGCTGACCGGCGATCTGGTCTTCTATCACTACAGCGGTAACCGATTGGCAGCCATGCCGGAGCTGATGCGGATTGCTGTTGCAACGGATACAGCGAACCGAGACAGCCGTTTAGAAGAGGGGTATCAATTGCTGTATTCCAGAGGCAATGCATTTTATTTTGTGAAAGTACCGGAAGACAGCACCGATGAACTGGCAAGGGGTGTCGGTGATCTGCTAGGATATTTTATGTTTGTGTCATAGCAAACCTACGGAAATCAATTTTCAAATTATGGGCTGAATTGCTTCGCCGCAGGCGATTGCGGTCAAGCTGGCTCCAGCTTGGCGGAGGGTGATTCCCCACAGTGTGGGGAAATGTCCCGAAGGGACAAAAGGGAAGGGCATCCTCTGAACTGGGGACAAGCTGTCCCCTGCAAAGCAAACGAGTTGGATAAGAGAACGAAACGAGGAATAAGCCACCGCTGTCCGCCTCTGAAAAAAACAAAATGATACAGAATACAGAAATTTAGAGAAACAAAGCTGCAAGTATGTGCAACGTACAACGGCGGACAGCGGACACAGGCAGACAGCGTAGCGATTCTGCCGGCGGAGGTGAGATCGGTATCCGTGAGGGAAAATACAAAAATCCAAATCTATGCCACAACAGTGACAGAAAAAAATTTTAGAGAACCGGATATACAAAAACAGGAAGGAGAAAGCACAGTGCTATGAAACGAATTTTAGTCTGCGAGGATGAAGATGTCATCCGTGAATTTGTGGTGATCAACCTGAAACGAGTCGGTTATGAAGTCTATGATGTCAGCTGCGGCGAAGATGCCCTGCGTGCATTTGAAGCCGCAGGCGGCAATTTTGACATTGTTCTGCTGGATATCATGATGCCCGGCATGAACGGCTTTCAGGTCTGCAAAGAACTCCGGAAACGAAGCTCCACCATTGGCATTATCATGCTGTCAGCACGGACACAGGAAATGGACAAAGTCAATGGTTTGATGATCGGTGCAGATGACTATATTACAAAACCCTTTTCTCCCTCCGAACTGACTGCAAGAGTCGATGCCATCTATCGCCGTGTCTGTATGAGTTTCGTCAGTGATAAACAAAAATCCATACTGAAAAGCGGTCCGTTTGTGCTGAATCGAGTCAACCGCACCCTGCATAAGGACGATAAACCCATCGAACTCACACAAATTGAATATCAGGTTCTGGAATATTTTTTAAAAAACAAAAATACTGCACTCGACCGTGCCAGCATTCTGGAACATATCTGGGGAGAGCAGTATGACGGCGATGATAAAATTGTCGATGTCAATATTCGCCGCATTCGCATGAAAATCGAAGACCAGCCCTCCAACCCAAAGTATATCACAACGATTTGGGGCTATGGCTACAAGTGGAATGACCCAGATGACCGCTAAACAGAAAAAACGTCGCAGTCTGCGAAAAAACACCATCACAACCCGCTGGCTGGTGAGCAATCTTGGCGTGGTTTTTCTGGTATTGCTAATAGTAGAGCTTGCGGTCATCTATACCTTACAGCATTACTATTATAATTCAGCAGAACAATATCTCAACACAAAGATTTCCTCTGTCACCACTGTGTTGACGCGGTATGCCCAGGACAGCGGCTCGAACTTCTCTGCCGATCTGCGAAGTACGTTTGAAAATTTTTCAGATAAGGAACGCATGGAGCTGATGGCAATCAACTCCAAAGGGAAAGTCACCCTGACCACTTCCGGTTTTGCACCAGATGCCGGTGCTGTTATGCCAGACTATGAAACAGCAATGAAAGAGGAAAACGGTACATGGATCGGTACGCAAAACGGGGAACGGATTATGGCGGTGAGTGTCAATATTTCTGCCATACAGCCGGAGTACAATGCCATCCGTGTGGTTTCTTCTATGACACAGATTGACACCACTTTGCGGGATTATATGGTGATGATTACAGCCATTTGCATCGGTGTCCTGCTGCTGTTGTTTATCACTGGTTCCTTTTTTGTACGTTCCATCGTTCGTCCCATCAACCACATCAATGCAGCCACCAAAAAATTTGCACAAGGGAACTTCTCTCAGCGAATTACACCAATTCCAGAAGATGAAATCGGTGATCTGTGCAAGGCAGTCAATGATATGGCTTCTGCCCTTTCGGAAACAGAGGCCATGAAAAATGAATTTATTTCCTCTGTCTCCCATGAACTGCGAACACCATTGACCGCGATCCAAGGCTGGGCAGAAACACTCTGTATGGATGTGGATGCAGAAACCGTACAAAAGGGAATGCGTGTCATTGTCAACGAAACAGAACGGCTTTCCCGCATGGTAGAAGAGCTGCTGGACTTTTCGAGAATGCAAAGCGGCAAACTCACGTTACAGCCCATGCCGATGGATATCCTAGCAGAGCTGGGCGATGCCGTACTGATCTATACAGAAAAGGCGAAACGAGAACATATCCGCATGATTTACCATGAGCCGGAAATGCTGCCGTTTGTGTACGGAGATAAAAACCGGATTCGGCAGGTATTTATCAATGTCATAGATAATGCCTTAAAGTATTCCAATCCCGGCGGACTGGTAACCGTCAGTACGGAGAAAATTGGCAGTCAGATACAGGTACGAATTTCTGACAACGGCGTGGGAATCAGTGCAGCAGATTTGCCAAAAGTAAAGACGAAATTTTTCAAGGCAAATCATACCCGAAGGGGATCCGGCATTGGACTGGCAGTGGCAAATGAAATTGTTACCATGCACAAGGGCAGTCTGGATATCCGGAGTGAATTGGGAGTGGGCACGACTGTCATCATTTCTCTGCCCACAATGTTGGAATAATCTGCTTTTAGCTGATATTATTTTTCGTCTATTTTTATTTAGAAAGAGGGCTGAACTATGTCTATTGCAGCGGTAAAAGCTTATTTTCAAGCATACGAAATGGAAGACCGCATACAGGAATTTCCTGTTTCCAGTGAAACAGTCGAACAGGCAGCGGCAGCATTACATTGTGCACCTTGTCAAATTGCGAAAACACTTTCCTTTGCAGTGGATAACAACGTAATTTTAATTGTTGCAGCAGGGGACACCAAAATAGACAACGCAAAATTCAAAGCAAAATTTCATACCAAAGCAAAAATGCTGCCATATGATGAAGTAGAGTTGCGGACGGGTCATAAAGTAGGCGGTGTCTGCCCGTTCGCTGTTCCAGAAAATGTTGTTATTTACTTGGATGATTCCTTAAAACGATTTGAGACGGTATTTCCTGCAGCAGGAAGTGGAAACAGTGCCATTTCGCTGTCCATTCCAGAATTAGAACGGTTTTCCAATTATAAGGAATGGGTCGATGTTTGCAAAGGTTGGCAGCATACGGAAACAAACTCACTCTCAGAATTATAAAGCAGGAAATCCTCATTGGGAAAACAATATATATAGTTCATTTTTGTATTTTCTCTCACGGATACCGGTCTCACCGCCGTCGGCAGAATCGCTTCGCTGTCTGCCTGTGTCCGCTGTCCGCCCTGTTGCTGTGTCCAAATTTGCAGCCAAATCACTCTAAATTTCTGTATTCTGGTATCATTTTGTTATTTTAGAGGGCGGACAGCGGTAGCTTGTTCCTCGTTCTGCTACCTTGTCTATCTCCTTTGCTTTGCAGGGGACAGCTTGTCCCCAGTTCAGAGGATGCCCTTCCCTTTTGTCCCTTCGGGACATTTCCCCACACTGTGGGGAATAACCCTCCGCCAAGCTGCATCAGCTTGACCATAGTCGCCGTTCGGCGGAGCAATCTACTCCATAATTTGAAAATGAATTTGCATATATTGTGTATATGGAGGCGTCACCATTGAAACAATGCAGAATCACCGTTATGAAAATGGCAAACTATACTGATTTGATTGAACAATATGAAAATCCCATCGAACATACCTGTGATATGCAGGTAGGACAGGTTTTCATTGCAAATGGCTGGCAGAAGCCAGACGGCATGTGTGACAGTGCGTGGGAAAGCATGTCGCCGTTTGTGATGACACTGGCACACGGCGGGGAAAACCTCTATAACGGCTGGATGAAAAATAAAAAATCCGCTATGATTTCCTGTAATGACGGATTTCGTCCGGTGAGCTTTTTGATTGAAGCATTAGAAGAGGATGTGTGAATCATATGAGAAAACTGGATAAAAAATTGATGGAAACCGCATTGCAGTCCTTACTGCTGCCGGGAGAAGGATATTTCGGTGCGGTTTATGCCGGATTCGGACGGGGCAGCGTACTTTCCACTTCTGCACTGGACAACCGCTATGGCTTTCTGGCAGTCACGAATCAAAATCGTCTGCTGATTGCACAATACAATGTTCTCACAATGCCGCTGTTTCAAGGGGCACTGCCGCTGCAAGCTCTGGATTCCCTGAAGGTCAGCAAAACAATATTAAATATGTATTCTGTCAAAATGCAGTTTCGTGCACAGGGAGAAACCTGCAAGCTTGCATGTAAAATCAGTCCAAAAGTATACGGGATGGACTTAAAAGAACAACAGCAAAATGCAGAACAGCTTTTAAAAACGCTGCAAAAGTGGAGTACTGTGCGGGATTCTGCTTAATCTGCAACAGCCGCCATCTGAGCAGCAACAAGTATATATACATACCGACCAATTCCATAAGGAAACAAGTACCTTAGAAAGGAATATTATGAAGCAATCAACAAAATCAGAACAGGCAAAACACCGCTCCAAAATCGGCGGACAAGCCCTTATTGAAGGCGTAATGATGAAGGGAGTTCACACGGGTGCGATGGCATGTCGTCTGCCAGACGGCACGATTGACGTGGAAACCTGGGAGGAACACAATGGCAAAGATATGCCATGGTATCGAAAATGTCCGCTGGTACGAGGCAGCTTTAACTTTGTCTTTTCCATGCGGGACGGCTACCGCTGCCTGATGAAATCGGCAGAAAAGCAAATGCCGGAGGACGAGGAAGAAGCTAATGAAACCGAAGAAATGAGCAAACTGGAACAATGGCTGAATGACAAGCTGGGAGAAAAGCTGTTCGGCATCATCATGTCGATTGCCATGGTAATTGGTGTGGCATTTGCTATTTTTGCATTTGTTTTCCTGCCAAAATTCCTCATTGGTCTGCTCATTGACCATACAGCCATTCCAGATGACAGCCGTTTTATTCGTTCTCTGCTGGAGGGAATCATTAAGATTGCAATTTTTCTCGGCTATATGGCATTTACCGGCTGTATGAAGGATATTCGACGTACTTATGAATACCACGGAGCAGAACATAAAACCATTGCCTGCTTTGAAGCAGGGGATCCATTGACCGTGGAGAACGTCAAAAAGCACTGCCGTTTCCACCCAAGGTGTGGCACAAGCTTTATTTTTATCACCCTCATTGTCAGCATTCTGGTAATGTGTCTGGTGCCGCTAACCGTTGTCTGGCAGCGTGTCATTGTGAGCATTCTGCTGCTGCCGTTTGTGGTCGGCATTTCCTACGAATTTATCCGCATTGCCGGAAGAAGTGACAGCTGGATTACCCGTGCCCTTTCTTTTCCGGGTCTGCAAATCCAGCGAATTACCACCAGAGAACCAGACGCCAGTCAAATCGAGTGTGCGATTGCCGCATTAAAGCCCTGTATTCCGGAAAATCTGGAGGAAGACGAGTGGTAACGATGACACGCCGCCAACTTTATCAAACGATACGCCAGCGTCTAACAGATGCCAATCTGGAGGATGCAGCAACAGAAGCAGGATTCCTGCTGGAATATTTACTGGGGAAACCACTGCCACAGCTGCTGATGGATGGCGATTTGCCAGTACCGGCAGAAACAATACAACATGCAAAAACACTCTGTGAAAAGCGAACCACACATTATCCACTGCAATATCTGCTTGGCACATGGGAATTCTATGGGTTGCCGCTGCAAGTTGGAGAGGGTGTGTTAATTCCCCGTGCCGATACAGAAACGTTGGTGGATTTTGTGCTTGCCTGTCGGCAGGGAACCGGGCAGACAAAGCTATTAGACTTATGCAGTGGCAGCGGCTGTATTCCGGCTGCGATTGCTGCCCATTTGCCACAGGTAACAGGGACAGCAGTGGAACGGGAAACCGCTGCCTTTTGTTATCTGAAACAGAACCTACAGCAACATGCAAGAAAAATACAGCCTGTACAGGGGGATGTGTTAGAAGCTGCGTTTGCAAAGAACTTTTCGGGTTATGATATGATTACCTGCAATCCACCCTATCTAACAGAAACGGATATGCAGGTACTCCAGCCGGAAGTCGCATACGAACCGGAAACCGCATTGTATGGGGGAACAGATGGTCTGGATTTTTATCGACAGGTGACCGCATACTGGAAGACGGCACTGACAGCAGATGGCTGGCTTGTGTATGAAATCGGAATGGGACAGGAGCAGGATGTGGCAGAAATTCTGCGGCAGAATGGTTTTTCAGAAGTGGTGCAGCATACCGATGCTGGCGGAATTGTCCGAATGGTAGCTGGCAGGCTGCATCCTATCGTATATTAACACTTTTATTGATGCAATCAAATACATGCTATCTTATATTTTAAATTGAAAGGAGCATCGCACATGAAACTCGCATTTGTCATTCCTTGGTATGGTGAGGGCATTCCCGGTGGTGCAGAAATGGAACTCCGAGAAGTCGCCGGACACCTTCAGAAGGCTGGTGCTGATGTGGAAATTCTCACCACCTGTGTACGGGATTTTACCGCCGACTGGAACGAGAACTATTATGCTGCCGGCACAGCTATGGTCTATGATGTCCCAACCCGTCGATTCCCCGTTCGGAAGCGAGACACAGCTGCCTTCGACCGCATCAATGCCAAACTCATGCAGGGCAAACTCATTACCACCAAAGAAGAAGTCCTATTTCTACAGGAAATGATCAACAGCCCACTACTATACGAATACATTGAGACGCATAATAGCGATTACGATCTATTTATCTTTATTCCGTATATGTTTGGCACTACCTTTCACGGTGTGCTGGCGTGCCCCGAAAAAGCGGTCATGATTCCCTGTTTTCATGAGGAAGCCTATGCCCATATGCGTCTGTTCCGCCAAACCTATATCAATCTGCGTGGCATGATTTTCAACTCCGTTCCCGAAATGCAGCTTGCCAACCGCTTATATGACCTACAGGAAGTAGAACAAATCTGCACTGGCATCGGAATGGATACCACCATTACCGGCAATGCGGACACCTTTCGAGAAAAGTATGGCATCTCAGAACCATTTCTGATCTATGCCGGACGCAAAGACAGCGGAAAAAATGTGCATACCCTGCTCCAATATTTTGCAGAGTTCAAAAAACGCAATCCCGATGACCCGTTACAGCTGGTGCTGATCGGCGGTGGAAAGCTGGCGGTACCAGCATCTGTACAGGATTCTGTTCATGATCTGGGTTATGTCTCCCAACAGGATAAGTATGACGCCCTGCGGGCAGCTCTGTTTCTTTGCCAGCCATCCAAAAACGAAAGCTTTTCCCTTGTTATCATGGAAAGCTGGCTCTGCGGCAGACCGGTACTCGTACATTCCGGTTGTGCCGTAACAAAGGATTTTGCACAGCGTGCGGAAGGTGGTCTGTACTTTAACAGCTACTTTGAGTTTGAGGGCTGTGTCCACTGGTTGGAAACGCACCCGCACGAGGCAGACCAACTTGGACAAAACGGACGGCAATTCGTCCTTGCAAATTTTGACTGGAATGTTGTCACAAGAAAATATCTTTCATTTTTCCAAAAACTGATAGAAGAGGGGGACATGCAGTGAAGCGAATTGCATTTGTCAATCAACGATATGGATTAGAGGTGAATGGCGGTTCGGAATATTATACCCGCCTGATGGCAGAACGGCTGGCAAAATACTATGAAGTCGAAGTGCTGACGACAAAAGCCGTAGATTATACCACATGGAAAAACTGGTATGTACGGGATGTGGAAAATATCCATGGGGTCACCGTCCGCCGGTTTTCCGTTGCACAGGAACGGACAATTGACTTTGATGCCTACAATGCTGCCTATCTCGCAGAATGTGAACACAACAACTACAGTCTGGGCGTAGAAAAAATCTGGTTTGAAAAACAGGGACCCTATTGTCCAGACTGTATTGCCTTTATCCGGCAGCACAAGGATGAATATGATGCCTTCCTGTTCGTAACCTACTTATACTATTTGACTGTAGCTGGTCTGCCAGAAGTCGCAGACAAGGCAATTTTTATTCCCACTGCACATGAAGAACCCTATCTGCATTTTAAAACCTTTGACAAGCTGTTTCGGCTGCCACAGGCATATATTTTCCTGACAGAAGAAGAACGGATGCTTGTGCGGCGGCAGTTTAAAACCGCTGGGATTCCCTGTGATGTACTGGGAACCGGCGTGGATATTCCAGACTATCCGCCCGCTTCGGCATTCCGGCAAAAGTTCCGCATTCGAGACCCGTATTTAATCTATGTGGGGCGAATTGATGAGGGGAAAGACTGTCCGACTCTATTCCGCTACTTTATGGAATTCAAGGAACGCAACCCCAGCACGCTGAAGCTGGTATTGATGGGGAAGGCAGTCTGCAATATTCCAAAGCATCCAGACATTATTCCGCTTGGCTTTGTGTCAGAGGAGGACAAATTCAGCGGTCTGGCTGGTGCAATTTCACTGGTGCTGCCATCCCGATATGAAAGTCTCTCCATTGCCGTCTTAGAGGCAATGGCACTTGGTGTACCTGTTCTGGTCAACGGACAGTGCGATGTGCTGCGTGGACACTGCACAAAGAGCAACGGCGGTTTATACTATCGAAATTTCTTTGAATTTGAGGGGGCTTTGACCTATCTCTTCTCCCATCCGGATGCGTATCAGGAAATGCAGGAGAATGCCTATCAATATGTACTCGAACATTACGACTGGGATGTGATTCTGGAACGTTTCCGTGTGATCATTGAAAACGTCATAGGAGGGCAGACAGCATAAGTATGGGAATTACAATTTGCAGCAGCATTGGATTTCTGGCTGCCATTGGCTGCACCGGACTATATGACCGGAAGGGCTCGTTTCTCAAGCCGTTCGTCTGCGGCACAGTCTTCTATTTTTTCTGCTACATCCTCTGGAGCATGGTGTTATTCACAGCCGATCAGTTTACCTTGTTCCGTGCAGTACTTGGCACTGCCATCATCCTGACGATTCTGCTGATCGGGGCTTGTATCGCACTCCGGAAGCGACACGGCACGCTGCTGCGGCTGCTGCACTGGGAGGAAAGCATCCGCACCGTCTGGATTCCGCTTGTGGTGGTCATTCTGGCATTGCCGCTTATTCTGACGAAAAACGAACTTTTCGGTATGGGACAGGATCAGGGCGTGTATCAGGTCGTTGCCATAAACCTGATGAACGGTTTAACCGACCGGCAGCAGGATTTTGCAGAATACTACACGCTCTCCAGTGCAGATCAAACCGAATTTGCCGATGCGATCAAACACTATCTGGTGGGCTATGATATGGCACCGGAGAACTATCCGGATACCGTTTATGACCGTACAGTTAGTCCGGTTTCCGGCATTTATCACGGCATTCCCACCTATCCCGCTATGCTGGCACTGTTTGGGAAATTATTCGGCGTTTCTCACATGATGCAGCTGGAAACGGTGATTTGGGTCTGCATGATTTTTCTGGTTTCGTTTCTCTGCCGGCAAATGCAGTGGAAACGGCTGACCGAATTTCTTGCCTGTACTCTGTGTGCCGTTTCGCCCATTGTCATCTGGGTGGCAAAATCCTCGCTGACAGAACTGTTTTTGGCAGTGATCCTGCTTTCTTTTGTCCTGCTGATTACCACACCAAACCGCTGTCATGGACTTTCCATTCTGCCGATTGCCGTCTTTGCCTGCTATCACGTCTCCATTTATACAATGATACCACTGTTTGTGGTACTCTACGGAGCATTGTATCTCTTCCGAAGAAAAACACAGTATGCAATTCTCATGTTAAGTACCATTGGGGTCTATCTGGCAAGCTATTTTGCCATGCGGCATGTACAGCCGTTCTACACCATGAACAACTACCGTTCCTTATTTGTTGGCGGCATTACTGTGTTCCATATTACCTTTGTGGTGACGGCTGTCAGCATTGCGGCATTTGTCATTTGTGGCATATACTGTCTGATTTTACACCACCGTGCAAAGACATTTGATGCCGGTGCATTTTTAAAAACAGCACAGCAGCGTACTTGGGTAAAAGTGATTTTCAGCCTCTTTTTGCTGTTGCCTGTAGCGTATATTTTATACAAAGCCCTCTCACAGGGTATGGTTGGCGAATTGCGGTATCTGACCCTGACAGGCTATGCCATTCAGACCGGCTTCTTCCTGTTGCCAGTGACTTGTATCATCGTACTGTTCCGCATGAAAACCGTACTGGAGAAACCAGAAACTATGGTACTGTACGCCATGTTTCTATACTGCATTCTGGTTTACGCTGCCTTTCTGCGATTCCAAATCGAATATTATTACTACTATGCAAGATACCTTGCACCATTTGTACCGATTGCAGTACTGTTTGCGGCAATGGTGCTGGACAAATGCAACTGGAAGGTCACCGTTCCGCTGCTGACAGCTGGTGTACTGATCGTTGCACCGTTTGACAAATTCCTTGCAACTGCAAAGGATGACACCCGTATGCAATGGTCGGTATTGATGGAACTGACAGAAAAAATAGACAAAACAAATTGTGTGGTCATAGATACCGACCTCATGCCGCAAGTTTATTTACCAATTCGCAGTATGACCGGAGCTGCCGTATATCCGGAACTGGAAAATGCAGTCGAACAGGTGGATCAGCTCAGTGATCAATATGATACGGTTTACTACTTGACAAATGATACTTCTATCTTACAATACAGTGACGCTTATCGCTGTGTATACCGCAATACTGCACACCACAGTGAGGACGATTTGAACCATAATGGGAAACTATTCCCCATGCCGCTGGCATTTTTAGAATATGATGAACCCATCTGCTTATATCAGTATACAGCAAACCGGCTGGCTTATCAGGCGGTGGACTGCTATGAAACAGAATATGTGGGCTTTGGTGCACTGGAAGGTGATTTTTGCTGGAGTGTGGCAGAGGATGCCTCTGTTTTCTGCACGCTGCATCCAGATAATTATCTGCTGCAATTTGAAATGGGCTGTACCATCCCGCTGCAACAGCTTGGCATGGAAGAAATGACGATTTCTGTTTATATCAACCATGTATTAGCAGGAGAAATTACAATCAATAAAAAGAACAATGGGGGAACACTAACCATGCCGGTTTCCTCGCTGTTGCTGAATAATACGCAGAATCAAATTACACTGCATTGTAATCTCTGGGCAGCTTCCACGGTTACCGCAAATGATACCCGACAGCTTGGATTTCCGCTGCGGTCACTGCGATTTATTCACAAATAAAAATTCTTTCCCATCCAAAAATGATCATAACGAGAAAGGAGCCATGCTGCATGATGCAGGTAGAAGTCAAAAAGGGGACAATGACAGAAACAGAAATCCAGCATTGTATCTTACTGGTGAAAAAACGTTGGGGTACACGGCTGCGATCCGACATTCGTCTGATTCTGGAAAAGACGGATACAGAAGTACAGGTGACGTTTGATCCACCCATTGACCGGCAGGTTTACCGCAGTACGGACTACCTTGTGAATGACATCCGCAAACTGAACAGCGGCAAATTCGCAGAACATGCCGATAAAGTGATGCATGTGACAGCAGAGTAAGAAAAGGAACGGAAAGCTATTTTTGTATTTTCTTTCACTGATAACGGTCTCATCGAACGCACGTTCCATTACAAGCCATGAACGGTAAATACAGAAAAGCGTTGCTGCAACAGAAATATCTGTGCAGCAACGCTTTTTTCATGCCTTTTAAAAGAATAGAAAGACAAATTAACCCATAATGACTTCAACCGTATGTACGCCACCATCAAATACCGGCAGTACATTGCCTTCAATTGCCTTACCGTCTACGGTTACCGATGCAATCCCCTTGCAAACATGGTTCGGATTCTTGACGGTAATTTCATAAGTACAACCACGGAACTGTCTGGAAACCGTGAAACCATCCCATTCGTGCGGAATGGACGGATCTACCTTCAGACCGTTCCAATCCGGAATGATACCCAGAATGTACTGCGAAACTGCTACAAAGTTCCATGCTGCCGTACCAGTCAGCCAGCTGTTCTTTGCTTCGCCGTGCCGCTTTGCATCCTTACCAGCAATCATTTGTGCATATACATATGGTTCGGTTCTGTGCAGGTCAGAGTACTTTTCTTCTCTGTAAGCTGGAGCAATCTTGCTGTAGTATTCAAATGCCTTATCACCATGACCAACAAATGCCTCTGCACAGATAATCCATGCATTGTTGTGGCAGAAGATACCTGCATTTTCCTTATAACCAGCCGGATAGGTGGAAATTTCACCGTATTCGATATAGTACTTCGTGAATGCCGGCTGATTCAGGCTCAGACCATGCTCAGAGTTCAGCCACTTGTCAACGGATTCCAGTGCCTTTAGGTCAGCACCCGTTTCCTTGCCGCAGCCACCCATAACTGCAAAGCCCTGCGGTTCAATGAAAATCTTGCCTTCTTCACACTCATGAGAGCCCATCTTCTTGCCGAAGTCATCATATGCACGCAGGAACCATTCGCCGTCCCAGCCGTAGTCCATGATATTCTTCTTCATCTGATCAACCGCAGCCTGTGCCTTTTCTGCACCAGCTGTGTCACCCTTGATACGGCACATATCCACATAGGATGGTCCAGCATAGGTGAACAGAGCGGCAACCATCACAGATTCTGCAATCTTGGAGTACTTTTCTTCGCCGTACTTCGGAGAAGTGGAGGTCTGGAAGGATTCACCCGGTTCAGAGGAGAAGCAGGACAGGTTGATGCAGTCGTTCCAGTCAGCCCGCATTGCCAGTGGCAGTCCGTGCGGCCCCACATTTTCAAATACATGATAGAAGCTCTTTTCGAGGTGATCCATCATCGTCTTTGCCTTATTGGCATCGTTATCATATGGTACCATTTCATCCAGAATGCTGTAGTCACCGGATTCCTTGATGTAAGCTGCAACAGACAGAATCATCCACAGCGGGTCATCAGAGAAGTCACCACCGATTTCGTTGTTGCCCTTCTTGGTGAGTGGCTGATACTGGTGATAGCATCCACCATCTTCAAACTGCGTAGAAGCAAGGTCAATCAGACGCTCTCTTGCACGATCCGGAATCTGGTGTACAAATCCCAGCAAGTCCTGATTGGAATCACGGAAGCCCATACCACGACCGATACCGCTTTCAAAGTAGGAAGCAGACCGAGACATGTTAAAGGTAACCATGCACTGATACTGATTCCAGATGTTGACCATTCGGTTCATCTTATCGTCCGGTGTCTTTACAGTATACTTAGACAGCAGGTTATCCCACATTTCCTTGAGAGCAGCCAGACCAGCAGCTACCTTTTCCGGTGTGTTGTACTGTTCCATCATCGCATACGCTCTGGACTTGTTCATCGAACCGTCTGCGTTGAACTTTTCTGCTACTGGGTTTTCTACATAGCCCAGAATGAAAACAAGCTGCTTGGATTCGCCCGGAGCAAGGGTGATTTCCTTGTAGTGGGAAGCGATCGGCGACCAGCCGTCTGCCACAGAATTGGAAGCCTTACCAGCTGCCACAACCTGCGGATTTTCAAAGCCATTGTACAGACCAAGGAAGGATTCTCTGTCCGTATCGTAACCATCAATGGTATCATTTACAGTATAGAATGCAAAGTGGTTTCTTCTTTCCTTATATTCTGTCTTATGGAAGATGGTAGAATCCACGATTTCCACTTCACCAGTATTGAAGTTCCGCTGGAAGTTGGTAGAGTCATCCTGTGCGTTCCAGAGACACCATTCTACAAAGGAGAAGAACTGGAAGGTCTTGGTTTCGCTGCTTTCGTTCTTGAGCACAACGCTCTGAATTTCACCGTTGTAGTCCTGCGGAACGAAGAAGGTAACTTCTGCGGACAAGCCGTTTTTCTTACCAGTGATAATGGTATAGCCCATACCGTGCCGACATTCATAGCTATCCAGTTCTGTCTTAACCGGTGCCCAGCCCGGTGACCAAATGGTATCATTGTCCTTGATGTAGAAGTAACGACCGCCCATATCAACCGGTACATTGTTATAGCGATATCTGGTAATTCTGCGGAGACGGGCATCTTTATAGAAGTGATAGCCGCCAGCGGTGTTGGAGATAAGGGAGAAGAACGCCTGTGTACCGAGGTAGTTAATCCACGGATAAGGGGTCTTCGGATTCTGAATGACGTATTCTTTATTCACGTCGTCGAAGTGTCCAAATTTCATAACAGATTCCTTTCTATGATTCGTAATCAGACGGGAACTGGTGCAATGATGAATCCGCACATCCCGTTCGATTTTATTATATCATAAGTTTAAAAAAATGGCAACCGCTTTTTTGAAAATTGAGATATAGAAAAATACCCCTGATTTTCCGTCACATTGCACAACAGGCACGCAAATCCATTTTTGTATTTTCCCTCACGGATACCGGTCTCACCTCCGCCGGCAGAATCGCTTCGCTGTCTGCCTGTGTCCGCTGTCCGCCATTATACATTGTACATGCTTGCAGTCCTGTTCCTCTAAATTTTTGTATTTTGTACCGTTTTGTTCTTTCAGAAGGCGGACAGCGGCAGCTTGTTCCTCATTTCGTTACCAAAACTCTAATTGCAGCGTTTCGCAGGGGACAGCAGGGGAAAGCAACCTATCCTTTTGTTTTAACCCTTATAAGGCAATTCCTTAATTGCCAAAATGACGAATTGCAGCAGAATATTGGCATCTTCTTCGTTTGTAGTGCCATCTGCATTGCAGTCTGCATTTTTCAGTGCTGTTTCTGACAAGATCATATTTTTTGCAAAGTATTTATTTAATGTAATCGAATCCCGCAAATCTACCGTACCATCCAGATTGATGTCCCCATACTGCGGAATATCTGCTGTTTCTGTTGTCGTAACCGTCGTGGTTTCGATTGGTTTTGCCGTGGTTTTGGTAGTAACCGTTGTCGTTGTCACTTTAGAAGGCAGCGTATACTCCACCTTTTCCAGCACCCATTTCTGACAAGCATGGTCGTTCCATTCCCACTGCTGTATCACTGCACCGCCATTGGTAGCAGCACTGGCAACCTCTACACAGGACAAATCCTTAGAAGCTCTCGTCACAATGGTGTAGGTACCATCTTCATTGTCCACAAACTTAAAATATTGTGTACTTTGCTTATTATTTGCTTCGATGGTCAGCGGCTGTGCATTGCTGCCATTGTTCAGATTCAGCACAAAGCTTTCGCCATCACCGAGGGCAGAATACACATAATAATAGCCCCAATTTACCTTTTTCACATGCCATACATTGTGGGCTGCTGCACCATTTGCACCCCATTGCTGTACCGTTGCACCTGCCTGTGCGGCACCGTCCTTGACTTCCATATACAGTCCGCTGTTCACATTTTTCAGCATATAGCAGGCATCTTCCTCTAGTTCCACACCATCTTTGATGGTATCTATTTCGACAATCCACTTCTGTGAATCTTTGCCGTTGCAAGTCCACTGCACAATATTGGCTCCCGATTCTGTCGAGTCAGACTCGACTGCCACACAACTCTTATCTTCAGTCACCTTTGTGGTAATGGTATAAGTGCCATCGCCGTTGTCTACGAACTTAAACAGCTGGGCATCACTTTGCGTGTCCTGCCAGATGCCGATATTCGTACCATCCTCCTGTTTCCCATTTGCAAGGTCAAGGAAGTAGGTCTTGCCGTCACCGACATAGGAACGGATGTAATAATAACCGTCTCCGGCAGAAATCAGCTTCCAAGTGTTGTGCACTGCAAAGCTGTCTGCTCCCCACTGCTGGACATTCGCACCATTCTCCGCCGTACCGCTGGCAACCTCTAAATATTTTTGACTGCCCACGTTTTTGAACATATACTTGACGCTGGTATCCATGACTGCTCCAGTTGGACGAACGGGTGTTGGTGGGATAATAACACCACCATTTCCATTGACAGCCGCAAGCGGCCTTGCCGGCATCGGCTGATCAGAACCCAGATAAAAGCTTGGATGCGGCGGCTGGTTGTAGGCAACATTTTGCCCTGCTACCTGATTTCGATACTGCGGATCGTGCATCAGGGTTGTAATCCGACTGCCCGTGGTATATGGTGTGCAGTAAATCCGAATGGATTTGCTGTCTGCTGCCCGTACAATCAATTCCTCCCGCCAGTCACCGAAAATGTCCGCCGACAGACAAGGGGTTCCCTTTGTCGTGTTGCAAGTATAATAGCCATCTGTAGACAGCAGTGTTGTCAATTTTCCGTTTTCCCCCATTTTCGTAATGGTTGCCGGAGAATCGGTATAACCATCCAAAATTTCCCGTTCAAAGTCACCGTCCCAGTAGCTCAGGAAGTTAATTGCCGGTCTGCGGCAGGAGAGCGTATTGCCGCTGCCATCAAAGACATCGTTTCCCAGTCCCCAAAATTCCGCTCCGGCATTGCCAGCCCAGACATTGTCCGCACAGCAGCGACCGGTATCTCCTGAATTATCCTTATGGAAAATCACTTCTCCCGTTCCTGCATCCACCAGTGTCACACCATAAGGTTTGTCCTCATGACAGATCCAGAGTTCGAGACCATTTCGTTCCGGCAGCAGATCGCCCAAATGCAGGGCATCGCCATGCCCCTTGTTCAAACACCAAAGTACTGTACCGTCATCATCCAGACAAGTCGAACCCGTGATAATTTCCTGTTTTCCGTCTCCATCTACGTCGGCAGGCATACAGTTATGGTTGCCGTCACCATATCCGGGAGCAGAAGAAGTGTTCCCAGTATCAAATTTCCAACGCTGCACCAGCTTTTTGTTTACTACATCATAAGCAGTTGCGGTCATTCTCGTGTAATACCCACGGAACGTGACTGCACTGGGATGCACACCATCCAGATAGGCAACTGCACCCAGAAAACGGTCTACACGATTGCCGTACTTGTCACCCCACTTGGAAACAGTTCCTCTGTCCGGCACATAGTTGACGGTATCCAGTGCCTTTCCAGTTCTGCCATCAAAAAGAGTATAATATTCCGATCCGGAAAGGACATAGCCGTTGGAATTGCGGTAATCCGCTGAGCCGTCACCGATTACGTTTCCTTGTCCATCAATCGTACCGTCAGCGGTTTTGCAGGTCATTTCCGCATAGCCGTCACAGTCAAAGTCGGCAACCAAAAACTGTGTATAATGGGCACCGGCACGAATATTTTTTCCCATATCAATCCGCCAGAGCTTTTCTCCGGTTAATTTGTAGCAGTCAATATAGACATTGCCGGTTTTACCTTTTTGAGAGTTGTCTTTGGAGTTGGAGGGATCCCACTTCACAAAAATCTCATAGACCCCGTCACCATCCACATCCCCCACGCTGCAATCATTCGGACTGTAAGTACATTCCGAGCTGGTCGGCACATCCATGGGGATATCAAAGTAATCTGTACCAGAAATGAGATTGCAGGTACTGGAGGACTGCACTGCACCGTTTACAACCGCATCCACCCGATAACTGGAAGAGGCAGAGCCGCCCTCATCATAAAAACAGGTCGCATCATTGCCTTGGCTGGTATAGATAAGAGTGTTGTTACGGTAGAGCTGGAAAACCGTTCCATCCGGATCATCGGCAAGAAACCGCCAGCTGACGAGCATACCGTTTCCAGTTTTGATGGCAGTAATGCCACGGTCAAGCTTTTCCACGATGGGAGCAGATGCAGCGTTTGCGGTAATCGCTGTGTTGTGGATGCCGGATAACGGCAGTGCACTGAAAGAGAGCACAGCCGCTGTGACAGCAGACAGCATAGTTCGGAATGAAAACTTCATACAAACGACTCCTTTTAAAAGTTTTTTGAGGTTTATTTCTCATCATTTCATGTAACCAGCAAAAATGCCGATTATCCCACCTTTATCATACGGTTTTTTCTAAAAAAATGCTTTGTTTTTTTGGCACTTTTTTATGTTGTTTCTGTTAATTTCAATAAAAAATCATCAACAAAGAAGAAAGCATATAGGAAATATGCAATAAGTATAGCGTCCATTTTGGTATGATTTGTCATTCCTATAGACGGCGTGCATTCCGATCCAATACATGATAAAATAGTGATAGAATGGGAATGCACTACCTGAAATTCTATGGTTTCATCCGAAATTTTTTATGAGATGGATAGATTTCCTGTTTTCATTTCGTAGTAGTAAGTGAAAGGAAGTTCCTGAAACCAACGCCGTAAGGAGGGAGCAAATTGAAAATCACAGAAAAAAATTTTATCAAGCATCTGAAACGAAAAGAAGAAGCGGCACTGGAATTCGTCGTCAGAACCTATGGCGGACGCATGAAAGCGGTCATTCATCATATATTGTATGCGTATCCAGAGGATGCTGAAGAATGCCTATATGAAAGTATCTTGAAGATATGGAATCATATTGCATACTATGATGAAACGAAAAGTACATTTGCAAACTGGACTGCGGGAATTGCAAAGTATACCGCACTGGACAGGCTCAGAAAGCTGACAAAACTAGAACCTACAATAGACATTGAACAGATACAGATCGAAGATGCGATGCACATCACAGAGGATGCCTTGTTCAATGAATTCTTTATGGAGCTAATATCCTGTTTAAGTGAAGAGGATAAAGCGATTTTTATTCATATATTCTGGGAAGGGGCATCCGTCAGCGAAACCGCAGCTGCACTCGGCAAACAGAAAAGTATACTGTACAACCGCATTTCCAGAGGAAAAAAGAAAATGATTGCAAACAACCCCGGTTTCTTTCGGAAGGAGGAATAAGCATGAAGGATTCTATCTATCAGCTTTTGAATCAGACGGTACAGAATACAGACGATTTTGAGACAGAACCGCTTACGGATGAGGAGGTAACTGCGATTATGACAAAATTCAAAAGGGAAACCAATCCAGATAATGCAAACAAGAGAAGAAAAATAAAACGCAGCACACTTGCTGTTGTGATCGCTGCGACAATGACGGTATGCTGTGGCACAGCAGCCGTCGCCGCTGACCATCTGGGCGTATTCGACAAGCTGGTTCATAAAAAGGATATGACCTTTTCCCTTCCTGATGTGGAAGAGGAACTTCCCATTGATAAGTTTGCCGTACAATACGACTATGAAAAAATCGCAGATGCTGCCAAACCGGAAACAGATACCATCACAGCGGAAACGGAAAACTTCACTTTTCAGGTTGATAGCCTATATTGTGATGGCATGACACTGATGATCGGCCTTTCTGGCAGCATGAAGAACGGCAATCCAACTCATAAGCAGCTAATTAAATTGGACAGACTCACCGTTCGCATAAATGACAAGCTGTATGGCTGCTTGCCGAATCCAGAAGGATTTGCTTCCCTCGATGGCAGTCTCGTCCTAGATGAGGGAACCAACAATCAGTTTAGTGGCGATATTACTTTAATCTTATTGGATGAGGCAGAAATAACAGAAACCACAACAATAAACGTCAGTGCTGGTCGTATTACAGCACAGGAAAACTATATGGACAGCGATTATATAGAATTGGGAGCACTTAAGTTTTCTGTGGATGTAACACCAGATGCATCCCTGCGAAACCATGAAGCATATACCATTACAGAAGATGGTTATTCTGTTCGATTTTATGAAATCTCGCCGGCTATGATGATCGTAGGATTTATCGCACCAGATCCCAATGAATCTTCTTGGCTAAATGATGAAAACGGAGAACAGATTGAAGGGGTAGGAATGACTGCACTTCCGGATTATGGGGATGGCTATCGCATTGGATGCATGGTGCCTGTTGATACGGGCTATGTCACAGCCACCTTTTTCAATAAAAATAATAGTGATGAGAATGGAGATATTATCCATACAAAAGAAATCCGAATCAGTATGGACGAAGTAAGTGCCGCTTTGAAGGGGAATGTATAAGGGGATTATAAAGATAAAGATACGTTTGACAGGAAATTTTTATTGGCGTTTTCAAAAGCCGCCACGGAAATCCGGTTTTGTATTGGCTCTCACCGATACCAGTCTCATCTCCGCCGGCAGATTCGCTTCGCTCTCTGCCTGTGTCCGCTGTCCGCCATTGTACGTTGTACATGCTTGCAGCCTTGTTCCTCTAAATTTCTGTATTCTGTATCGTTTTGTTTTTTCAGAAGGAGGACAGCGGTAGCGGTTTTGTTATCTTTCTAAATAAAACAACAACATAGCGTTAAAACAGTGCGGTGGCTGCCGCCCCCTGCACCCCTGCCAAGCTGAATCAG
>CAUDDP010000018.1 GCA_958448395.1 uncultured Oscillospiraceae bacterium | reverse complement strand
CATTTCATAACGGTGGGTGGGCTGTCTGCGGCGACTCGCCGCCTGAGCCAGCTTGACCGCAGTTGCCGTTCGACAAGGCAATCCACCCCATCATTTGAAAATGGATTCCCGTGACAATTCTACAAATTGGATGGTATTTTTCCAGACCACACCGACTATTATCTAAAAACGCACTGTTTTTGAAAAAAATATGCGTTCTTTTCAAATAGGACTTGAAAAAACAAAAAAAATCCGCTATACTATAATAGTGAATTGCTGACATGGTATCCCCTGTGTCAAAGAACAAGAGAAAGGACATAACAGGGAAATGGGTGAAATTCTTGTAACAGGCGGTGCGGGGTTCATTGGAACGCATACCTGTATCGCACTCTTACAGGCTGGCTATTCAGTTGTGATTCTGGATAACCTTTGCAATGCCAAACAGGAAAGTATCCTGCACGTACAGGAAATTACAGGCAGCTCGATTCCATTTTATCAAATGGATATTCGGGATGCAGACGGTCTGCAAATGCTCTTTCGGACACACCATATCTCGGCAGTGCTGCACTTTGCCGGACTAAAGGCCGTTGGTGAATCGGTACAGCAACCGCTGCGATACTATCAAAACAACATCGGCGGCATGATGCAGCTCCTACAAGTGATGCAGGAAACAGCCTGTCGGACGCTGATTTTCTCCTCCTCTGCGACAGTATATGGGACACAACATACTGCTCCCTATGCGGAAACACTGACCCCGCTCTCTGCCAGCAATCCCTATGGAGAAACCAAAATCATCAGCGAACAGCTCCTGCAATCACTCTGTCATGCAGATGTCAGCTGGCATATTACCGCACTGCGTTACTTCAACCCCATCGGTGCACATGAAAGTGGTCTGCTTGGTGAATCCCCACATGGCATTCCCAGCAACATTGCCCCCTATCTTGCATTGGTAGCAAGCGGTCAGCTACCGTTCTTTCGGGTATATGGCAACGATTATGATACACCAGATGGCACAGGCATACGAGATTATGTCCATGTCATGGATCTGGCAGAAGGGCATGTCTCTGCCTTACAGTACAGCTTACAGCACAGTGGCTTTTCTGTTTTTAATCTCGGCACAGGAAACGGCAGCAGTGTATTGGAACTGACAAAGACTTACGCAGCGGCCAGCGGCAAGAAAATCCCCATCCAGATCTGCCCAAGACGTGCCGGTGATGTTGCCGTGTCCTATGCAGATGTCACAAAGGCGAAAACCATACTTGGCTGGACTGCCAAACGCAATTTATCACAAATGTGTGCAGACAGCTGGCGGTTTATACAGAAACAAAAAGAGAAGGGAGAAATCATATGATTGAAAATATCCACTACGAAGAGGCCTTGAATAATATTTTGATTGTCGTGATTGCAGCAGCAGTCATATTGGTGCTGGTGATGCTGCTGGGTTCTAAAAAAAGCCGTTTCCGAAAAAAAATAAGTGCCTTTTTTGCAGATGACACCATTGGCACAGCAAAGCACCCAATGGAATTCAATCGAGAGTACTATATCACCGGCGAAAAGAACATGCGAAAACCGGCAAAAACAAAGGGTCCAACCCGAACCGAAATGGTGATGCTGGTACAAAAGGTAGACGAACGGCGGCGTACCATTGACCCGAACGGCACCTCCAAGCTATACAATGAATATTATGAATTGATTTTCAAAACCAGAAAGGGCGAAATTTTACATATTGTTACCACAAAGGTCGTCTATAAGGAAGTTCCATTCAATCAACAGGGTTCCCTCACATTCCGTGGCGAACAGTTTGTTAAGTTCAAGTATCTCGGCGGCGAAATTACAGAAGCAAAAACACACTATAATGCAGAAGTCATTAACAAGTAATCAAAACACATCCAATAAACAACCCCCGGCCTAGCCGGGGGTTTTCTAAATACAAAAAAGCAGGAACAGCATATCCTGCATGATCCTGCTAAAAATATTCCATTTTTATTCGACAATAGTATACATAGAGGCAGCATCTTCTTTCAGTGCATGTTCCAACACCTGTTCTACTTTTACCTTCAGTGCTTTCTGCCCCATGTTGATTTCAATGATATCCCCTGCCTTAACATCGTAAGAAGCACGGGCAACCTTTCCATTGACCAGTACCTTTTCCGCATCGCATGCTTCATTGGCAACGGTACGCCGCTTAATTAAACGGGATACTTTCAAATATTTATCCAGTCGCATTCTTAATCCTCCTTTGCCTGCTGCCAGTAAGATTCCAACTCCTCCAGCGAACAGTCTTTCATCTCTTTCTGTGCTGCCTGAGCAGTCTGCTCCACCTTTGCAAACCGACGAATGAATTTTTCTGTGGCTGCGGTCAGCACTTCTTCTGCCTCCACACCCAGTGCTCTTGCTACATTCGTACAGCTGAACAGTAAATCTCCCAGTTCTTCCGCAGCAGCATCTTTATCTTTGGTAGAAATCGCTTCCTGCAATTCTGTCACCTCAGATTGCAATTTTGCAAAACTATCTTCCACTCCAGTAAAGTCGAAGCCCGACTTTGCTGCACGCTTTCCCACCTTCTGTGCCCGCATCAATGCTGGCAGGGAAACCGCGACACTTTCCAGTGTTTCCGTATAGGTTGTCTGCCCTTTTGTCTGCTGTTTAATTTGTTCCCAGTTCTTTAAAACATCTCCCGTATCAGAAACCTGTACATTACTGAATACATGCGGATGCCGGATAATCAGCTTTCTGCAAACCTCATCGCAGACATCTTCAAAAGTAAAGTTACCCTGTTCTCGTTCCATCTGTGCATGGAATACCACCTGCATCAGCACATCTCCGAGTTCTTCCCGCATTAAAGCAGTGTCTTTTTTATCAATTGCCTCAATTACCTCATAAACTTCCTCAATGAAGTTCATACGGACAGATTCATGCGTCTGCTCCTTGTCCCACGGACAGCCATCCGGCTGCCGTAAAAGCCGAATTACCGCAATCAGGTCGTTGATATCATATTTTTCTTTCTGTGGATACGTTACCATTTTCTATTCCTCCGTTTCTATTGTCTGCTGCGGTGCAGAAATGGCATAGCACTTCACATCACACAACTGATCCGAACCGAACTTTTCCTGTATCTTTGCATAGCCAGTCATATGCATTCCGCATTTTTCCATCACTCGTCCAGAAGCTGGATTCTCTACATGATGCCGTGCTGCTATTTTGGTATAACCACACGAAAACAGATATGCGATAACTGCTTGCAAGACCTCCGTCATACAGCCCTTCCCCCATTCTGCATAGGAAAGCACGTATCCAATTTCCGGTGTATGTCTATCTGCTCCAAAGCCCACCACATCCATACAGCCAATTGGTTCTTCTGATTCCTTTTTTGTAATCGCCCAGCGGTACAGGAATCCATCTTCCGCTTCACGCAAATAGCATTGCAGCAGTTCCTCTGTGATAGCGACGCTTTCATGTGGAAACCATCGACAATACCTCGCTACACGCTCGTCACAACACCAATTCCGGTACATTGCAGGTGCATCTCCTGCCCGAAATGGACGCAACACAAATCGTTCTGTACAAAGCAATCCCATTCCAATGTCCTTCCTTCCAGTCATTTGAACAAAGCAGGACAGAACGTTTGCCGTACTGTCCTGTTTGTGTTTGTTATAATGTTACAGGGATTTCCTCAATCCCATTCGATTTCGTCTCCTGCTTCCTGTAAGATATGGTAAATTTCCTCCGGATGTTCTATCAAAGAAGTGATAATCGCAGCCAATTTCTCCGCTTTGGCTGCATCTTCCGGTGTAGATGCATAATAAGCTGCATATGTACCAGCTTCCGGATCGGTTTCCATACCTTCCAATACTTCCGGTGCATATTCTGCAAGGTAATACTGCAAGAAATGATCCCAGTTTTCGCCGTTCATATAGGCATCTTCTTGAATGGCATTCATCTCTTCGCCAATTTTCATCACTTTGTCCTGCTCAATATCAAAACAAACCTGAATCCCATTCTCGTCAGAGTGTATCTGGATATAATCCCTCATAATGCGATCCCCTTATCGTGCGTCTACAAAGCCAACCTTATGATAAACCTTGCTGACAATTCTCTGCGAATATGCCAATGCCTTTGCTGCACCATCTGTATAGCAAGCCTTCAAATAAGCCTTATCTGCAAACAGTTTTTTGAAGGTATCCTGAATCGGCTGCAAGTGATCTGCCACAGTTTCCCCAACTGCCAGCTTGAAATCTCCGTAGCCCTTGCCTTCAAATTCCCGTTCAATGGCGGCATAGTCCTTGCCAGTCAGACTAGAATAAATCGTCATCAGGTTATTGATGCCATCCTTGCCGTCTGCATACCGTACCACGGTATCGCTGTCTGTTACCGCACGCTTAAACTTGCGGATGATGGTGTCTCTGTCATCCAGAATCAAAATGCAGGCATTTGGATTCTCATCTGATTTGGACATTTTCTTTGTTGGATCCTGTAGGGACATAACTTTTGCACCAACTGGTGGGATATACGGCTCTGGCAGCGTGAAGAACTCCCCATACCGCTGGTTAAACCGCTGTGCAATATTGCGTGCCAGTTCCAGATGCTGCTTCTGGTCTACCCCCACCGGCACCAGATCGGCATTATAAGCAAGAATATCGGCTGCCATCAGAACCGGATAGGTAAACAAACCAGAATTGACATCATCTGCATGTTTTGCACTCTTATCCTTGAACTGTGTCATACGGGACAATTCCCCGAACTGTGTATTACAGCCCAGCACCCAGCTTAATTCTGCATGGGTTCTGACATGGCTCTGAATGAACAAAATCGACTTTTCCAGATCAATGCCACATGCCAGCAGCAAAGCATATGCCTGCAACGTATTCTGCCGCAGCTTTGCCGGATCCTGCCGGACAGTAATGGCATGCATATCTACCACACTGTAAACACAGCGGTATTCGTCCTGTAACGGTCCCCAGTTCCGAATGGCACCAATGTAGTTGCCCAGTGTAAAGGTACCAGTCGGCTGGATGCCACTGAAAATCAATTTCTTTTGTGCACCTTCCATTTTTCTTTTTCTCCCTTTTCCTAAAATCACTGTTTCCAGCTTACTTGCCTGCCTGTGAACAATCCTTCACCTGTGCATTCCGCAGGGCACCCATTACCTGCTGATACAGATAGAAGAATGTCTGCATCTCCTTGGATTCATTCGGCAGATTGGCAAGACGCAGATCCTTTTTATAGATACCATTCTTTGTAGTCAGGTAGATAAAGTGATGCTGTGCATTTGGCAAGTCTGTTGCCTTCGTCTTTGTCGCTTCTTCCAGGATTCTCGGTGCGTTTGCCACTGCAATTCGTGCCGGCTGTGCAACCGTTTGGTATCGCTGTGCTGCACCAATATACTCTGAACCGTTGTTAAAATACAAGTTTGCTGCACCATTGATATACATCACGAGGGTACAGAGCAGGGTTGGGCTCATCGGCATATCAACGACTACGCCATAGATCGTATCATTGTTCTGTACCAGTTTTCCGAAAATCTTCGGCGGAAAATGCAGTGCCGTTCCTCTTGTTACAATATATTTTTCTGTGACCATATAGCGGTCCAGTGGGGAATGATTTGCTGTTGCCATTATTCAAAATTCCTTTCTAATATCCGTCATGATAAACGTCAAAATTTTAACTTTTATGCGAACATTTCCTTTGTCATACGACCGAGAATCGTAATACCCGTGACAATTTGTGCATCCGTTGGTGTGGAGTAATTCAGACGGAAAGAAGTAGTCGGGGTTGCCTCATTGACTAAGAATGCATTTCCCGGTATCACTGCAATCTTGTATTCTTCCACAGCCTTCTTAAAAAATGCCGGCATATCACAATCAGACGGCAGAGTACACCAGATAAACAAACCACCCTCTGGCTTTTTCCATACCACCTGCTTTGAGAAGCAATCTTCCATGGTATCTGCCATCAGCGTACATTTATGCCGGTAGACCTTCCGCAGCCCTTCCAGATGTTCCTGCATATCCACATGCTTTAGAAATTCGGAACACATGACCTGTGCCCAGATGTTTGTATGCACATCTGCAACTTGCTTGCAGACAACCACCTTTTGCACCAGTTCCTTCGGTGCACTGAGATAGCCAACACGGAAACCGGGTGCCAGAATTTTGGAAAATGTACCAGAATACAAAACTCTGCCCTCTGTATCCATGCTCTTAATGCTTGGCAAAGCTTCTCCAGAAATCCGAAGTTCCCCGTAAGGATCGTCTTCCAGAATTGCCACGTTATACTGACATGCCAAAGCATACAAACCCTTCCGTTTTTCCAGTGACATAACCTGTCCAGTTGGGTTCTGAAAGTTCGGAATCACATAAATCAGCTTACAATTCGGCTCTGTTTGCAGTGTGTGTTCCAATGCTGCCAAATCCATACCATCCGCTTCCAAGGGGACAGAGACCAAATTGACACCATACGAACGAAACGCATTCAGCGAACCAATAAAACTAGGTGCTTCGCAAATCAGCGTATCTCCAGCATTCAGCAGTACCTTGCAGGAAAGTTCATTTGCCTGCTGTGCACCGGAGGTGATAATTAAATCATCGGATTCCGGTGAAAAGCAGTGCTTTTCCGTCATCCATTGCTTCAACTGTTCCCGCAACAGCGGATACCCCTCTGTAATACTGTACTGCATGGCAAGCACAGGATTTTCCTGCAAAAGCTTAGCAGAAAGTGCTGCAATCAGCTCGGTTGGAAAGGCTTCTGGTGCGGGATTGCCGGTAGCAAAAGAAATCACATCCGGCATACTGGTAAATTTTAAAATTTCTCGAATCGTAGAAGGCTGTAGTTTTGCTACATCATCTGAGAATTGAAATTGCATAGAAAGTCATCCTTTCTTCTGAAAAAAATCAACCGCAGTCCACTGCACACGGATGTGCAATTTCTGCTGCTTTATTATTATAGCACATATTTTCCGATTCTGCAACATAATTTTTAAGCAGACTCACAAAATTTATCAAATGGTAAAAATATGCTATCCCAGATTTCAGAACGCATTCCTCAGGAATAAGAAACCAAAAGAACACACACATTACTTTTCATGATAAAAGGAGAATACTTTGAAAACACAGAATTTCTTAAAGGGTTCCGTTATTTTACTCCTCTCTGCCATTCTCACAAAAGGACTTGGTGCACTCTTTAAAATTCCTCTTACCTATCAGCTCGGCGGTGTTGGTATGGGCTATTTTGGCTGTGCCTATGGGCTGTTTCTACCGGTCTATGCCCTCTCCATCACTGGACTTTCCACTGCTGTTGCCTCTCTTGTTGCAAAGGAACATGGTGCATGTCGATATCACAATGTTCGGAAAATCCGCCGCACAGCACGGATGGTCTTTTTCTGCATTGGACTATTGCTAACCGGCGGCATTTGGCTGCTGGCAGAGCCGTTTGCCTGCTACACGGCTGCCGATCCGCTGGCTGTTTATGCGGTTCGGATGATGGCACCGGCTGCTTTTTTTGGCTGCCTGACGGCTGTCGAACGTGGCTATTATGAAGGCCTTTGCAATATGTATCCTACAGCAGTTTCACAAGCTGTGGAATCCATTGCAAAAGTTGCCTGCGGTCTGTTGCTGAGCCACTATGTCTTTACACATGAATCGCAAGTGCTCGCTTTCTTTCCAATCGGTACCCCCATTCTCCCCATTGCAGCAGCGGCAGCCGTTCTGGGTGTGACCCTCTCCACATTCTGCGGCGGACTTTATTTTTTCATCCGGAATCTCCTCGGGGACGGGCTGCCAAAAAACAGCAAGCAAGCCGTTCCGCTCCGCACGGGAAAACTCATTCGAGATCTGTTCCGCGTCATGCTGCCGGTGGCACTTGGCTCCTTTGTCACCAACCTGACCTCTTTGATTGACCTATGCACGATGATGCACTGCTTTGACACCCTGCAACAGACAAAACTGGATGCCCTGCTGCAAAAATTCGGTGACATTGCAGCCGATGCCGCTTTTCCGGCTCTGGTTTATGGTGCATTTTCCGGCATGGCTCTGACCGTTTTTAACTTAGTCCCGTCTGTCACCAATATGTTTGGAAAATCTGTACTGCCCTGTGCCGCACAAGCATGGGCAAAACAACAAAAAAATGCTGTTGTAAAACAGCTGCAATCCGTTTTATTTATCACAACCCTGCTGGCTTTGCCGGCTGCCGGTGGTTTATTTTGCATGGCAGAACCCGTCATGCAGCTGCTCTACAGCGGACAGGAAACTGCCTGTACAATTGCAGCAGAATCATTGCGGGCATTGCTGCCGGGCATGTTCTTCCTCTGTCTGACCATGCCACTGTTCAGCATTCTGCAAGGTATTGGCAGAGCAGATTTACCTGTAAAGTACATGCTGCCCTGTGTTGCGGTGAAACTGATAGGAAATATGATTTTCTTGCAAATTCCAGCGTGTTCCCTTATCGGTGCGGGAATCGCAACCAGCCTTTGCTATGCTCTTTTATTTGGAATGGCACTGCACGGACTACAACGCATCTTAGGGCAGCCCCTGCACTGGCTGAAACCGCTGCTGCCGCTGGGGTATGCAGCTGCCATGAGTCTTGTGACTGCCTGTCTCTGCCGAAACCTAACGCAAACACTTCCGCTCCCTGTCATGCTGCTGAGCAGTGTCGGCAGTGCAGTCCTAATGTACGGCATCGTGCTGCTGCTGCTGGAAAAAACGGCAAACCGCCTGAAAGAGGGTCTTTGCTTTCGAGTGTACTAAAATATCATTTTTAACCATTGCATTGTATTTTCCTTTTGCAATACAACATGGAAATCTATTTTTATATTTTCTCTCACCGATAACAATCTTATCTCCGCCGGCAGATTCGCTTCGCTCTCTGCCTGTGTCCGCTGTCCGCCGTTGTACGTTTTGCAAACTTGCAGCCGAATCACTCTAAATTCCTACATTTTATATCGTTTTGTTATTTTAGAAGGCGGACAGCGATAGCAGTGATGTTGTTATTTTTCTAAATAAAACAACAACATGTCGTTAAAACAGTGCGGTGGCTGCCGCTCCCTGCACCCCTGCCAAGCTGGAGCCAGCTTGACCGCAATCGCCTACGGCGTGCAGCCGTTTCCCGCCCTTGAGGGCATCCAATGCCCTACCTTTTCCATTCCATAACGGTGGGTGGACTGTCTGCGGCGACTCGCCGCCTGAAGCCAGCTTGACCGCATTTGCCCATGGCGTGCAGTCGTTTCCCGCCCTTGAGGGCATCCAATGCCCTACCTTTTCCATTCCATAACGGTGGGTGGACTGTCTGCGGCGACTCGCCGCCTGAAGCCAGCTTGATCGCAGTCGCCTGCGGCGGAGTAATTCACTCCATCATTTGAAAATGGATTTGACATTGACGGTTGACATTGCCAACTGGATATTGTATAATAGTATTATATATGCTGCAACGTTGCCGCACAGCGGCGGCTTGTTTCGCAAGAAATTCTAACAACAAAGGAATGTGGATTCGTTATGAAATTAGGTATGGTCGGACTTCCCAACGTCGGGAAAAGTACATTATTTAATGCACTCACCAACGCTGGTGCAGAATCAGCAAACTATCCATTCTGCACCATTGAAAAAAATGTCGGCATCGTCTCTGTACCGGACAGCCGCTTGGATACCCTGGCAAAAATCTATGAACCGGATAAATTCACACCAGCAACACTGGAATTTGTAGACATTGCCGGACTGGTAAAGGGAGCTTCCAAAGGCGAAGGCCTCGGAAACAAATTCCTCGGCGATATTCGAGAGGTGGATGCCATTGTGCATGTTGTCCGCTGCTTTGAAGATGTCAATATCGTGCACGTAGACGGCAGTATCAACCCCGCAAGAGACATTGAAACCATCAATCTGGAACTGATTTTTGCCGATCTGGATATGCTGACCCGTCGAATCGACCGAGTAAAAAAGGCACTCAAGGGTGACAAAAAATTGCAAAACCAACTAAACTTTCTGGAACAGCTAAAAGCACACCTTGAGGAAGGAAAGTCTGCCAGAGCCTTTGAAATGACGGAAGAAGAACAGGAATGGCTGAAAGAAACGCCACTGCTTTCTGCAAAGCCAGTCATCTATGCAGCAAATCTCTGTGAAAAGGACTTTTCCGGAGACTTGGCATCACACCCACATTATCAGACGCTCTGCAAAATTGCAGAAGAGGAACATGCGGCAGTACTGCCCATCTGTGCAAAAATTGAAGCAGAGATTTCTGATCTGGAAGATGAGGAAAAAGAGATGTTCCTATCCGAAATGGGACTGGAGGAATCCGGTTTAAACCGTATCATTCGGGAAGGCTACAGCCTGCTCGGACTGATTTCCTATCTGACAGCCGGGAAACCAGAAGTGCGTGCATGGACGATTCGCAGAGGCACGAAAGCTCCACAGGCAGCCGGAAAAATCCATACAGACTTTGAAAAAGGCTTTATTCGAGCAGAAGTGGTTTCATTCGATGACTTCATGGCTTGCGGCGGTTCTATGACAACTGCAAAGGAAAAAGGCGTTGTTCGGTTGGAGGGGAAAGACTATGTGATGCAGGACGGCGATATTGTCCTGTTCCGCTTTAATGTATAATCATTTTTTAAAAATAATCAATAAACGGCTTGCAGGATAGTCCCTGCAAGCCGTTTGGCTTTTCATTTATGGCATGGAAAATGAGACCGGTACGGCTGGTGCATGTCCCTGCTCCAATGCAATGTTTTGAAATTCATTCAGAAATTGCAAATAAATTTCTTTTGACAGGCTTTCCTTCAAATACACAAATTGAAATTTTCCCCAAAGAAAAAAATCATCCATATGCAGCCGCTGCAATCGTCGATTCTGTAAATCCTGCTGCACCGTAGATTCAAATAAAATGGATACGCCTATCTTTTGTGCCAGCATCTCTCGTATCATCGTCATGCTGTTTATCTCAATTACCTTGTGAAAATCATTCAAAGCAATGCTGCGGGTATTCAGCCAGTGCGTAATCATCTCCCGCAAAGCGGATTCCTCTGGCGGTATCAGCAGCGTTTCTTTTAAAATAGAAGCCACTGGTTTTCCATAAAGCTTAGCAGCAGTATCTGGATTCGACACCAATATCAACTGCTCCTGATGATAAATATGCCGTTCAAAAATAAAACTATTTAAGAAAAAATCCTCTGAAAATACCACATCCAACGCACCATTTGCCAGATATTCCCGCAGCTGCTGCATATCATCTATTACAAATTGAAAGTGTGTTGCCGCATGCTGCTTTACATAAACTGCAATATTTTTCGGGACAAACGATTCACAAACAGAAGGCGTCATGCCAATCCGTAAATGCACACCCTTCTGCATTTGCTCAATATGCGTTTCAATTTCCTTTTCATTTGTCAGGATATTGATTTCCTTTTGGTAGAGGTACTTTCCTTCTTCCGTAAGTTCTAAGTTTCTGCCTTCATGCCGAAACAAGCGACAGTTATAATACTGTTCCAACGCCTTAATATGCTGTGTAACAGACGGCTGTGAAATATGCAGAATTTGAGCCGTTTTGGTATAACTTCTTGTCTCACACAATGATAGAAACGTATGCATTCGATAATCCAGCATCAAGCACACCTCCTTCCTTTTGTATCATTCCAAATAAATGATACAGAAAGAATTTGCCCACTGTTTGCCATTCACATCTCCTGCTCTACCCATTCTGACCGCTGCGGACGGCACATCAATGCATAAACCGCATCCTTTGGATCTCCACCATGAAATAGTACCCGATTCAACTGCTCTGTAATCGGCATGGATACACCGAGTTTCTGTGCCAGTTCATATGCCACTTCACAGCAATAATAGCCCTCCACGGTACCGACCAATTTGACAGCTTCTTCTGGGGAAACACCCTCACCAATGAGAATGCCAGCTCTGCGGTTACGGCTGTGCATACTACAGCAGGTCACGATGAGATCTCCGATACCGGACAAACCTGCAAATGTCTCCTGTTTACCGCCCATAGCAACGCCAAGTTTTGTAATTTCATGCATTCCCCGTGTCATCAGAGCCGCTTTGGTATTATCGCCGCAGCCCAGTCCATCACAAATGCCAGCACTCAGGGCAATGATGTTTTTCAGTGCACCGCCGATTTCACAACCAATGATATCTGTACTGCGGTACAGCCGTAAGGTTTCGCTGTACATCGTTTGCTGCACATACATCGCTGCTTGCTGATCGGTAGAAGCAGCAACAATCGTAGTCGGCACATTGCGTGCCACTTCCTCCGCATGAGACGGTCCTGTTACGGTAACAATCGGCAAATGCGGCAGTTCTTCCTGCAAAATCTGGCTCATAGTATGATTGGTGCCTGCCTCTAAGCCTTTGCCGGTATTGACCACCACCATTGGTGCATGAAGATAGGGGGCAGCCAATTTTGCCGTTGCACGCAGAAAAGAAGATGGAATCCCGAAAATTACAAGATTGGCATCTGCAATGGCAGCTTCTAAATCCGCAACCAGTGAAATTTCCTGTGGAATCGGCACACCCGGCAACTTCTGCTTATGCTCGCCATCCCGACGAATCGCTTCCAGTTCCTCTGGAAACTTCGACCAAACCTTTACAGCATGTCCACTGCGATAAGCGGACAGTGCAAGACTCAGTCCAAATCCACCTGAACCTAAAATTGTGATATGTTCCATAGACTGTCTCCCCTCCATTATGCTTTTTTTTGTTTTGATGAACTGTGAAACGAAAAGCGGTTTTCTGTTCCACTTCGCAGCCGCTCGATATTGGAATGGTGCATGAAAATCACCCAACCTGCCATCAATGCCGCCATGCTGGTATTCACCAGCTGATACCAAAGCGGCAATAGTTCTGCCTGAAAATGCTGCATCAGGAATGTCACAACCGGACAACATGCTGAGGCGATGATTGAACCAAGCGAAACATATTTTGTCAAAATCAGCACGATGATAAAAATACCAATTAAGATACAGAACACCCGCCAGTCAATCACCAGAAAGACTGACACGCCAACCAACACGCCTTTTCCGCCTTTGAAGCCATAATAAAGCGGAAAGACATGTCCCAGAATGGCAAAAATACCGGCGATATACCCCACAAGCTGCAAATCCATCGCTGGTGTAAAACCCACTTGCAACAGATGAAAAAGCCCCTTGCTCAACAGCACAGCAATGATGCCTTTCCCTAAATCACCGACCAGCGTCAATGCAGCACAGACTTTTCCAAAACAACGAAGCGTATTGGTTAAACCAGCATTATGGCTGCCGTAATCCCGAATATCCTTCTTCTGCATCAGTTTTCCCACAATAATTGCAGAATTGCAGCTGCCCAGCAGGTAAGAAATGACAGCTGTCAAGAGAATTGCAATAACAAGCATACTCCTGTCCATCCTTCCTGTTGTTTATGATTGGTCATCCCGATTGCGTTCCCGTACAATAAACCGTACCGGTGTCCCAGTCAGTCCAAATGCTGCCCGAATCTGATTTTCCAAATAACGTTGATAGGAGAAATGGAACAGATCTGCACGGTTCACAAACACCACAAAGGTAGGCGGATTGGTAGAAGGCTGTGTCATATAGTAAATCTTCAGCCGTCGTCCCTTGTCCGATGGTGGCTGCACCCTGGTCGTTGCATATGCCAGAATATCATTCAGCGTGCCTGTTGTCACACGCATGGAATTTTGATGATACACATCCTTGACCATTCCAAACAACTTAGATACTCGCTGTCCTGTTTTCGCAGATAGGAACAGAAATGGCACATAGGACATAAAGCTGAAATGTCCCCGCAGTTCTTCTTCATACTTCTGCAAGGTCTTATCGTCCTTTTCGACCAAATCCCATTTGTTCACAATGACAATGGAAGCCTTGCCTTGTTCATGTGCATAGCCTGCCACTTTAGAATCCTGCTCCGTAAAGCCTTCTACAGCATCAATGACAATCAGACAGACATCTGCCCGATCAACCGCCATATAGGCACGCAGCACGCTGTACTGCTCTATTTTCTCTGTCACCTTGGATTTTTTCCGAATCCCAGCCGTATCAATCAGGATAAACTTTCCTTCCTCATTTTCTACCGTCGTATCCGTTGCATCCCGTGTTGTACCTGCAACATTGGAGACAATCACACGTTCTTCCCCGGCAATGCGGTTCACTAGAGAAGATTTGCCGACATTCGGCTTGCCGATGATTGCCACACGAATGGCATCGACCTGTTCTTCCAACGCAGATTCATCCGGCAATGCATCATAAATGGCATCCAGCATATCACCGCTGCCATGTCCATGTTCCGCAGAAACAGGAAATGGATCGCCCAGCCCCAAATTATAAAACTCGTACAATTCCATCGGCGGTTCTCCAATTTTATCGCACTTATTGACTGCTAAAATAATGGGTTTTCCGCTCTTTTGCAGCATATTTGCAACCGCACTGTCATCCGCTGTAACACCGCAGCGAACATCTGTCACCAAAACAATCACGTCTGCCTGTTCAATCGCAAGCTGTGCCTGCTGTCGCATCTGCTTTAAAATAACATCTTCGGTGGTTGGCTCAATGCCGCCGGTGTCCACCAGCATAAAAGCACGATCCCGCCACTCACATTTTGCATAAATCCGGTCACGGGTCACACCGGGGGTATTTTCTACAATCGAAAGCCGTTTTCCAATCAGCTTATTAAACAGGGTAGACTTTCCGACATTCGGTCTGCCTACGACTGCTACAATTGGCAATGCCATTGGCATCCACTCCTTTCTGTCCTTCGATATTCTCTAACATTCTTCCCAAATCAGACAAAAAATACATGATGAAAAAGGGAGAGGCGAACCATTCCGCCTCTCCCCCTCAACGTAGGTTGCTTATTCAGCGTCCATCTTCAATACAGCAACACCCTTATAATATCCGCAAGCTTTGCAGACCTTATGCGGTGCTTTGTATGCACCACAATGATCACATACAGTCATTGCCGGTGCATCCAGCTTCCATACAGCAGAACGTCTCTTATCCCGTCTTGCCTTGGAAACCTTTCTCTTCGGTACAGCCATGGTGGCACCTCCTTTTTACTTCAGACAGTCACAAGTGGATGTATTCCAATCACACCCGCAAATATCGCACAAACCTTTGCAATCCTCCCGGCAAAGCAGCTTCGTCGGCAGCATCAGCAGTAAGTCTGAGATTGCTGTCTCATTCAAATCAATCATGTCATGTTCAGCGACCAGATAAGCATCATACGCTGGGTTGTCGCTGTGCAATGACGGCACAACGGTGTGAGAAAATGCATACGAAAAGGAAGGTGTAAACGGTTTTAGGCAACGGTCACAGACCGCATCCAAACGGCAGGACACCGTATAAGACAGCGTCACAATACCAGCACGGTTCACCAATTCTCCTTCTACAGCAATCGGCTCTGCAAATGTATATCCATGCACATTCTCCAATTCCGAAACTGGAATCGAATAAGATACCGGCAAATGCATCCCGGTTACCTGAAAGATTTCCCGAAGCTGTAATTTCATAGTCTTTCCTTTCACACATCGCAACAATTATTATATACTACTTCTTCGCAAATTGTCAAGCTTTTTTTTCAAAAACCTGTAAAAAGCGGATCAGTCCAGAAACTTGGTAACGCTGGTCGGCAGTTCCTCATTATCTGCGGAAACGGTAAATACAACCGTTACATCTTCTCCAGTCAGCTTGTCCAACTTATTCAGCATCAGACCGAATTCATCGAAATCTGCACCTGCAATCCGGAAGATACCATCTACAAAGATTTCCTTGATGTCATAATTTCCTGCCAGCATACCAGCTGCAAAGCCATAAAATGCAGCAAAGCTGTCAATGGCGAACTGTTCCACATCACACCATCTTACCTTATAGCTGATAGAACGGCGAAGGGTTTCTCCCTTTTCCACGCAAACCAGACAGCCATTGGTATCCTTAACGGCACCATTGATCCGATCAATCAGAACCTTGGTCTTGCCGCTGCCCTTTTTACCTGTAATCAACTGTATCATAAATAAGCTCCTTTCATGTCAGAAGACATTGTTTTCTTTTTGTTTAGTTCAGCTTTGCTTCCAGCTCTGCCTTGCGGTCTTCATAACCCGGCTTACCCAGCAATGCGAACATATTCTTCTTATAGCTTTCTACGCCCGGCTGGTTAAACGGATTGACACCCAGCAGATAACCAGAAATAGCACAAGCCTTTTCAAAGAAATAAATCAAATAGCCGAGGCTCTTTTCTGTGGTATCATCCAGTTCCAGAATCATATTTGGAACGCCGCCCTCAGTATGTGCCAGAATTACGCCTTCCAGTGCCTTGTGGTTGACAACCGACATATTCTGATTGGTCAGGAAGTTCAGACCGTCCAGATTTTCTGCATCCGGTTCCAAGAAGAAATCCTGCTTTGGCTTTTTAATATCCACAACCGTTTCAAAGAGAATTCTTGCACCTTCCTGAATGTACTGTCCCATAGAGTGCAGGTCTGTGGAGAAGACACCAGCAGCCGGATAAATCCCCTTGTTGTCCTTGCCCTCGCTCTCACCGAACAGCTGCTTATACCATTCTGACATCATGACAAAGTTCGGGTCATAGGAAACCAGCATTTCCACTGACTTGCCCTTCCGATAAAGAATGTTCCGCAGTGCAGCATACTTGTAGCAGTCATTGTTTTCAAAATCCGCCATATAATCCTGCTGTGCCTGTGCAGCTCCGTCCATCAATGCCTGAATATCGCAGCCTGCAACAGCAATCGGCAGCAGACCAACTGCGGTCAGAACAGAATACCGTCCACCGACATCATCCGGTACAACAAAGGTTTCATATCCTTCGGTGTCTGACAAATTCTTCAACGTGCCCTTTGCCTTATCGGTAGTCGCAAAAATCCGTTCCTTTGCTCCTTCCTTACCGTACTTTTCCTCTACCAGCTTCTTGAACACACGGAATGCCAGAGCCGGTTCTGTAGTGGTACCAGACTTGGAAATGACGTTTACGGAAATGTCCTTCCCCTCGCAGATTGCAAGCACATCCTGCAAATAAGACGGATTGATATTATTGCCGACATAATAGATATCCGGCGTCTCTTTCTTCTTATTATTATAAAAAGAAGACTGTAAAAATTCGATGGCAGCCCGTGCTCCCAGATAAGAACCGCCGATGCCAATGACAATTAAAATATCAGAATTGCTCTGAATCTTCTTTGCAGCAGCCTGAATTCTCGCAAATTCCTCTTTGTCATAGTCAGTCGGCAAAGTCAGCCAGCCCAGAAAATCGCTGCCCAGACCAGTCTTATCATGCAATATCTTTGCACACGCCTCTACTGCTGGTGCAATTCCTTTCAGCTCCTCTTCTCCAACAAAAGGTGCCAGATATTTGGTATTCAGCTTTAAAGCCATAACTACATTCCCTCCAATTTCATAAAAGGGTGGTGCATGCTGTACACGACACAGGACACTCCCCTACCAATTTACCATATACATCATACTATATTTTCAAGCGAATTGCAAGGGAAATCCGGATTCTTGTATTTTTTCAACAAAATTAAACACTAAAATTTAAGCATTTTGACTGTAATTTTGGTCAATGCACGAGAAAATGTCATCGCTTCCACTGGTTCTGCTGTCACCAATGCGGTTTCATACAGCAATGTATCGCCATTATAGAATGCAACACTGCCGATTTTCCGCCCCTTCTGCACAGGTGCTTCCACATAAGCAGGCAGCTGCAAAACAGCGGTCAGATCCGGCTGCGATTTTGGCACTACCACACCATGCAGGGAATCAGCAGTAAAGCAAACAGAAGCAGACACCCCGCCACGTACCGGAATGGGTTTCAGAAACTCATCTGAAAATGCTGGCTGCATCACACGATACTGCGAAAACCCAGTTTTCAGCAACTGCTTGCCATCTGCAAACCGCTGGTCTTCCTCCCCATTCAGAATTACAACAATGCAGGTCATACCATTTCGGGTTGCCCCCTCCGCCAGACACCAACCGGACTGCTCCGTATGGCTTGCTTTAAAGCCAATGTGTCCCTCATAGGTACGGGAAAGCGTGTTTTCGTTGACCAGTTCGGTTGCCTCCCCCCGCAGGAAATCCCGCCATGTCTGAAAATATGGAATCAGCATATCAAAATCTGCCAGCCGACGGCACAGCAGTGCCATATCTTTTGCAGTTGTCAATTGTCTGGAATCGTCATAACCTTGCGGACTGGTGAAAATTGTCTGCCGCATTCCCAGGTCAAAGGCTCGTGCATTCATCTCCATCACAAAGGCATCCTGACTGCCGCTAACACCTTCTGCAAGCACAGTAGCCGCATCATTGGCATTGCCAATAATCACAGCTTTCAACAAATCGGAAACCGTCATGGTTTCACCGGATGTCAGCCAGACGGTTGCACCTTTACAGTTGTTTACGCTGTCAGAAGCGGTCAGTACCGTATCCATTGTCCAGTTGCCAGACTCCAGCTGTTCTGCCGCAAGCAGGATTGTCATCAACTTTGCAAGCATTCCCATCGGCATGGGAACATCTGACATCTGTTCTGCCAGTATCGTACCACTCTCCTGTTCCAGCAGCACATAAGCCGATTCAGAAACTGCATTTTCTTCTGCTGCCGTCCGCATGGGCAGACAACAGAAAAGTGTGATCCAAAAAGTCAAAATGCCTGCAACGAGTTTTCGCATATTTGTACACCCCTATCAGCGTGACCTATTTTTCTAAACGGAATATCAGCCCACTGTATTGTATGCAAAAATCGCCTGAAACAGACATCTACTGGACAGAAAAAGAGCGGCAATGCGATTGCCGCTCTCTCCCTCTTACTATTCTACTCAATCTTTGAATGACAACTTACTTTACCATAAATTTGCCGATTGCCTTAATCAATGCTTCTGGATCTTCTGTATGTGCCTGCAACTTAATTGGCTTGGACAAATCCAGACTAAAGATCCCCATGATGGACTTTGCATCCACTGCATACCGACCGGATACCAGATCAATGTCATAATTAAACAGCATCACGGTGTTTACAAAATCCTTTACATCATTGATTGCCTGCAGAGAAATCATTGTTTCATACATAACGCATGCCTCCCTAGGTCCTACCCCAAACATATATTTTTGTATGACTTTTGCTGTCCAGAGCGGCTCGACACATTGCGATGTAACTGTCGTTTTCCGTTCTGTTGCCTTTAGTATACTACAATTTTTTTTTTTTGTCAAGATGATTGCTTTATTTTCGTGATTATAGTATAATAGGGACGGAAACAGAATCCTCTTTTTTATTCACACCCACTAAACTATGTGGAATTTGTGTGACAAATAGAACAAAACAGAAACACAAATTCCCTGTTTTACTTGCAATTTATCCGATATTTCATTTCTTTTTGTATCACCTGAGAGGAGGTACTTTTTCATTGCAATGTTACTTTTTTACCCTTGGATGCAAGGTCAACAGCTGTGAAACAGCTGGCATGGAAGCAATCTTTCAGGCTGCCGGATATACGATTACACAGCAACCCGAATTGGCAGATGTGATTGTTCTCAACACCTGTACGGTAACCGCATCCGGTGACAATCGAATGCATACAGCACTTCGCAAACTGCGTACCGGTAACCCGAAGGCGATCATTGTACTGACCGGCTGTTATGCACAGGCTTATCCGACGGCGGCGGCTGCGTTACCGGAAGCGGATATTGTCACCGGTACACAGAATCGTTCCCAATTGCCACAGCTGGTAGCACAGTTTTTAGCGGAAAACCGCAGACCCTTAAAACAAGTGACCGCTTATAATGGCAAAGAGGCATTTGCCTGTCTGCCACATCATATACCAGCCGATCACACAAGGGCATTTCTGAAAATCCAAGATGGCTGCAACTGTTTTTGCAGCTACTGTATTATTCCCTATGCAAGGGGTCGCTGCCGTTCTATGCCACGAGATGTCCTGCAAGCGGAAGTACAACAACTGGCAGCGGAGGGCTATCAAGAGGTTGTCCTCTGCGGCATCAATCTTGCCTTTTATGGCAAGGAATGGGGTGGCTCGCTGCTGGAAGCGGTTCAGCTCTGCTGTGAAACAACCGGTATCCAACGTGTCCGCCTTGGTTCACTGGAACCAGAACGCATAACCGAACCATTACTAGACGCCCTCGCTGCTCTTCCCGCTTTTTGCCCACAGTTTCATTTATCCCTGCAAAGCGGCTGTGACCGCACTTTAAAAGAAATGCACCGGCGATATACCACGGCTGACTATGCGGCACTTTGCCATGCCATTCGCAAACGATTTCCAACCTGCTCCATTACAACCGATCTCATGGTTGGATTTCCCGGCGAAACCGATACAGACTTTGCAGAATCGCTTACTTTTGCAAGAGAAATGCAGTTCGCAAAAATTCACGTATTCCGCTACTCCCCTCGTTCCGGCACGCCAGCTGCGAAACGACCTGACCAAATACCAGACAGTGTAAAACACAGCCGCATGGTTGCCATGCAGCAAATCGCACAGACCGCCCGAACTGCCTTCCTGCAAAGCCGTGTTGGCATGACGCTGCCGGTGCTGTTTGAACGGGAACGGGATGCTGTATTTCACAATGGGCACACACCTGATTTTACGCCAGTAAAAATTCCTGCGGAAAGCTCTAAAAAAAGTTTGCGTAAATTGATTTTTTATGTTAGAATAGAGAAAAGCGATTCTGCTTGCTGTTTCGGGCACATTGTGCCGAAAGACAATGCAAATTCATCACAAAAGGAGTAATCGTATGTCTGTTTATCGAATTTATGTGGAAAAAAAGCCGAAATTTGCGGTAGAAGCACAGTCTGTTTTAAATGACCTGCAAACTGCCCTTCGGCTCAGCGTTTCAGGCGTTCGCATTCTGAACCGCTATGATGCAGATCATCTGACCGAGGAGGCGTTCCGGAAAGCCATTCCGACCGTCTTTTCCGAACCAGCAGTCGATGTCACCTATGACACCCTTCCAGAATGCACCGGCAATCAGAGAATGTTTGCTGTGGAATACCTGCCGGGACAGTTCGACCAGCGTGCAGACAGCTGTGAACAGTGTATTCAGATTCTACTGCAAGGAGAACGCTGCCGGGTTCGCACAGCTCAGATTTATATTATCAGCGGCAATATGACAGATGCAGAATTTGCACGGATTCAGTCCTATTTGATTAACCCTGTGGAACGACGGAAGGCCTCTCTGGAAAAGCCAGAAACACTGGATGCCAACTATGAAATTCCAACAGCAGTCAAGACGCTGTATGGCTTCTGTGACCGCACAAAAGAACAGCTTGCAGACTTTATCAAAGAATACGGTCTGGCAATGGATTGGGATGACATCCAATTCTGTCAGGATTATTTCAAGAACACAGAACACCGTGACCCTACCATTACAGAAATTCGGATGATTGATACCTACTGGTCTGACCATTGTCGGCACACCACATTCTCCACCAATATTCAGAATGTCAAGATTGATGCCCCTTATATCCAGAATACCTATGATACGTACCTGAACATTCGGCAGGAGCTCGGCAGAGATGCCAAACCAATTACCCTGATGGATATGGCAACACTGGCAGTCAAGAAGCTGAAGGCAGACGGCAAACTAAACGATTTGGATGAAAGCGAAGAAATCAATGCCTGCTCCGTCAAAATCAAGGTGGATGTTGCCGGTCGGGAAGAAGACTGGATTCTGATGTTCAAGAATGAAACCCACAACCACCCAACCGAAATTGAACCGTTCGGCGGTGCGGCAACCTGTCTCGGTGGTGCCATCCGTGACCCGCTGTCCGGTCGTTCCTATGTATATCAAGCCATGCGTGTCACCGGTGCTGCCAACCCGCTTGTCCCAGTAGAGGACACCATTGCCGGAAAGCTACCGCAGCGGAAAATTACGATCGGTGCTGCCAGTGGTTACAGTTCCTACGGCAACCAGATTGGTCTTGCCACTGGACATGTTGCAGAAGTATATCATCCGGGCTATATGGCAAAGCGGATGGAAATCGGTGCTGTTCTCGGTGCGGCTCCGGCAAGCAATATCCGCAGAGAAGCTCCGATTCCGGGAGATGTCGTCATCCTGCTCGGCGGCAAAACCGGTCGAGATGGCTGCGGCGGTGCAACCGGTTCTTCCAAATCCCACACCATCGAATCACTGGAATCCTGTGGAGCAGAAGTCCAAAAGGGTAACGCACCGGAAGAACGAAAGTTACAGCGTCTGTTCCGTGACCCCTATGTAACCCAGATGATCAAACGCTGCAACGACTTTGGAGCAGGCGGTGTTTCCGTTGCCATCGGCGAATTGACCGACGGCCTGGAAATTGACCTGAATGCCGTGCCGAAAAAATATGACGGTCTGGACGGCACAGAAATTGCCATCAGCGAATCTCAAGAGAGAATGGCAGTTGTGGTTGCAAAGGAAGATGCCGGACGCTTCTTACAGGCAGCGAACAGAGAAAACTTAGAGGCAACCATTGTGGCAGAAGTCAAAGCAGAACCAAGACTGAAAATGCACTGGAACGGCAAGACCATTGTCGACCTGAGCCGGGAATTTCTCAATTCCAATGGAGCTGCAAAATATACAGATGTTGTCATTCCAGCTCCAAAGGCAGAAACCCCGACCACTATGCCAGACTGTGCAGAAAGCTGGAAAGAACTGCTCTCCAACCTGAATGTCTGCTCACAGAAGGGTCTGGTCGAAATGTTCGACTCCACCATCGGTGCCGGTACGGTTCTGATGCCGTTCGGCGGTGCATATCAGCTCTCCCCATCACAGGCAATGGCTGCAAAAATCCCAGTACTGCGAGGGGAAACCAATACCTGCTCCCTGATGGGCTGGGGCTATAATCCCATCATCAGTACCCACAGCCCCTATCACGGTGCTATGTGTGCCGTTGTGGAATCTGTGGCAAAGATTGTCGCAGCCGGCGGCAGTTGGCATCATTGCTGGCTGACCTTCCAGGAATACTTTGAACGGACACAAAATAATCCGGAACGCTGGGGCAAACCTATGGCAGCCCTGCTTGGTGCTTTCCAGGCACAGCTGGAACTCTCCTGCGGAGCAATCGGTGGCAAGGACTCCATGTCTGGTACGTTCGAACAGATTGATGTTCCGCCAACACTGGTTTCCTTTGCCGTTTCCACTGCCAAGGCAGACAAGGTGGTTTCTACCGAATTCAAGAAGACAGACAGCAAGGTCATTCTGGTACAGCCGACCTATCTGGAAAACGGTCTGCCAGACTTCGACAGTGTACGGGCTTGCTTCGATCAAGTGGAGGCAATCATTCAGGCCAATCGGGCTGCTGCCATCTGGGCAATTGACTTCGGCGGCGTAGCAGAAGGCATCGCAAAGATGTGCTTCGGCAACTGCATCGGCTTCCGATTTACCAAGCAGCTGACGGAAAAGGAACTCTTCCAGCCGTGCTGCGGTGCGTTCCTGATTGAACTGAACGGCGAGGCAGAAGAAAATGAGATGGTAATTGGTACAACTACCGCAGAAACGACGATTGTCTGCCCGAACTACACCATGCAGCTGCCGCAGCTGCTGCAAATTTGGGAGAAGAAACTGGAACCTGTCTTCCCATGCCGAATTAAGACCACAAACGAACAGCCTCCGGTTTACAGCTACAACAATTCGATGAAACAGTTCTCCACCATCAAAACCGCTCGTCCAAGCGTTTTGATTCCGGTATTCCCAGGGACAAACTGTGAATATGATACCGCAAGAATCTTTGAGCGTGCTGGTGCACGGGCAGAGGTCTTTGTCATCCGCAACCTATCCGCTTCTGCGATTGCAGAGTCTGTGGAAGCCTTCACAGACCGCATTAAAAATGCACAGATTATCATGATTCCGGGCGGCTTCAGCGGCGGTGACGAACCAGAGGGCAGCGGTAAATTTATTACCGCCTTCTTCCGCAATCCAAAAATTATGGATGCGGTACACAACCTGCTCCAGAATCGAGACGGCTTGATGCTGGGCATCTGCAATGGGTTCCAAGCACTCATTAAGCTGGGACTGGTGCCATTTGGAAGAATCGTAGAAATGGAACACGATTCTCCAACGCTGACCTTTAACACAATTGCCCGTCACCAATCCATGCTGGTGACCACCAGAGTGGCATCCACCAAGTCTCCATGGCTGTATGGATGTGAAGTGGGTGACCTGCACACGGTTGCCATCTCACACGGGGAAGGTCGATTCGTTGCCCCACCGGAACTGATTGCACAAATGGCAGAAAACGGACAGATTGCAACACAGTATGTTGATTTGGATGGCAACCCAACCATGGACATCCATTACAATCCGAACACCTCCATGATGGCAATTGAGGGTATTACGTCACCAGACGGCAGAGTCTTTGGTAAAATGGGACACAGCGAACGAATTGGTACGAACCTCTATCGCAACGTACCGGGCGAAAAGGATCAGAAAATCTTCCAGAGCGGCGTTGCATATTTCAAATAATTCCCACTCTTACTCTTCTCTAACATACAAAAAGGGAGCTGTAAAAGAAGTCCCCTCAGAACAAAAATATCCCGTCAGAACTATGGTAAATCACGGCTTTGACGGGATTTATTTTATGGAAATCAAGTTTTTAAAGCGTTTTTTACAGCATCTTCTGGTAGCCCACGCAAATCAATTTTTGTATTTTCCCTCATAGATAACGGTCTCACCTCCGCCAAGCTGCGCCAGCCTGACCGCAATCGCCTGCGACGTGCAGCGGAGCAATCCACCCCATAATTTGAAAATGGATTTGCATGCTGGTATCCCCTTACCAATCCACCTTCTTCCTTCCCTTTATGAGGCAAAGTCTTCTACCAATTGTCGCAATTCCTGTTCAGTCTGTACATGAATGCCTTCCGTAATCTGCCCCCGATCATAATCCGAAAGCAACTGCACCGGCATGTCCAAAATTTGATACGGCTGCTCCTGCTCTCCCCGAAATAACGCCAAATACCCATCATATTCCCCCAGTACATAATCCACCTGTGGCAATGTTGCAGATTCTTCCTGCCGCCCCGCTGCCTTTCGGTTCTGTGCCACCTGTGCCAGTGCACACAAAACAATTACTGCTGCGATTAAAATACTCATCAAAATGATAGATACCATCCGATACTTTGTCATATGCCGTTTCCCTCCTATTCTTTTTTCCAACCGCTTCCGTCTCCAATGGTATGGACTACCGTAAACAGTTAGGATAAGTAACAGAAACAGGATTCCCAAAAAAGAAAACTTTATACATTGTGTATATTTTTATCAGTTTTTTTCAGAAACCGCTTAACATCTCAGCGACTTTGTGGTATAATAAAAGAAATATTGCCCGCTTTCCTGCCAAACAGCAGGATTTCACATTCCGAACGCTTCCTGCAATGACTGACGCTGTCTTGCAGTGTGATTTCATCAAGAACAGAAAGGATGCACATCAATGGACAAGGATCAATCCCGCAACCACAAGCAACATCCGGCTGCGGCAAATACCGGAACCCCCCATGTCGGAAAAAAAACACAGAATCCAGCCGGCAATCCAAAATCAACTACAAAAAAAACAGCAGCAAACAAGAAACCGGTTCGCCCCAAACAAACAGGAGCACCGCTTCACCCCCAAAAGAACAGGGCTGTCAAACCTGTTCCGGCAAAGCCAATGGCTGCAAAAACCAATGCACCAAAACCGCAAGCTGCCAAACGACCTCCGGAAAAACCACAGACAGACCCAAAAGAATCTGTTGTCTATCAGAATGATACCGATGCAGCACTCTGCAACAAGCCGCCAACGGGTACACCAGAATATCCCTATTACAACGAGGCTCTTCAAGTCGATAAACCAAAACGGTTTCCCATGCTGCGAAAAGTACTTTCCATTCTCTGCACCACACTGGTCTCTCTTTTCCTGATTTGTATCATCACCGGCACCATTGTGGCAACTGGAATGACAGTCTATGTTATGAGTTTCCGGGATGAAGTGTCCGAAGTTACCATCGAAGAACTGGAAATGAAAAACAACACTTATGTCTATGCCAACGATACAAATGGGGAATTGATTTGCCTGTACAAGGTCAATAACCGTACGGAACGCATTCCGGTAACCATTGATCAGATTCCACAGCATGTCAAGGATGCGTTCGTCTCTGCGGAAGATGAGCGATTCTATACACATGAAGGGGTCGATTATCGAAGAACGTTCTATGCATTTGTAAATATGTTCATTCATATCTATAACACAGATGTCGGCGGCTCCACCATCACACAGCAGCTGGTAAAGAATATCACTGGTGACGATGTGCAGTCTCCAGCGAGAAAAATCCGAGAGATTTTCCGTGCGATGGAACTGGAACAAAACTACAGCAAAGATGAAATCCTCGAAAATTATTTGAACTATATCGGATTCGGTGGTCCAGTTAATGGTGTGCAACTTGCTGCTCAAACCTATTTTGGCAAAGATGTCAGCGAATTGGATATTGCAGAAGCTGCCTCCCTGGCTGCAATTCCAAAAAGCCCAAACAGCTTAAATCCCACCGCTGGCTATGAAGATGAAACCACCGGCGAATTTATCAACACAGGGAAAGCGGCAAACAAAAAACGGCAGAAATATGTTTTACTGCAAATGTACGACAACGGTTCGATTACCTATGACGAATATCAGGCAGCATTAAACGAGGAACTGATTTTCACAGATTCAGAAGAATATCAAGAACTTCATCCGGAAGAGGAAAATGAATATCTCAGTGCAGCCGCCACTTCTTGGGTGGTCGATACAGCCATTTATGAATTTGCAGCCTATCTCGAAGAAACGTATAACCTCTCTTCCAAAGAAGCCATTGCCCGTATCAATGCCGGCGGTTATCAAATTGCAACAACCGTAGATCTGGATATGCAGTCCTATGTAGAAGATAAATATAAGGATTTAAACAACTTGGTCGGTGAAGAAGAAGTCGGCTTGTATCTGGATGAAAACGGCGACGGCGACTACACCAATGATGAGACACTTTATCCAGAGTCCGCATTTATTGCAATGGACTATGAGGGAAACATCAAAGCGATCGTCGGCAGTATCGGGGAGAAAACCGATTCCCTCTGCTGGAACTATGCTACCATGGAACCCCGTCAACCGGGTTCCACCATCAAGCCGTTGACCACTTATGGTCTGGCTTTGGAAAATGACACCATCCACTGGGGTTCTCCTTTCATTGATGAACCGCTGAAAGAAATAGATGGGGAAGACTGGCCGGTCAACTACAGCGACACCTATTCCCACAATTCGATTTTTGCCTATGATGCATTGGCAAAATCGTTGAATACCGTTCCCGTAAAAATCTGTGACCAGATTGGCACACAACCGATCTTTGACTTTGCCAGAGAAAAATTGGGGCTGAAGCTGGACGACATCTCCAGTGACAACCAGACTGACAATGACCTCGCACCACTTTCTTTGGGTGCCCTGACCTATGGTGTCACACTGGAAAATCTGGTTTCCAGCTACATTCCCTATGGAAACGGCGGCACACACTACGAACCACACATTATCAAGTGGGTCAAGCAGGGGGAAGATACCCTGATCTATGAGAATGACGGCAGTCCAAGAAAGGCAGTCAGCAGTCAAACCGCTTATGTCATGAACAAGTTGCTGCAAAATGTCGTAGAAAACGGCACTGGTGATAAGGCAAAACTGGAAAACAAACAGGTTGCCGGAAAAACCGGTACCACAGAAAACTGGTATGATTTGACCTTTGTTGGCTTGACAGAAGATTTCGTCAGCGGTGTCTGGATTGGCTACACCGAACGACAGTCTCTTCCGGATACCTTGGAATCGGATCAAATTTGGTATAACATCATCGGCGAATATGCAGACAAATTGGATACAGGTGCAAGCTATCCAACCAATGATGATGTCATAGAAGGCTATGTTTGTGCAAAGTCCGGCAAGATTGCAGGTGACAACTGCAAAAAGCTTGGTACAGGCTATTGGAAATCTACCAATGCTCCAGTCTGCGATGAATGCACTGGATATCATTACACCACACCTTCTACGCCATCCTATGAACCAGCCAACGATGAAAACAGCAGTGAGGAAAACTCCAGCAGTCATAACAGTGAAAGCAGCAGCAGTCACGGTGGGGAAGAATCCAGCAGTTCCAGCAGCGGTGACAATAGTCAAAGCAGTGGCGGAGGTGACGCCGGCGGCGGCGATTCTGGCGGTGGACAATCCTCTGAATAAAACAATCTTATAAAAAATAAAAGAAGCACACAATTTTGCTGTGCTTCTTTTTCTGAGTTAGAAAAACAAAAAACAGGAAAGGAATATCATCATGCAGAATACATTTCTGATGTGCTGTCCTTGTCATTTTGGACTGGAGCACACATTGCATTTTGAATTGAAAAAGCTGGGAGCCGAACAGATTCAGGTACAAGACGGCAGAATTTTATTTCGAGGCGATTTGCTGCTGCTGGCAAAAGCCAACCTCTGCCTGTCAACAGCGGAACGGGTGCTGATTCAACTGGGCAGTTTTCCAGCATATACCTTTGAGGCGTTATTTGAAGGCATGAAAAAGCTGCCGCTGGAAGAATGGATTGGAAAAGACGATGCGTTTCCAGTCAAAGGACATGCATTGGATTCCAAACTGCACAGTGTGCCAGATTGCCAATCCATCTTAAAAAAGGCGGCTGTAGAACGACTCCGGCAAAAATACCGCACTTCATGGTTTACAGAAAGCGGTGCCATCCATCAAATTCAATTTTCCATCCGCAAAAATATCGCTACCATTTATCTGGACAGTTCCGGTGTGGGACTGCACAAGCGTGGTTATCGGCGAAATGCCAATGCTGCCCCCATTAAGGAGACATTAGCCGCCGGCATTGTGGATTTGGCAAGAGTGAAGCATGACAGTGTTGTCTGTGACCCGTTCTGTGGCAGCGGTACCCTACTAATTGAAGCGGCATTTAAGGCCATGCACATTGCTCCGGGACTGCACCGCCACTTCGCAGCAGAACGCTGGGACTGCATTCCAGCCACTGTCTGGGCAGATGCCAGAGCAGAAGCCATTGCTGCCATTTGGCGGGATACGACATTTGAAGCCTATGGGTTTGATTGTGACCCGGAAGCCATCCAGCTTTCAGAGGAAAACATCCGTAAGGCAGGTGTCAAGACAAGAATTCAGGTCATGCAGCGGGACATTGTCGATTTTACGGCTGTACCAGAACAAATTATCCTCTGTAATCCACCTTACGGGGAACGGCTGTTAGATGTACAAGCGGCGGAATCGCTGTACAAAATCATGGGCAGTGTGTTTCCGGCAAATAAGCAGTATCCTTGCTACATCATTTCTCCGGATGCCAATTTTGAAACCTTCTTTGGCAAACCGGCAACCAAACGGCGAAAACTTTATAATGGTATGATTCCCTGTCAACTGTTCTCTTATTATGGAGAATAATTCATAAAAACAAAACCGCCCCTGCTTCCCACAAAAAGCAAGGGCGGTTCTTTTATTCCATATTACAACTGAAAAAGCGGTTATTCCATATCATTGTAAATATCGGCATTTTCCAGATTCACATCTGCCTGTTCGCCACAGTTTGCAAGAATTTGCAGCAAGGCACTCTTCGGCAGCTTGGCATTTGCCAAATTGATCACTGCCTTATTGGCAGAGACGGTTTCCTGCTTCCAATCGCTGTAATCATACGGCGGCATCGCTGCATAAACGCCCTCTGGCTGTATTGGTAAAACCTGTACAGCCACCTGTTTCGCTGCAATTTCCACGGTTACCGCTCCATCCGCATCAGTCTGCACCGGCACGGCATAGACACGCAGCAATGCACCATCTGCCGTTTTCCGACTGTACTGCGGCTGATAATGTCCCTGCTCCAATGCGTAGGTTTTGGTATCGGCTGCGACAGTGATGGTGCAGCGTAAGATTTCTGCTTCCGCACTGCCAACCACTGCAAACCGAAGTACATAATCTGTCAGCGGCAGTTGCTGCAACTGTGCAGTAATGACAGCTGGTGCTGCTTCCCCATTCAATTCCCAAACTTCCATTGGTTCACCACTGGCATCATGCATTGTCAGCAGACTGCAATCCGTTTCCGGTTTCTGATAAAATGCCTTTGCACAAAACAAAATTTCCTGTTCCATATTCTGCTCCTTTTTATCATCGGGAGCGGCTGCGTTCTGTGCAGACGCACGCAGCTGGATCGTGTGGTCGTCCACCAGAACGGCACGACCGCTTTTCAAAAGTCCTTTTGCTCTTCTCAAATAGGTGCTGCCGATAAACTGACCGGCGGCATCCTGTACCATTACGTTTTTTGGCATGGGTTTCTTCCCCTCTGGTATTCAAATTGCCGTACTGTTTTTTATGATGGGTGTCCGCCCCAACGGCTATCTTTAGTATAACAGAATCCAGAACGTTTGTCAACACAATTTTAAAATTAGTTTAATTTCTCTACTTTATTATCTCATCCGAATCCAACACAATCGTAAATGGTCCATCATTGCAAAGGGAAACCTGCATATCAGCACCAAATACCCCATGTTCCACCACTGGAACAGTCTGCCGACAATAGGCAATCATATATTCATACAATTGCTCCGCCCTTTGCGGTGCTCCGGCACGAATAAAACTGGGGCGATTCCCCTTCCGACAGTCTGCATACAATGTAAACTGTGATACCAGCAGCAAATCTCCGCCAACATCCTGTAAAGACAAGTTGATCTTATCATTTTCATCGGAAAAAATCCGCAGCCGCATCATCTTATCTGCCATTTTCTCTACAATTTCTTCGGTATCTTCCTGTCCAATTCCAACCAATACCAAATAGCCTTTCCCAATTGCTCCAACAACCTCACCAGAAACCGTAACGTCAGCTTGTGTGACTCTTTGTACAACCAGTCGCATGCAATTTTTTCTCCTTTTTCTCCAATTTTTCTGCTTTTATCATGGCTCGCACGGCTGCAAATGCCTCTGCTTCCCCCTTTTCCGCCAGCACTTCCAGCAAATACATCAGTTGCCGCTCCGTTTCCGGATGCAGACAGCCCCTTTTTCGAGAAGTAGAATTTTGAAAATATTGCAGCGGACAGTGGGTATCATAATTTGCCCCTTTATAAATTTTGCTGGCTGCTACCCGATCGCAGAACATTTCTGCCACAAAGCGTGCCGGCATTTGTACAGGACGCATCTGCTTTGTCTTTGGATCATAATCCGTCCAATATTCAAAGTGGTGTCGGTTTCTGCCTTTATGGTGCATCCATGCCAGCGAATACCCCAATGTCTCTCGTTCTTTTTCATTGGGACTCCGGTTACCCTGATAATATTTGACCCCGGCAAAGAACTCTGTTGGACTGTATTTCGATAAATCGTGCCGTAACCCCTGCCAAAGAATGCCTGCCTTTCGGCAGTGTGCAATGACCTTATGCCGATGGCGGGTAATCAGCCTGAAATGATGCCAAGCTTGCGGAATCATGTGCAATCGCCTCCTGTTTCTGTTTTCTTATTGTAGCATATTTTTTCATTGCTGTAAAGAAAAACGTCTGCATGACTGTTCATACAGACGCTCCGCCTCTGCCAATGTCATCAACTTAAGGATTTGAACAGGCTCTGAGGAAAATTTCGTTGAAA
>CAUDDP010000017.1 GCA_958448395.1 uncultured Oscillospiraceae bacterium | reverse complement strand
GGCAGAGAGCGAAGCGATTCTGCCGGCACAGTTTGTGATTGGCAGCGGTAGAATGTATTCTCGTCGAACTTACAGTATAACAGATTTTGGCGGTTTTTTCTATTTTTTCATCGAACTCACGTTGTAAGAAAAATCGCACCGTTGACAATTGCCTATTTTTACAGTATAATCTTTTTTAGCTTTATATTATAACACAAAAGCACCAAAGCGAACTCTTTTGGTTTCACTTTGGTGCTCCATTTTTTCAGGCGTACAACAGCCACTTCCTGTATGGATATTATATTGAAAGGGGATACAGCATCACTGTATTTTTGTTTTCCGGCGATAATCCAGCTCTGCAGTTCCCACCTGTGGCATTGCCAGATAAAACACATCTGTTGCCTTGGCATCCAGTGTGGCACAGCGATTTGCTATGACATTCAAATTGGACAGTTCTTTTAATGAATGAGAGAAAGGAATTCCCCGTCTGCCTTTCGAGCAGCGAAGAATCTGCCGCCCCATATCATTGAATGCCAGAATGCGTCCATATGGCGGCAGACCTCTGGCATCGCTCTTACGAATATCCAGCAGAATATGCAGCAAAATTCGCCGCAGTCTTGCAAGCGGATAGCGTCTAGTTTGCAGCGTTTCCAACAGTTCATCCAAACTGGTCGCTGTCCGTGCACGATAAATGCGATTTTCAAGTCCTTGTCCGATTTCTGCAATACTGCTCAGTTCCTGTCTAGAGGCAGTTCGCAAGCGATAGAGCAGAATACGTTCTAAGTAGCGAATATCTGCAATTTGTCCGTCTGCTTCGGCTTCCTGTAATGCCTGGTAGCAATACTCCGGCACCGTTCGACGGCAATCCACGCCGTTCTGAATACAGCGGCGGATGTAGGTTGCACTGGCAATGCCAGCCGTGCCCTCTTCCGGACGCTCCTCACCGAGCAGCATACTGTGATGACCGGCTCCTCTTCGCTGTACGGTATAGGGAACCAAAGGACTGTTTAGCATTTGTATGGCATTCAGATATTCCACCGCCAGTGTATTGTTCGGTTCCAGTAATACTTCTGCTATCTCTTCTCCGTAGAGCTGTTCGACCATGTGCATCAGCACCTCAGGATAGGGATGCCCTTCCCGTAAAAAGTCCTGCATCATATCCCGATACGTTGTCTTACAAAGATGGCAGGCGACCGCAGCGGTTTGCAGCAGTTCGATGTCACCACATTCGCTGCCGAATGAAATTTCCGACACGTTTGGCAGGGCGGAAAGTAATGCCACACCGCCCAGTGCAAATGTTTCCGCTGGTGCAACAGCGTATGGAATTGGCAGTTCAATCACCAAATCCACACCAGCTTCCACTGCCAGCTTTGCCCGGGTGAATTTATCCATGACGGCAACATCGCCACGCTGCATAAAGTTTCCGCTCATGACAGCAACAATGGCTTCCGCACCGTTTTTTCGTACTTGTTGAATTTGATAGAGATGTCCGTTGTGCAGGGGATTGTATTCGCAAATAATACCCGTAATTTTCATGCGTCTAATTTCCCTCCTTTGTTCAATAAGATGGCATGGTACTCTTCCTGTTCTTCTTCTAATACAATGGGAATCCAGTTTGTGCAGCCGTGATTTTGTGGAATAGTAGAGCAGAGGAATTGCTGCAAAAGAAAAAATAAGGAACCTGTCTGGAAGATGGCAGAAAGCACACATCATCCCTTCCATTTTACACCAAATGACTACGTTTTGCAATCCTATTTTGCAAAATCTCTCAAAAATATTTTCAATTTCTACAAAGCGTTACAAAAATGGGCAGCTTTTTCTCTATTTTTTACGATTTTGAGAGAAACAGCGTGAATTTTGAGATTTTACTGATAAAGAGATAAAAGCTTCTTGTCATGGAAATCCATTTCTGTATTTTCTCTCACCAATACCAAGTTGAACCAGCTTGACCACAGTCGCCTGCGGCGTGTAATCCCTCCATAATTTAAAAACGAATTTAAAAATACGTGAATTTCCATGACTTTTTGTTTTTGTATTTGACAGTCTGCAAAAAACATGTTATAATGTAAACGGGTGTCAGTCGATGACGGTCGCTGTGGTTTACCGCTGAAAAGATACCATTGCGACGGCGATCGACTGCCACCGGATCGTTTTATGTGGACGATGGAAAATAAGGAAATGAAACGGTGCTTCACACCGGTATCATCAGAAAGGATTGGATTGTTTTATGATTATTCTCGTTGTAAATGCCGGCAGCTCCTCCCTGAAATATCAGCTGATTGATATGAAAGATGAATCTGTCATTGCAAAAGGAAACTGTGACCGCATTGGCATTGACGGTCATTTGAGCCACAAGACTGCGGATGGTAGAACGACGGAAGAGGATTGCAGCTTCCCGACCCATGCAGAAGCATTTGAACGGTTGGTACAGGCACTGACAACTGGCGACGCTGCTGTGATTTCCAGTATGGATGAAATTTCTGCTGTTGGTCATCGTGTTGTACAGGGTGCAGAGGTGTTCACGAAAACCACACTGGTAACAGATGAAATTATTGATAAGATTGAAGAATTGAAGGAATTGGCTCCGGTACATAATCATGGTCATGCACTGGCTCTCTGGGCTTGCAAGAAGATTATGCCGAACATTCCACAGGTTGCTGTATTTGATACCGCATTCCATCAGACCATTCCGCAGAAGGCATTTATGTACGGCTTCCCGTATGAGGACTATGAACAGTTCCACGTTCGGAAGTATGGTTTCCATGGTACTTCTCATCGGTTTGTAACTGCCAAACTGGCAGAAGTAATGGGGAAGGATCTAAAGGATCTGAAGGTTGTTTCCTGTCACTTGGGCAATGGTTCTTCGATTACAGCGGTCAAGAATGGACAGTCGATTGATACCACGATGGGCTTTACCCCGCTGGATGGTGTACTGATGGGAACCAGATGTGGTGCAGTAGACCCGTCTGCTGTAACCTATGTTGCTGGCAAGCATGATTTCCGGGTTGCAGATATGGATGCCTATATGAACAAGAAATCTGGTATGCTGGGTATTTCCGGCAAATCCTCTGATTTCCGTGATATTACGGCTGCATCCGAAGCAGGAGATATGCGTGCAACATTGGCAAAGGATATGCTGGTGTATGACATCAAGAAGGATATTGGTGCATTTGCAGCAATTATGAATGGTCTGGATGCTGTCATTTTCACCGGTGGTATTGGTGAAAATGCACCGAACTGCCGAGAAGAAGTCTGCAAAGATATGGAATATCTGGGCATTCAGATTGACAAAGAGGTCAACGATTTCAAAGGTCAGCTGAAGAAGATTTCCACACCGGAATCCAAGGTAGAGGTATGGGTCATTCCAACCAATGAAGAACTGCTGATTGCAAGGGATACGCTGGCAATGGTAGAAGATTTGAAGAAGTAAGCCGACGGATGATGATTTCATAAGAAAACCGCTGCCAAAATGGTTTGGCGGCGGTTTTCTGTATTGGGCGGCGAGTCGCCGCAGACAGTCCACCCACCGTTATGAAATGGAAAAGGTAGGGCATTGGATGCCCTCAAGGGCGGGAGACGATTGCACGCCGTAGGCGACTATGGTCAAGCTGACTCAGGCGGCGAGTCGCCGCAGACAGTCCACCCACCGTTATGAAATGGAAAAGATGAGGCATTGGATGCCCTCAAGGGCGGGAGACGATTGCACGCCGTAGGCGACTATGGTCAAGCTGACTCAGGCGGCGAGTCGCCGCAGACAGTCCACCCACCGTTATGAAATGGAAAAAATGAGGCATATGATGCCCTCAAGGGCGGGAAACGATTGCACGCCGCAGGCGACTATGGTCAAGCTGATGCAGCTTGGCGGAGGGGTGCAGGGGACAAGCTGTCCCCTGCAAAACGCTGCGATTAGAGCTTTGGCAACGGAATGAAGAACAAGCTGCCGCTGTCCGCCTTCTAAAAAACAAAACGATACAGAATACAAAAATTTAGAGTGGCAAGACTGCAAGTTTGCACAACGTACAATGGCGGACAGCGGACACAGGCAGACAGCGTAGCGATTCTGCCGGCGGAAATGAGACCGGTATCCGTGAGAGAAAATACAAAAATGGATTTCTGTGCTTTGTATGGTTTTATGCTGAAAGGAGAAAATGTTATGACACCGGAGAAGATTGCAAGAATTAACGAACTGGCAAAGAAACAAAAACAAGGCACATTGACCGCAGCGGAAAAGGAGGAACAGACAGCTCTGCGGATGGAGTACCGCTATGCAGTGGTCGGTAATTTGAAGCGTCAGCTGAATAATATTGAAGTTGTTCCGACAGAAGAAAATGACGGAAAGTCAAAATAATAAGAAAAGCAATTGATCTTATGTGCATTTGTTCGTGTGGAAAAGTAACCGGCTTTCTGATTCCGTTATGATGCTGTACCCTATTTTTAAAAAAATGCTTGCTTTTTTGTATGCGTTTTGTTATAATGATACTATCTCATGACGTAAAACAATAGAAAGGAGTATCACATGCCATTTTTTGAGGATATTGGAAAGAAAATTACCAACCTTGGACAAACTGCCGTCGAAAAAACAAAGAGTTCAACAGAATCTATCCGCCTGAACAATATGATTCGGGAGGAACAGCGACACTGTAAAGAATTGTACCAGCAGGTTGGGGAAATGTATGTGCAGCAGTTCGGCAGCAAGCCAGAGCCCGTGTTTACACAACTGATACAGGAAATCCAGAACTGTCAAATGCGGATACAGAGTTATCAGACACAGATTCAACAGGTCAAGGAAACCGCAGCATCGGCTGGCAAAGCAGATAATGGTCTTACCTGTCAAAAATGTGGGGCATCACTTGCAGCCAATACTGTTTTTTGCAATCAGTGTGGTGCAAAAGTAGAGTTGCCTGAAACATGGACTTGTCCAAACTGTGGGAAAATCTCATCGACAGAGTTTGCATTTTGTAGTCAATGCGGACAGAAGCGTTTGTAATCCAATGAAAAGGAGCTTTCTATGAATTGTACCAAATGCGGCACACCACTGAAGCCAGAAGATCGTTTTTGTTATTATTGTGGAGCACCAGTAGAATCCCCTGTTACACAGCCAGTGCCAGAGCAGCCGGTCATGCCAGTAACGCAACCTATGACAGAACAGCCTATCTATAATAATCCATTGTTGAACGGCTCTATCCCGTCGCAGAGCGGTTTTCAACAGGTTGGTGTTCAGAACGTTAAATCCATGTCACACAACCGAGGCGTATCAGGAAGAACGGTTCTTGGCGTACTTTCTATTGCGGTTGGCTGCCTGATTATTGTTGGTATTGTGATGAGCTTGTTTATTGGCGGCAGTTATAAATCTGCACTGAAGGAAATGTGGTATGAGGTAGAACGGCAGAATACAGAACTGGCTGTTGCCTGTATATTTCCGGAAGAGGCAGAGGGACAGATTTTTACCACTACAGAGCTTATGGATCGCTATATTCAGGAATTACATACCAGTGCAGAAACACGATATGGGGAAAACTACCATATCAATGTGAAATTTGATGAGGTTGATAAGCTGGATGCATCGGAACTGGAACAGTTTAATCACTGGTTTGAAAATTTAGCATTGAAAGATAACGTAAAAAAAGTCTATGAGGTCGAGTATACACGTTCCATTGAAGGAAAAAAAGGAAGAGAATCCGAAGACTTTTCATGTTATATTTATCGTTATAATGGAAACTGGTATGTGCTGGATACCGATTTGCTGGGGTTACAGGATCCACTGTAATGGATGGGACGTTACTTTTTTGAAAATTTTTCAGATGAAATGGAAAGATACGTTGACAGTTTGCAGGATTTTTTGTTATAATAAACGTATATCACGATTCTGTTTGACGCACACGCTGTCCTCCACCAACGCTTGAACGGTGTAGGTGGGGGGCAGTTTTGCTTAAATTTGTTGAAATGAGGCGAGTTGCTGTTCCGATGCAGGGATTGGAGAAAAGAATCGGGGGTCTGTGACAGATACCGTCGCAGGAAACGCATCGAAAGGAAGGATAAACTGCATGAAATGTAAATTTTGTGAACAAGAATTGCCGGAGGGTGCAGAAAAGTGCCCAAACTGCGGCATTCCTGTGCGTTCCAGTCAGCCGCAGGAATCGTTTTCTGCTGGGGTGAAGAGTGCCTATCGCACACCGGAACAGGTGCAGCAGTCTGATTCTGCTGCGGAGGTAGAACCGCCGGAAGCACGCTATGAACGGATCGAACGTACCAGCAGACAGCACCGCTGGATTGCCATTTGCTGTGTTTTGCTGGTACTGATTTTACTAGTGAGCGGCTACTTTCTGTTTTTCAGTGGGTATCGGGCAGTTATCCGTCGTTATGTCAAGGGAAGAGGTTCTATGAGCGGAACCCGCTATTGTGAGATTGTGCCGGATTCATTTTTATCTAAGCTCTCCAGTAAATATAGTATGAACCGCAAGGAGATCCGGGATTGTCTGGATGGCTATTTCCATTATGCCAAGGAACAGATGGAAGAAGACTTTGGTTCTGATATCGAATTTGCCTATGAACGGGATGAAAAGGATGTCTATACAGATAAAGAAACGCTTCTTGAGTATGAAACCAAACTTTCGGATCAATATGATATTACTATGTCACTGGACAAGGTAATATTAGCGAATGTTCGGATTTCTACCACTGGGGATAACAACAATACCACGGACAGTATTACGCTGACATTGTTCAAAAGCGGTACAAAGTGGTACTGTATGGATGCGATGGAACAGGTGGAATACGCCTGTGAATATGATGGTTATGATCTTTGGTAAGGTAAGACAGGAGGAATCGTTGAAACAATGGCAATACAAAAAAAAGGACTGCTGATCGGTGGTTTACTACTGGTACTAGTAGCAGCTGGCGGTGTTTGTGCTGCTGTGCTGCCAGATGTACTGCAAAAGGAACCGTCTCAGACAACTGTTTCGTCTTCTGATTCGGATCACTCTGATACAGAAAAGGATAAGCATGCAGATGTAGCCAGTGCCGACCAAGCACCAGACACCTATCAGTCATTGATGTCGCAGTATTATACTTCATTTGTAAAGAATGATCCGGAAATGCTGTATCGTCTTATGGCACCACCGGCATACTGGACATATTATATGGAACACTACGAAAAAACAAAGCAGGATGTCGTGAACACGTATCAGCAGGCAATTGCAGATACGATGGCAGATTGGCGGGAACGATGTGGTACAGATGTCACAGTTTCCTTTTCTATCACTGGCATGTCGGAACAGTCGGATGCCTTCCTGACGGAATGGACAGAGGATATGAATGAAATGCTTGGAGCAGATACAGTACATGCAGAAGATGCTGTCACGCTACAGGTAGAACGTACACTAAAGGGAAGCAAGGATACAATAACGGAGATACTTTCTCCTACACTGATTCAGGTGGACGGTTTATGGTATATTCTACAGGAAGATACCACTGTTGACCAACAACCGACAGAATAAGGAGGCGAGCATATGGAACGATTGCGTGTTTCGGTTTCTCGCCGTTCGCTGTTTCCCATTCTGACAGCGTTGTTTGGTTTGATTCTCTGTGTTGGTATGATTCAGCGAATGCGAGATCCACTCTATCCGATGACACTGGAATATTATTTATTTCTTGCTGCTGGTGCAATGATGGCGTTGCTTGGTATAATTGCCATGCGGTATTTTCCATGGCTTTGCATTATTCCTGCTGTTTGTTATGTTTACGGCGGTTTGTTACAGCGATGGTCAGAATTGCAGGGCGGTCAGGGAACGACACTGCCGTCAGAGATTGCATATTATCAGATTGCTATGTTAATCCCATTGTTTTTGTTGCTGATCGCACGGTATCCACAGTGGGCAGTCTGGATGCTGAAGGGTCTGGAGATAATCGCCATTCTGATTCCGTTTGCCATGTCATTTATGGAGTTACAGGATGCTCTATTAGAGCTGAAGATGGAAGGTTACCTGACAGATGCTGTAAAAAATACTCGGTGGATGCATTTTTTGACGAATGAAGCCTCGTTCTATATGGGCATGATTTGTATGACAATGGCGTTGCGTTATTTACCAGAGAAGCGTGAGCCAGAATCAGAGCAGGAGCTACCGGAGAAGAAACAGAAGCCTGTTCAGACGCAAACCATGCATCCAATGCGGGAATCGGTGCAAGAGGCATATCAGCCACCTGTGCCAGAAACATACGGACAGCAGGGAATGCAGGAAGTGTATGAACAGCCAATGTATCCGCAGTCACCCGTACAACAGCCATATGTACAACCGCCGCAGGTACCGCCTACACCACCGTTGCAGCATCGTGGCGGTGCGTATCCGTATAATCGACCGATTCGTATGCCAGAGCATACAGAGGAAACAACCAATGATACGGATCATACAATAGAATAAAAAGAAGAGCAAGGAGATGTTGCAGCTTGTGCTACAACGTCTCCTTTTATACTATGTTTGTATAAAGCGATAACATGCTTCTCCTATCACATGAAAAATAATTTGGTTGTATGATCTGGAATACATTTTTAAAGGGAGAGACAGACAGCACAAAAACCCACTTTCAGGAATAAACTAAAACAGACGGGGCATACTGCTAACAGAATCATTTCATAAACTTTTTCTTGATATCGAAATATAGGAGTGAATCTACCCATGAACGTAAAAAGAGGAGATATCTACTACGCAGACCTAAGCCCTGTGGTGGGTTCGGAACAAGGTGGTCTGCGGCCTGTTCTCATTGTACAAAACGATGTCGGAAACCGACATAGTCCAACTGTCATTGCAGCTGCCATTACCAGCCAGAAAGACAAGGCACATCTTCCAACACACATCGCCGTGCAGGCAGATCGCTGCGGTCTGACCCGAGACAGTATCGTGTTGCTGGAACAGATTCGTACCATTGATAAACGCCGCCTCAAGGATCGCATGGGAGCACTGGATACACCAGCCATGCATCAGGTAGATGAAGCACTGCAAATCAGTTTCGGGCTGCATTGAACACAAAATCACAGGAAACAACAGATAAGGCAGAACATTCTTCATATAAAAAGTTCTGCCTTATCTGCTATTTTTAGAAATCCATTTTTGTATTTTTCTCATGGATAACGGTCTCAACTGTGCTCGCTTGGCTGCTTACCTGCTGATGCAATTTCAACTACCACAAAATGCTCTGTTTACGCATACATATTGGCTGCATGTATGAGATGGTGCAGTCGGCAGCCGCAGAATGCTGAACACTGCATTTCATCCCTATAAAATGTGCCCGTCCTATATTCTGCCACACTGGGAACAATTTGAACAGCAAGTCGGTCTATACTATCAACGTTTGGCGATGCCAATTGCAGCAACCGCATAAAACGGTGTTTTCTTCCTGCAACAATTTGACCGCAGGGAAATCTGCGGTCAAATTGGTTTATCTTGGTTGTATATTTTTACTTTATATGCAGATAATAGCGATACAATCTGTACTAAAACGGTACAATTTGAAAAATGGAGGATACAATTCATGAAAGCAACAGGTATTGTACGCCGGATCGACGATCTCGGGCGTGTTGTAATTCCAAAAGAAATTCGCCGTACGATGCGAATTCGGGAGGGAGACCCCCTTGAAATTTATACCAGCAATGACGGCGAAGTCATTTTTAAAAAATACTCTCCAATCGGCGAAATGAGCGAACAAGCTGCACAGGTTGCCGATATTATGCACCGGCTGGCGGGCTGTCCGGTTGCGATTTTTGACCGTGACCATGTTGTATCTGTCTCAGGTGCAGCCAAAAAGGAATGGAACGCCAGACGAGTTTCTCCGGAACTGGAAGATTTGATGGAAAAACGTAAAATGTACTACGCCGAAGACGGTGCAAATGGTATGATGCCAGCAGAAGGTGTGGAGAAAAATGCAGTTGCCTGCCTGCCAATTATCTCTGCCGGTGACGTGACTGGTGCGGTTGCCTTCTTGGATGATGGCAGCGGTACAACCGTCAACCATTGTCAAAAAACATTGATTCAGGCAGCTTCTCAATTTCTCGGCAAGCAGCTGGAATCCTAATAAATTATAACAAATCGTACAGCGTTGCTGCTTGGAACATTTCCGATACAGCAACGCTGTATTGTATGCATTCTTTTGTCTGTCTACCGATGTGGAAAATTTCTTTTTTTCCACATTTCTTTGAAAACAACAGCAAGTTCCTGTCAAAAAATCAGTGGAATCATCTGTTTCTTCCCCAGTTTGATGCACAATTTTCAACATTCAACTATGTTTTCAACAGTTTGTGGAAAGAAAAACTGTAGGAAATACGATTCTTTTTCCCGCTTTCCACAATCTCCAAAAATATTTCCCTTTCCCCTGTAAAAAATACAGTTCCTTTTTTAGTTTTCAACTCATTGTGGAAAACCATGTTGAAACATTTTTGAAAGCAGTGGACAATGAAAAAATGTATATTCAAACAGGTTTTGCAGATACTACGAATACGCAAAACTACAGTGAGGTGAAAAACAAAATGAAAGCAATCAAGTGGCTGCCAGCAATGCTGGCAATTGCATGTTTAACCGGCTGCGGCAGTAGAACGAACGACAGCAGCCAAACAACAGATACCACCACCGAATCCGTCGGTGACCATATCGCCACAGATGTAAGCGATGTGATCGATGATGTTGGGGATGCGGGAGAAGATGTACTGACAGATCTGGGCGATGCAGCAGAGGATATCAAGGATGACCTAACCGGAGATGACCATTCCGAAACCAATACAGACACGACCAACGAAACGGACACAGAAACCACCACCAAATAGCTTTTGCAGAAGAGAAACAAACCAAAAACCGCCTCCCAATCCAGAGAGGCGGTTTTGTCATGCAAAGATTTTATTTTCTGCCGGTCATGTCTCTGGCACTACTGACAGTGTTTCTTCCAAGCCAACCAGATGCCGCATCAGCGTTTCGACATCCCGTTCATCTATGACACCGTCATAGTAAAGATCTCCATTTGTCTTAGTCGTATTGCTTCTCATTAACAAACCAGCAATGGACTTTTGCAGATAGATGACATCCGTAATCGTCACCATACCATCTGCATTCGCATCGCCGCAAACCAGTTCATAGGGCTGTCCGCCAAGCGGCAAATTAAAGGGCAGTATCGCTGCATTTTTCCTGAAAACGTAAAAATACTCATAATACTGCTCCATCATTTTTTATGCATGATGGACTGCCTTAACCCCCTGTACCCGCTTCTTGGAAAAGGTGACATGCCTACCTTCTGCCTGTCTGTCCAGCATCGTATTCCGGAAGTAAACCAATAGGTTTGCGGTAATCATGGCAAGATTGATAAAATATACCACCAAAACAAAATTGATATGCCCTACCGTGATAATCTTTGCAGCAATTCCAGCAAGATACCCAATCAGCAGCAACAGGATAAACGGCAGGCTCATGCCCTTGGCGGTTCTGCACTTATAATTCTTAATCAGGTTCATCGGCCAACTGCATCCAAAACAAATCAGCATCATCGTCTCTAATACTTCACTCATGGTTTGATACCCTCCATACCTTCTCAATTTCTCATTGTATTGTTGTTCCATTCTGTTACATCGGTTCTATTATCAATATAGCACACAAAACGATTCTGTCCCATATTGCATTTATAGAAATCCATAACAAAAACCTTATTGTTTTTTCCAATCCACGCTCAGAAAAAACATATCAACCTGCACAATACCGCAAAGCCTCTGCCAAACTCATGGTACGATCATAAAAAAAGGTACGCAATGTCTGAAAAAAACGCAGTTCATATTCCATATCCACTTTGCCGTTCGGTGCTTCTGTATACTGACAGCCATATTCTTTGGCAAGTGCACGCAAAGCATGGTTGTAAGCATCGGCATTCGGAAATTGTCCGTTGACAGAAATGAGAACCAGACGGCTTTCCGGCATCGCCATGTGCAGCTGATAGAGCAGCCACTGATAGGCTTCCATGATTTCCTCCACAGGCTGCCTGCCTTCTTTCAATTCCTCTTCTCCGAAATGCAGTAAAATCGTCTTTGGCATCAGCGGTACAATGCAAGGCTGAATATATGCCTCTGCATCCGTAATCTGCAATCCCTCCACGCTGCGGTTGTATACAGTACAGTCTACACTGTAATCCTGTATCAGCTCATTCAGTGGTAACCGAGCAGCAGAGGTCGAACCAAACAGAACCGTACCGTTCGTTTCTGCCACCCGATTCCATGTCCGGTAAGCGGTGATCATATCCATTTTCTGTAGCATAATATACCCCTCCCTCTGCGGCAAATGTGTCCCATGCATTTGCCGCTTGTCTGGTGATTTTTTTGACAGTTTTTATTATAGCATTGACAATTGAAACTGTCCAATATATAATAAAAGGAGAATTGATAAGTAATTTCTTATCAATCCTGCCGCTAAAACGACGATTTATAAATTTTTGCCGTTAAATTCATAAAGAGTATATTATGAATTGTGGCAAATGAAACAAAAAGTTTTGATATGGGGATGGATTTTTTCCCCTCAAATCAAAATGGGAAAACCAACCGGAAAACAAAGAAAAATCACACGCAAATCCATTTTTATATTTTTCCTCACAGATAACGACCTCATCTCCGCTGGCAGATTCGCTTCGCTGTCTGCCTGTGTCCGCTGTCCGCCCTGTTTCGATATCCAAGTTTGCAGCCAAATCACTCTAAATTTTTACATTCTGCATCGTTTTGTTATTTTAGAGGGCGGACAGCGGCGGCTTGTTCTTCATTTCGTTATCTTATCCAACTCGTTCCCTCTGAACTGGGGACAGCTTGTCCCCAGTTCAGAGGATGCCCTTCCCTTTTGTCCCTTCAGGACATTTCCCCACACTGTGGGGAATAACCCTCCGCCAAGCTGAGCCAGCTTGACCGCAGTCGCCATTCGGCAGGGCAATCCGCTCCATAATTTGAAAATTGATTTGCGTAGAAAAATCAGGAGGCATTCATGGAACTGTTACAACTGGAATACTTTTACGCTGTGGCACAAAACCAGCACGTTACCCGAACAGCAGAACAGCTGCACATTGCACAGCCTGCTCTGACACAAAGCATTCGTCGACTGGAAAAGGAACTGGGAGTACCCTTGTTTCGCCCAAGCGGCAGAAATATTGTACTGACGGAATATGGTATTTATCTGCGGGATGCATTAAGACCCATTCTGGACAATCTGCACCAACTGCCAGAGAGTTTGCAGGAAATGGCAAATATCCGCAAACGCACCATTCGACTGAATGTACTCGCCGCCTCTACGCTGGTCACACACGCTCTAATTTCCTATAAGAAAAAGCATGATGGCATGAACTTTCGCCTGATTCAAAACTCCCAGTGTGAAGATGCGGACATTACCATCTTTACCCGTTCTTTTTTTCAGCAGCCCGCAGATGGAAAGGAGCGATACCAGATTTTCACTGAGCGAATTTTTATGGCAGTTCCCCATTCTTCTCCTTACGCCCATTGCAGCAGTGTGTTTTTAAAAGATTTTGCCCATCAAGACTTTATCAGTCTGTCCGGCTCCAGAAGCATTCGTTCCATCTGCGACCGCTACTGTCTACACGCTGGATTTACACCAAATATTATCTTTGAAAGTGATAGTCCAGATACGGTCAAAAATCTGATTGCCGGCGGCTTGGGCGTTGGATTCTGGCCGCATTACACATGGGGACAGGAAAATATGGAACAGATTACCCTGCTGCCAATTGCAGAGCCAACCTGTCAGAGAGATTTAATTGTACAGCTGCACCGTCATGCGATTGACCATGAAGAGGCAGTTGATTTCTTCCATTTTCTCAGCGAATACCTGCAAAATTTAAAAAATTAACCCCTCAGACAGAAACTGACATACTCCCCTGCCCTGTCGCATACAGTGATACTATATCCCACGGAAATCCATTTTTATATTTTCTCTCACGGATAACAATCTCATCTCAGCTTGACCGCAGTCGCCGTTCGGCGGGGCAATCCACTCTATTATTTGAAATTTGATTTCCGTGACTGTATCGAAAGGGGGCTTCTGGATGCAAACACCGCCCGAATGCAAAGCTGAATATTATACCGTCGCCCTTGCCGGAAATCCCAATGTCGGCAAATCCACCGTATTCAATGCCCTGACCGGGCTTCGTCAACACACCGGCAACTGGGCAGGAAAAACGGTCGAAACGGCTGCCGGACTCTGCACCATTGAAACCGCACAGCTTCAACTGGTTGACCTGCCCGGCACCTACTCCCTCCGTGCCCACTCCGCAGAGGAAGCAGCGGCACGGGATTTTCTCTGTTTTTCCCGGCCAGATGCCGTACTGGTCGTCTGTGATGCGGCAGCACTGGAACGCAACCTAATTCTACTGCTGCAAATACAGGAGCTTGGTCTGCCGGTTTTTCTCTGTGTCAATTTATTGGATGAAGCAGAACAACGTGGGATTGCCCTGGATCTGTCCACACTTTCGGAACAACTACAAATCCCAGTGGTCGGTGTAACCGCTCGCAGCGGCATTGGAATGCAGACACTTCAGCAACAGCTGCTTGCCTTTTTACGGAAGCCATACTGCTCGTGCTGCAATATTTCCTATCCAGAAACAGTGGAAACTGCTGTGCAAGCCTTACAAGCACAACTGCCACAGCGGGATACTGCACCTACCAACCGCTGGCTGGCTCTTCGGTTATTGGAACAGGATTCTGCTCTGCCAGTTGCACGATTGCTGCCGGAAACACCACTGTCCACACTGGAAATTCCGCAAGTGGACAGCGTAGCAGACACCATGATTACCGCCATTGTACAGCAAGCAGAACGCATTGCCAACACTGTCACAACTGTGCCAGAACAGGCACGCAAACGAGAACATCGCTTTGACCGGTTCGTATTGGGAAAGTACACTGGTATTCCACTGCTGCTGCTGCTGTTTTTGGGATTGCTGTGGATTACCATCATCGGTGCAAACTATCCGTCTGCTCTGCTGCAAAATGGCTTTTCCCATTTGCGAATCATCTTGGACAATTGGCTTGCCGGTGCACCGAATTGGGTACAGGGATTGCTCTTAGATGGCATGTATCAAGTGCTGACTTGGGTCATTGCGGTCATGCTGCCGCCGATGGCAATTTTCTTTCCGCTGTTTACGCTTCTGGAAGACCTCGGCTATCTGCCACGGGTTGCCTACCAACTTGATCCGTGCTTTCGCTGTGCTGGAACCTGTGGAAAACAGTCGTTAACCATGTTTATGGGTCTGGGCTGTAATGCCGCAGGGGTCACAGGCTGCCGCATTATTGATTCTCCGAGGGAGCGGCTCATTGCCATCTTAACCAATGTGTGCATTCCCTGCAATGGACGCTTTCCAGCCATGATTACCATTCTAACGCTGTTCTTTGCCGCTTCTTTCCGCTGGGGGAGTTCACTGGCAGCCGCTACAGGGGTGTTGCTGCTGCTGGTATTGGGAACTGGTATGACCTTACTGCTCTCCCGCATTCTTTCCAGTACCTTATTAAAAGGAATCCCCTCCTCGTTTACTTTGGAATTGCCGCCATACCGAAAGCCGCAAATCGGACGGGTGCTGGTACGTTCTATTCTTGACCGCACCCTATTTGTTCTAGGAAGAGCCTGTGTGGTTGCCGCTCCAGCTGGTATGCTGCTTTGGGCATTGGCAAACTGGCATCTGGCAGACGGGCAAAGTGTGCTTTGCTGGTTGGCAGAACAGCTCCAGCCAGTCGGGGCAGTCTTTGGATTAGATGGTGCAATCCTGCTGGCATTTGTACTTGGCTTCCCAGCAAATGAAATCGTGCTGCCGATTGTGCTGATGATTTATGCAGCAGAGGGAACGCTGACTGAAATCAGTGACCTCACGCAGCTGCACACGATTTTGCTGGCAAATGGCTGGAGCATGCAGACAGCCGTTTGTATGCTGCTGTTGATGCTGTTTCACTTTCCGTGTTCCACTACGTGCCTGACCATCCGGAAAGAAACGCACAGCTGGAAATGGACGGGGCTGGCAATGCTGCTGCCAACGCTATGTGGTTTGGGACTTTGTGCGATGATACATGGGGTATGCAGTTTATTTTAATTCATATACACGATGCAGAAATGCGGTTGGCATATACTGCATCATACCATTTCCGCAGGTGAAGCATGAGATGCTCTCGCCTGCGGTTTTTCTTTTTCAGAAAAATAACCAAATATATCCCCTATTATGAAAAAATAATATTATATATTTCCAGCATCCTATTCATCAATTTTCTTCTATTTTGTTGTGTTATCAAACAAAGAACGCAATTGATGTTGTATATTCGTCAATTAGATTAAAATCAACGGTTGACTTTTAATCAACAACTGCCTATAATAATGGCAGTGAGGCAACAAAAGTCTATTATTAGACGGTTGTCCTTTTTTCAGAGAAAGGAAGGAAATTGTATGCAACATGCAGAAAAAGAAGAAAAAAAGCCGTCTTTTCTAAAACGGCACTTCAATGCGATTGCAACTGTATGCATCGTATTGATTCCAACCATTTATACGACATTATTTCTCGGCTCCATGTGGGATCCCTACGGCAATGTCGATCAATTGCCAGTCGCTGTGGTGAATCAGGATCAATCCGTCACCTTTCAGGATCAGACACTCTCCATTGGCGACGATTTAATGGAAAACCTAAAAGACAACGACAGTCTGAATTTCTCCTTTGTCGATGCCAAAACTGCACAGGATGGTCTGGAGAACGGAACCTATTACATGGCAATTACAATTCCAGAAAACACATCCGCCAATGCAGCAACGGTATTGGATGATACGCCGAGAAACGTCAACCTCTACTATGAAACGAATCCGGGTACCAACTACATTGCCTCGAAAATGAGCGAAACTGCCATGCAGAAGCTCAAGGGGGAGATTTCCAATGCCATTACAGAGGCCTACACCGAAACCCTGTTTGATCAAATCGGTACGATGGGAGACGGGATGCAGGATGCCGCAGATGGTGCAAAGGAAATTCAGGACGGTGCTGTGAAACTAAAAGACGGCAGTGTGACATTAAGCGATAACTTAAAGCTTCTTGCAGAAAGTACACTGACCTTAGAAGAGGGCTTCGGGACACTCTCCGATGGATTAACCGCCTATACAGATGGGGTTACACAGGTCGATGACGGTGCAAAACAGCTCGAAGACGGTATGAAACAGTTACAGGATGGCGTTTCTCCGCTGACAGATGGTGCCGGACAACTGCAAGACGGTGCATCCCAATTACAGGACGGGGTTGATACCTACACCGCAGGCGTTGCCAGTGCCTATGATGGTGCACAAACCCTCTCAGACGGCAGCCAGCAGCTTTCCGCCGGTTCACAAGATTTGCAGGATGGAGCATTGCAGCTTTACTATGGCAGCAAACAACTGGAAGATGGGCTGTCGCAGCTGTCCAGTTCCCTTTCCGCAAGCTGCAATGAAGAAACTGCTGCACAAATGCAAACGCTGCGTGCCGGTCTGACACAGTTACAAACGGGAATAGATACACTGAAAACATCCGTCTCCAACAGCGGCACGGCAACTACAGAAGCGATGCAGGCGGTTGCTGGTGATTTACAGACATTGGGCAGCGGTCTCGCTTCCCTGCAATCCGCACAGGAAGCGATTCTGAATACAGAAGCCTTTCAAAATATGGACGCTGCCAGTCAGCAGGAACTACTTGGCTGTTTTGCAGAGCCTATGAGCAGTCTTTCCACTGCGGCAACGCAGCTGCAAACAGATGTAACAGCACTGGCAACGGCATTGGAGCCGTCTGCACAGCTGCCGGATGCGGTCAATCAGTTAGCAGATGGTGCCAATCAAGCTCTGCCAGCAGCAGATCAGGCAATTGCCTCCCTGTCCGACGGGTTACAAGCCGTACAAAGTGCTGTCGATGACCAGCTCCTTCCAGGTGCTGCTGCCCTGACAAATGGCACAGTTTCTCTGTCCGATGGTTCTTCCGACCTGGCAAATGGCATGCAAACCGCTGCTGCCGGTGCCAGTGCCTTGTCAGACGGTTTAAGTACCCTGCACAGCAACAGCAGCAGCTTACAGATTGGTGCAGCAACGTTGCAAGGCGGCATTTCCACACTGGTAGAGAAAATGCCAACGTTAACCATTGCTGTCAGCCAACTGCAAAATGGGGCTGAGACACTTTCCGACGGCACCGGACAGCTGACCGCACAAAATGATACCCTGCTCTCCGGTGCAAGGGCATTACAGGATGGAGCGGCTGCATTGCAGGACGGAGCGGTACAGCTCGCCGATGGTTCTGCCACATTGAAAGATGGTTTGGTCACACTGACAGACGGTTCTGCTACCCTTTGGACAGCGTTGCAGAATGGTGCCACAGAAGTCAACGATCTCAACAGCACCGATGCAACCTATGAAATGTTTGCTTCTCCAGTAGACGCAGAAGAAACCTATGCAAGCCATGTGGAGAACAACGGGCACGCCATGGCTGCATACATGATGGCAGTGGGGCTTTGGGTTGCCTGTCTCGCTTACTGCATCATGTTTAACCCATATGAAACGCCGCTCAAGGGCAAGAATGCCCTCCATGCATGGGGCAGAAAACTACCGGTTCTGCTGTTAGTTGCGTGGGCACAGGCAATCGGCATGGTTTTCTTCCTGCATCTGTTCAACGGCTTTGCACCACAGGATGTCCTGCAAACCATTCTGGTAGCTGGTGTTTCCTCTATGGCATATATGGCAATTATCTTCTGCCTGAATATGTACTGTGGAAAAATTGGCAGCTTTATTCTATTGGTGTTCATGGTGCTTCAGCTCAGCGGCTGTGCCGGCACCTATCCTTCTGAACTGTCAGCGAAATTTTTCCAGATGATCAAGCCATTCATGCCGTTCACCTATACAGTAGAGGGATTCCGCAGCACAATTGCAACTAACAGTGACATCACGAGCACATATGTTGTCATGATTGCACTGACCGTTCTCTTCACGCTGCTGATGGTTCCTGCTTATAAACGGAAGTGGAAACACGATCAAACACAAGCTAGCCTGCCGGAAGAAACAAGAACCAAGGCAGTTTCCAGAAAAAAAGAAGCTGTTTCTCAATAAGAATCGGAAACAGAGAAAAACAGCAGGCGGTAACAATTACCGCCTGCTGCCATATGCAAACAAAAAATGGGGCATTTTACGGGTTGACAACTACGTTTTCTTTTGTTATGATTTGAAATAAGAGACATCCCCTACCCCATGGAAATCCATTTCTGTATTTCCTCTCATGGATACCGGTCTCACCTCCGCCGGCAGATTCGCTTCGCTGTCTGCCTGTGTCCGCTGTCCGCCGTTGTATGTTTTACAAATTTACAGTCTTATTCCTCTAAATTTCTGTATTCCGTATATTTTTTGTTATTTTAGAAAGCGGACAGCGGCAGCTTGTTCTTCATTCCATTGCCAAAGCTCTAATTGCAGCGTTTTGCAGGGGACAGCTTGACCGCAATTGCCATTCGGCAGAGAATTCACTCTATCATTTGAAAATGGATTTCCGTACCCCTATCCATAGATACATTGATTAAAATTGCTGCCCTATGCAGCAGAAAGAAGGCATCTCCTATGCAACAAACCATTCCCACTGCCCCTTCCAGACAGGAACGCCGTGTCCGTCGAACCCGAACCATGATTCTCACCGGCTTTGTACAGCTTATGCAGCAAAAACCCGTCAAGGACATTTCCGTACGGGAACTTGCTGATTTGGTAGATATCAATCGTTCCACGTTCTACCTGCACTATACAGATATTTATGACCTGCTGGAACAGACCGAAAACAACCTGATGGAACAGTTTCTCTCTATCATTGACACCAATCAAACAGAACATACCCTACAGGATTTTTCCAAAAGACTGGAACAGTTCTTTATCATTTTATCTGAAAATCAACCGCTCTGCCGTGCACTGATGAGCCCAAATGGTGATATTGCTTTTGTACGAAAGCTGGAAAAACTGATTGCCGAAAACGGTATCAAAACCCTTCGCATGATCTCCAATGAAGAGGAGCTGGATGCACAGGATTTAGAATATGTCACAAGCTTTTTCCTCTCCGGCTGCATCGGCATGGTGGATATCTGGCTGCAAAATAATTGCAAACAGACCGCTCAGCATATGGCTGCCCTTTCTCTGAACCTGCTCCGTGCTGGTGTGCAAGGCATTACCAAACAGCAACTGCAATAATTTGTGCAATCTGCTATCTTTCCACGCTGTATTTTCGTCAATTTTTTTCAAAATCTGCAATTGCATTTTATAACAAGCTGTGTTATAATTAAAGTTAGTCATGATGTCATAAAACCCGATGGCATCCGCATATGGTCGTTCCATTTGCAAGAAAGCGGTACCGTGTCACTTCCGCTTTTCGCTGACAAACCAACTCGCATATGCAGAAAATTTTGAAGTTACAGCAGGAGGTAACAAGTTATGCCAAATATTAAATCCGCTAAGAAGAGAGTTCGTGTCAATGCTACAAAGGCTGCTGCCAACAAGGCAAGAAAGTCTAACCTGAAAACCATGATTAAGAAGGCTGATCTGGCTTGCACCCAGAACGCTGCGGACAAGGAAGCAGCTATCCGGGTTGCTATTAAGAAAGTGGATCAGGCTTGTGCAAAGGGTCTGCTGCACAAAAATGCAGCTGCCAGAAAGAAGTCTCAGCTGGCAAAGAAGCTCAACGCTTCTAACTAAGGCACGTTTTTCCGGAAACGGACAATTTTGTCACAAACCGCATGTTGTTGAGACATGCGGTTTTTTGTTTATTTGTTATTTTTCTAAATATGAGTTCGATGAGAATGCATTCTACCGCTGCCAATCACAAACGGTGCCGGCAGATTCGCTTCGCTCTCTGCCTGTGTCCGCTGTCCACCCTGTTTCGGTGTCCAAATTTGCAGCCAAATTACTCTAAATTTCTGCATCTTGTATCGTTTTGTTATTTTAGAGGGCGGACAGCGGGAGCAGTGATTTTGTTATTTTTCTAAATAGAACAACAGTATATCGTGAAAACAGTGCGGTGGCTGCCGCCCCCTGCACCCCTGCCAAGCTGAATCAGCTTGACCATAGTCGCCGTTCGGCGGAGCAATCTACTCCATCATTTGAAAATGGATTTGCATGTTGTTTCCCATTGCCGTTTGCAATTTCTTCCACTTTATGATATGATAACAACATGCATTCTATTTTTACATGCCCCCTGCATACCCTTTCAAAAGGGAAGAACAAAACGCTACCATCTCCGGATGCATCTGACAATATGCGTATCGTTCCGCAGTGGTATGCGGCACCTCCCACTCCTTTACCAGAAAATACAGGGCAAATTGAAACAGCAAGTTTTGATCGCCAATATCCATACAGTGAATCTCTTTCCGGTCTTTCACAGCCTGTTTCAATGTATATGCCGTGCCGCCATCCTGCTTGCAAATCATACAAATCAAACGCCGGCTGTGTTCTAACATATAATCATTCCGCCGCAAAAAACTGTATTTGCCCTGAAATGGAATCGTCACCAAGGCATCTGCATATTCCACATATTGCATCATTTCTTTTTTGCCGCTCCGGCGGCTTTCCAGATAATGCAGACAGGGTTCCACTGCAATCAAATGCATCGGCACACGCCCATGCTGCTTTCGATAAAGCAAATACTCTGCTGCCCAAAGGTCTACGCCCTCCGCTAAGCCATCCAGAAAATAACGAAACCCATCCTGCAATGCCAGTTCAATACAGCCGGCAATCAACGTTTTCAATAAATCAATTGTTGCACATCCGAGCATCGTTTTCTCTGGAAACGCATTCGGTCGGTGACCACTGAAACAGGCAGTCTGCCCTGGATATTGTAAAAAAGCGGTATCCTGCGGATACCCGTCTGTCAAAATACATTCAACTGGCTGCAAAAGAAATCCCCCTGTCTGATGGAATCCTGTATTTTTAAAAGATGGCAATTCCTGCGTGTAGACAGATTGCACATTCTATGGTACAATAAGAAAGAAATAAAAATGTTCATCTCTCATTATACTCGGTTTTGGACAAAAGAACAAGAGATTTTTTGGAAATTGCACAAATTTTGTGCTGAAAGAAGGAATCAACATGAAACAATCATCCGTATTACACCGTGCCTGGGCAGAAATTGACCTGTCTGCCCTGGAACATAACGTCCGCTGTATTCAAGAAATGTTACCGGAACACACCGACTTTATGGCAGTTGTCAAGGCAGATGCCTATGGGCACGGGGATGCGGGAATCTGCACCGCCCTGCATCAGATGGGCATTCGCTGGTTTGCTGTCTCCAATCTGGAAGAGGCACTGGCAGTACGGCAGTATTGTACGGACAGTGAAATCTTTATTCTGGGCTATACCCCACCGGAGCTGGCAAAAGAACTGACTGCACACAACATTATACAAGGCGTGATGTCCGCAGAATATGCCAATGCACTGGCTGCCCATGCTGGAACAGAACCGGTTCGCTGTCATATCAAGCTGGATACCGGTATGGGACGAATTGGGTTCCGAAGCAATGACCCACAGGCGTGTGTGGAGGAAATCCTGCCATTGTTCTCCCTGCCACAGCTGAAAATAGAAGGACTGTACACCCATTTCGCTGTAGCAGACTGCCCAAATGATGCAGACAATACCGCCTATACGGATGAACAGGAAAACCGCATTCTGACCGTTTATGACCTGCTTGCAGACAGCGGTCACAAACTGCCTCATTTACACTTTATGAACAGTGCTGCAACCGTCTACCGCCCAAATCCACGCTGCACGCTGGCAAGAGTCGGCATCATTTTATATGGTCTGCTGCCGAATTATCCCGTTCCGGTTCCGCTGCCGCTGAAACCGGTGATGACGCTGAAATCCGTCATTTCACATATCAAAGAAGCGGAAAAAGGGGACTGTATTAGCTATGGCAGAACCTATGTGATTCCCCACACCAGCCGGATCGCCACTGTGACCATCGGGTATGCAGACGGCTATGCACGACTGCTGTCTAATAAAGCCTATGCATTGGTACATGGGGTTGCCTGCCCGATTGTCGGACGGGTCTGCATGGATCAGCTCATGCTGGATATTTCCGCGGTGAAAGAGCCGGTACAGCCGGGCGATGAGGTAACGATGTTTGGCACAGAAGGCAATACATCCATTACAGCTGACGAACTGGCAGCACTCTATGGAACGATTGGATATGAGGTGGTCTGCGGCATTTCCAAACGAGTGCCAAGGGTGATTGTAAATGCAGAAAAGGATACGGTATGAAGTATGAAGCATGGAAACATACATCCAGACCGCTGTTTCTTGCGGTCTGTGATGACCTTGCAGATGTTTTTGGAAAGGAAGGGTTTCGCTATGCACGTTCTGTGCCAAAGCTGACCGGTAAGCAGAAAGACTGTAAACTGCAAATACTGTTTGCCAGTTCGCATTCCAATGTTGCTGGAAAATATGTTTGCTTTGAAATCTGTCCCTATATTTTTGTAACAAACCCAGCACAGATGCTGCCGGATCGGCGTGGTAAAGATATTATCTCTTACGATTTAACAGAGGAAAGCGAAGAAGCCAAAGAAAAGCAATGCATCATTCTAAAGTTTCCCTTCGGCAAAAGCAAACGCATTTGTTATGATAACATAAATCAACCGCACAACGCCAAACCCTGTATCCAGTATCGCAGTATCGTAAACTTATCCGAAATAGATACACAGAAATTTGAACAGCTTGTCATATATATGCGAGAAAAATTTGTGATTCCCTTTCAAAAGCTGGCAGCATCCGATTTGTTACAGCGGCGTATCGCTGCTTTTTCAGAACAGAAAGATTCCTTCACGGTTATGCATACAGATAGCGGATTGGCTCTTGAAAGCAAACGAAATGCAGATGCAACCTTTGATACAGTATTAAAAAACAGACGATAATCCATCAGAAGAAACGCCATTGTGTATGCGTCAGTGGATTTTGTTTGTCTGTGTTCTCTTAGGGCATTTCACTGTGCCAGTGGAGATGCCCCATGAAAGGAGATTTTTTGTGAGTGAAATCAAATTGCAGCAGAAAGCTGCTTATACCCTCGGCATTGACGTTGGTTCTACCACCGTCAAAACCGTCATCTTAAATGCAGAACATCACGTCCTGCACAGTACCTACCAGCGGCATTTCTCCAAAGTCAAGGAAGCCGTTGCAGAACAGCTCCAAACCATCATCCAAAAGCATCCGGCAACACTGTTTTCTGTCCATATGACCGGTTCAGCTGGTCTGGGACTGGCAACCGCCGCAAAAATCCCCTTTGTACAGGAAGTTCATGCTGCCTTCCTCGCCGTTAAAGAACGTTATCCGCAGGTGGATGCTGTCATCGAACTCGGCGGTGAAGATGCAAAAATGATTTTCCTGACCGGCGGTGTCGAACAGAGAATGAACGGTTCCTGTGCCGGTGGTACGGGTGCCTTTATTGACCAGATGGCAACGCTGCTGGATGTATCCGTCGACGAACTTGACCGCATGGCACTGAAAGCAGACCGTACCTACCCCATCGCTGCACGCTGCGGTGTATTTGCAAAATCCGATATTCAGCCACTGCTGAATCAGGGGGCAAAACGAGAAAATGTGGCTGCCAGCATCTATCAGGCAGTGGTGGATCAAACCGTTTCTGGTCTGGCACAGGGACGCAAAATCGAAGGGCATGTCCTCTTCCTCGGCGGTCCGCTCTCGTTCCTACAGGGACTTCGCAATACATTTATGCAGACCCTGCACTTAGATGCAGACCATGCCATCTTTCCGGTAGACGGCAGAACCTTCGTTGCCTATGGCTGTGCCCTCGCTGCGGAAAACAGCTGTGATAAACCACTCACCGGCGAAGCACTCCTAAAGCAAATCGAAACAGCAGAAACCAATCACACCGTCATTGCTGACAAGCCGCTGTTCAGCTATCAGGAGGAATACGACCGGTTTCGGGAGCGACATGCCAAAAACGATGTTCCGCACGGTGACCTGCACACCTATCAAGGGAAAGCCTATCTTGGTGTGGATGCCGGTTCCACAACCACAAAAGTGGCCCTCATCGGCGAAGACAACACGCTGCTCTATTCGTTCTACGAAACCAATAAGGGGCAGCCTCTCGAATGCGTCAAGCGTGCACTGGAAACCCTCTATCAGAAAAAGCACCCGAATCTGGAAATCTGCGGCAGTGCCGTCACCGGTTATGGTGAGGAAATGCTGAAAGCTGGTCTGGGGATTGATTTCGGCATTGTTGAAACCGTGGCACATTTTCGGGCAGCAGAATTTTTCTGTCCAGATGTGGACTTTATCATTGACATCGGCGGACAGGATATTAAATGCTTCCAAATTAAAAATCATGCCATCGACAGCATTATGCTGAACGAAGCCTGCTCTTCCGGATGCGGCTCGTTCATTCAGGCATTTGCCAATGCACTGGGCTACGATGTCGCAGAATTTGCAAAACTCGGCTTATTTGCAGAACGACCTGTAGACCTTGGTTCTCGCTGCACCGTTTTCATGAACAGCAGTGTGAAGCAGGCACAGAAAGACGGAGCAACGGTTGCAGATATTTCTGCCGGACTGTCCGGTTCTATTGTTAAGAATGCCATTTATAAAGTCATCCGTGCCCGTTCACCGGAAGAACTAGGGAAACACATTGTGGTACAGGGTGGTACTTTCCTCAATGATGCCGTTCTGCGATGCTTTGAACGGGAGTTGGGGCGAGAGGTCATCCGTCCGGCAATTTCCGGTCTAATGGGTGCATTCGGTGCTGCGATTTATGCAAAGGAACATACCAGCGGCAAGAGTTCTCTGCTCTCCCTGATGGATCTGCACACCCTGACCTATCGCACCCAGAATACCATCTGCAACGGTTGTACCGCACACTGTAATTTACAAATCCTGCGGTTCTCCAACGGCAAGCGATTCATTGCCGGAAACCGCTGTGAACGGGGTGCAGGGATTTCTAAAAAAGAACAAATTCCGAATCTGATGGACTGGAAATATGAAACCTTACGTGCCCTAACAGACCGCCAGCCGGAACAGCCTAAGGCAACGGTTGGACTGCCAATGGCACTACACTACTACGACCAGCTGCCACTGTGGTATACGTTCTTTACCAAACTGGGCTTTGCTGTAAAGCTCTCCGAAGAGAGCACCCGAAAAACCTATTACAAGGGGCAGAGTACCATTCCGTCTGATACGGTTTGCTATCCGGCAAAACTGGCACACGGACACATGGAAAGTCTGCTGGAACAGAACGTGGACTTTATTTTCTATCCTTGCATGACCTACAACATAGATGAGGGAGATTCCGACAATCACTTTAATTGTCCAGTTGTTGCCTACTATCCTGAACTGCTACTGGCGAATAATGAAAAACTAAATGAACAGAATTTCTTACATCCGTTTTTGGATCTGAACCGCCGGAAACATGTGGTGACCGTATTACATGCCTGTCTCTCCGACTATGCAACAAAAAAGGAAATTGCAGCTGCGTTGGAGCAGGGCTTTGCAGCATTGGAAACCTATCATACACAAATTGCACAGACAGCACAGGAAATTGTTCGACAGGCACGGGCTGCTGGAAAAACCATTATTGTACTGGCTGGCAGACCGTATCACATTGATCCGGAGATCAACCACGGCATTCACAAACTCATCAGCAGTTTGGGCATGGCGGTGATTACAGAAGACAGCATTGCCGAACTGGCACAGACACCGGAATTACAGGCATTGAACCAGTGGACATATCACTCCAGAATGTACCGTGCCGCACAATATGTGACAACACAGCCCGATTTTCAATTGGTGCAGCTGGTATCATTCGGCTGCGGCATTGATGCCATTACCACCGATGAGGTACGGCGGATTTTGGAGCAGAACGGAAAACTGTATACACAGCTGAAAATTGACGAAATCAGCAATTTAGGAGCTGCAAAGATTCGACTGCGGAGTTTGAAGGCGGCAATTGGTGCAGATGTGCCAAAATCACAAACAGAAGAACCGATGGTAAAAGAAGAGAAAGAACCGGTTTCCGTATAAGATATGAGGAAAAACAAAGGGGCTGCGTTTCATTTTTGCTTCGCAAAAAATAAGGGGCATTTCCCCTTCCCTTTTGTCCCTTTGGGACATTTTCAACGAAATTTTCGTTCGGCGGAGAAACTATTGATAGCATTTTCATTCGCCGTTTCTAATAGGAGTTGTCTATGAACGATCAGCAATTTACACCAGAGATGCGGAAAACGCATACCATATTAGTTCCCAACATGCTGCCGATTCACTTTCGGCTTTTAATCTCTATTTTTGAACAATACGGCTACCACATGGAACTGCTGGAGTCTACCTCCCGTACGGTTGTGGAAGAGGGACTGAAAAACGTCCACAACGACACCTGCTATCCGGCACTGCTTGTAGTCGGACAGTTTATGGAAGCACTCAAAAGCGGCAAATACGACCCTGACAAAACAGCCTTACTCATCACACAGACCGGCGGCGGATGCCGTGCCTCAAACTATATTCACCTACTCCGAAAATGTATGGCACAGCATTTTCCGCAAGTACCTGTCATCTCCCTGAATTTCGCCGGTCTGGAAAAGGCAAGCGGCTTTCAGCTGACGTTGCCACTCTGCATCAAGCTGGTGTATGGTGTTCTGTATGCAGATCTGCTCATGACACTGTACAATCAATGCCGCCCCTATGAGTTAAATGAGGGAGAATCCCAACAGGTACTGGAGCAATGGCAGGAAAAACTTGACAAACTGTTCCGAACCAACAAATACCGCAATACAAAGAAGTGGTATCTTGCTATGCTGGAGGATTTTGCAGCTATCCCCCGCAGTCAGAAACCAAAAATGAAGGTAGGCATCATTGGCGAAATCTATGTCAAGTACTCCCCGCTTGCCAACAACCATCTGGAGGATTTCCTGTTGCAAGAGGGCTGTGAACCGGTTGTACCTACATTGATGTCGTTTGTATTATACTGTGCTGCCAACTCGGAAAACAATGCAAAGCTGTATCAATACCGCAATCTGCACACCACGCTGTTCGGCATTGGCTATAAGTTCCTGCACGGCAAGCAGATGGAAACCATTCGCTGCATGGAAGAACACGGTGTCTTTACGCCGATGCATGACTTTGAAGAACTGCGGAAAGCGGCAGACAAGTATACCAATCAGGGTATCTGTATGGGAGAAGGCTGGATGATTACCGCAGAGATGGCAGTACTCGTGGAACATGGTATCAAAAATATCATCTGTACGCAGCCATTCGGCTGTCTGCCGAATCATATTGTGGCAAAGGGTATGTCACGAACGATTAAACAGGCGTATCCAGATGCCAATATTGTTGCCATTGACTATGACCCCGGTGCGACCAAGGTCAATCAGGAAAACCGGATTAAGCTCATGCTGGCATCGACTGCGGCAGAAAAATAAGACTTACCAACAAAAAAGCAATCGTTCTGACAAGTATCTTGCTGTAATTGGATGGATGTTTTTAAGATGAAAGAACCCTATTTTAAATTTTTATTTTTGTTGCAAAAAGGAGCTGATGCCAGCAATGGTACTCTATCATGGCAGCAATGTAACGGCACAAGAACCGAAACTGATAAAGCAAAATCACTTCTTAGATTTCGGCTTCGGATTTTATTACTTTTTTAAAAATTAAAATAAGGACATAGCCATATGATTGTTAAGTACTTTAAATTTAAAATAATAAAATCATCCCTAATTGCAATTATAAGCTGTGGTTTGCTTTGCGGTTGCAGTTCTGAAAATAATATGTCTCCGGAAAATCAATGGGATAAAGTGTCTATAAATGATTGCATTGAACAATTACATATGAATTACAAAGATATTTACGAATTAACATGTAATCCAAGCGACAATGTTTCTCTTTTGAGCATGGATTATGATTTGCTGGAAAAGTTAGTTAACCTTGAGGCGATAAAACTTGTAGGGATAGGATCAGAGGATGACGCACAAAAATTCTTTTCAGAGTTAACAAAGTTAAAAAAATTGAAGACAGTGGAAATTGTTGACTCTCATATAGGATCCATTGATCAGCTTGGTGACATTGAAAATTTGGTAAACCTTAGTATCATCGGAAATATAGGCGGTGGTGTATGGTTTGGCATTGAGGATATAGAATTATTGGAGAGTGATGAACGATTCGATGAATTGCAGTCATTGTCCATAAAATTTATAAACTTGGATAAGATACCAAATCTGAAGAGATTAAAGAAATTGGATAGCCTTGCTGTTTCCGGTCAAGAAATAACGTCTATTGATGAAAACATGGTGAATTGGGATCAACTCACATCTTTGGAAATAAGTAATACATCTGTATCATCGATTGATCCAAACATTGTCAAACAATTGAAACAGCTTCGTTCGTTAGATATATCCTATAGCAAATTTGAAAATTTATATTTTGTTAATGAATTGCCTGAACTTGAAAGCTTTAAATATGCAGGCCATTCTACCTATGATGCGAATGTTGTATGTTTAAAAAAACACCCGAATTACAAGGATGATTGGCTGAATGATTGAGATTATTTGAATAATAATCATTCTGCAATTGGTAAATAGCAACAAATAAAATGAATTTTATTTCTTCTCAAAAATCGAGTAAATGTAACCAATAAAAAACAGTAGACTTCCATAGGAGGGAAAAATGGAAAAGGACTTCGTCGAATACCTCATAGAAATAGGACAAACTGACTTTGCGAATCAAGTCAAAGACTATCGCCGAAACAGCATCAGAATATATTCCGATAAAGAAATGACGGATATTCCCGTCGGAAAAAGCAAATACGGCGGTTATCCTGATCTCCCTCCCGAAATTCCATACCCTACCATGTCAGGCTATACAGGTATTAGAGGAGATCAAAAAGAACGATACGAGGCATGTGCCATGCAGCTTGTCCTACAAATCCACCTCGCTGATCTTGCTGCATATGATACAGAAAACCTTTTGCCACACACGGGAATGTTATATTTTTTCTGGAGTGGTGAGATTTCACCCATCCATATGAAAAACCGCTTTTATGAAGGCATCGCAGATGATCCGGATCATGCAGATTTTCAAAAGGTCATATGGTATGACGGAGATATTTCCCGTCTGAAACGAACAAAACCACCCCTCCCCTATTATTCCAAATACTTCACGGAAACATTTGAGGAAATGCCTGTACACTTCGGCAAAGAGATAGACTATGAAAGCTTAGGCTATATTCTTGACAGGGAAGCATTTGACACGTTGTCTGAACTTGCTCCCGATTACGATATTGACAATCTCAGCTGCACTGCTGATAAGCTGTTTGGCTACCCAACAGGTGGAAATCGTCCTTTTATCGACAAGCACACACATCTGCTGCTGCAATATGACTACAGCGAAGGGTGCCTGTGGAATCTTTATTGGCTGATTGCAGATGCCGATTTGAAAAGGAAAGATTTCAGCAAGGCAAGTTTTGCAGTCGATATGGATTAAAATCCTGATTCCCACAAGAAAGAATCTCCAACAAAAAGCCTGAGAACCCCAAAAAGTTCTCAGGCTTTTCTCTCTTTGTTTCACATGAAACAATGTAACGATTCACTCGGCTTTATCATCCGGCAATTCCGTTTCCGGATGTCCGTCATAGTCCATCTTTCGCACATGATACTGTACATCTTCTAAAATCTTTCGGTTGGCTGCTACCGTATCTCCTAACAGCCCCATAATAATTGTCTGGAAACCAATCATCAGCAGCACGGCTGTCAAAATCAAAGACTGTACATGGCCACCACCCTCACCGATTGCAAGGTAAACCAGAAACCGAATGCCCAGCAGTACGCCCAGCGTGAAAATCACTGCTCCCAGCGTACCGAAAAACTTCAGTGGCTTGTACATCACAAAGGAACGGGTGATAACAGACGCTGACCGCTTCATATATCGCCACATACTCGAAAACAATCGGGACGGACGGGTCTCCGGGTTCGTGCGAATTGGCACGGATGCAATCGCCATTTTGCTCTGCCCTGCCTGAATGATGGTTTCCAATGTGTAGGTGTACTCATTCACCACGTTCAGCCGCATAGCAGCCTCTCTCGAATAGGCACGGAATCCGCTCGGTGCATCGGGTACGTCCGTATGCGATGCCACTCGTACTACCCAACTGCCCAGATGCTGAAACTTCTTTTTCTGCCACGAAAAATGTTCCGTCTGATCAATCGGACGCTCTCCAATCACCATATCTGCTTTCTTATCCAGAATCGGCTTGACCAGTTTGGCAATATCTGCTCCACAGTACTGGTTGTCCGCATCTGTATTGACAATAATATCCGCCCCTAGACGCAACCCGGCATCCAACCCTGCCAGAAAGCCCCTTGCAAGCCCTTTGTTTTGGCGGAAGGACACAATATGGTGTACCCCCAGTGCTCTTGCCGCTTCCACTGTACCATCTGTACTGCCGTCATTGATAATCAGGTATTCAATGGTATCAATTCCATCAATCTGCTTGGGCAGGTCATGCACTGCCAGGGCCAGTGTCTCTGCCTCATTGTAGCAGGGGATTTGTATGATCAGCTTCATCGTTTCCATGCTCCCTATCTTTTAATAAATAATCACTGCCTGCCGATAGCACTGTGCATAGCATTCTTTAAAACGGTCAATGGGGTACTCCATCTCGCCGTTCAGCGAATCATTTACGATAACAACCCCACGATCCAGATCATAGCCCTTCAGCAGGAAGACATGTTCATTCTCCAGCCAATATACATCCAAATCCTTCGGTTCTGTCGTACCACCGTTTGATGTGCTTTCTACATAATCATAAATAGTATAGGCATAAACTTCTTGGATATCCACAAGATTGATGCTTGCCCAGACAGCAACCGGATGATTGCTGGCAACCTCTCGCAGCAGATCTTCAAAATCCACCCCTGTCAAGTCTTTTACAATTCGTCCACTGTTTTGAGCAGACAGGTATTTTCTTGCAGTATCCACAATAACCGGTGCATAGCAGCCATAACCTGCCTCATCATACGGTGATCCGATAAATGCTTCCTTGAACGTTACCTTTCCCTCACTTTCACAGGTCAGGTAACCATCTGCCAGCTGCACCTTGTCCACATCGAAACCAACCACATGCAAAAGCATGGTTAAGGTCGTAATTTCGCAGCCTGTGGGTAACTCTGGATTCTGTAAAATCGGGTCTACCTCTATCAAATAAGAGGATGGTATTTCTCCGGGAATAAGATATTCTGTCGGCGGCACGTCCGTAGTCGTTACCGTTGTTGCATCCGTTTGCAGCGGTGCTGTAGTGGTCACAACTGTTTCTTGGAAAGTCGATTCTGTCGTGACTGCTGTGGTAGTTTCAGCAGTTTGATTTTCTTTTTTATCATGAGAACGAACACAGGCAACGCAGCCTCTTCGGAACAGGAAAATAACAAATGCCAGCAGCAAAACAGCCATTACACGACGATTTTTTGCCTGTACATAGGATACTCGTTTTTTCGGTTGCTGAGGTGGCGGTGTTGCAGATCCTGCCATATCAATCGTCCCACCTTTCTTTCTCTGTTTTGTGATTTCTTCTTATTGTAGCATGAAATTGACTTTCTGTCAATGCATTGCCACTTTAGGGACAGGGCTACCGCATGAAAAAAATGAAGAAATATGTTATAATTGACTAAAAGGGAAGGAGATGTCAGTTTTGACGGAGTATTTTAAGGAAATAGAGGATACAAGATAGCAAGGGGAAATAAAATATATAATGATAAAAGTAATAGCGATTACAATAATAGCAGTAGTAGCCGGAGCAGATAGTTGGAATGAAATCGCAATGTACTGCAAAGGAAAAATTGAAATGTTCCGAGAAAAGTATGGCTTGAAACTAGTATTACAGTTGTAAAAAGTGAAATTTCCAATGACAAACAGAAGCAGTAA
>CAUDDP010000016.1 GCA_958448395.1 uncultured Oscillospiraceae bacterium | reverse complement strand
ATTTTCAATGCTTTGATTCTTCTATTTGTATAAATTGAAATAGAGGACAGTATACCTCTGATTTCCTACTGCCGGATGCTGACGCATGGCGTGCAGATTGCTGGAACATGATGAAACTTCGCAGCGACTGCTGGTTCTATTTTTTCACCAAACGAATTGATAGACTGGCAGACTGTCTGCCGGATGACTGGGGAACTGGATATGACAACGTCCTGATAGGATGCACTGTGGAAAATCAGGACAGAGCCAATTACAGACTGCCAATCTTTCTCTCCCTCCCCATCAAGCATAAATCCATTATCGTAGCACCCATATTGGAAAAGATTGATATTTCTGCCTATCTATATGATAGCATTGAAGAAGTTTCTGTCGGCGGAGAATCCGGTACTTCTGCAAGACCATGCAACTACGATTGGATTTTAGATTTAAGACGGCAGTGTATCGAAAAAAATATCCCGTTCCGGTTTCACCAGACGGGAGCTCATTTTATCAAAGATAAAAAATTATATCAAATCAAACGAAAAGATCAGCTTTCTCAGGCAAGAAAAGCAAACATTGATTATCAAAGCGGAAAATACTCTATTCCTGAAAAAATCGCCTGTAACATACAACAAAATCCTTACCGGGAATTGACATTTTTTGATGTGGAATAAGGAGGAACAAATGCAGTTAGAAACAGAACGCCTATTCCTGCGTTCTTGGCAGGATAGCGATGCAGAAGATTTATATCTGTGTGCCAGTCACCCTGATGTTGGCCCAAGTGCTGGCTGGCCTGTACACACGAGTGTAGAAAACAGCCTTGAGATCATCAGGACGGTTTTTGCAGAAAAAGAAGTATATGCCGTTTGCTTAAAAGCGGACAATCGTGCAGTCGGATGCGTAGCCATTACAATCGGAGCAAAAAGTACACTTGATTTACCGGAAACAGAGGGAGAAATCGGATACTGGATCGGCGTGCCGTTCTGGGGAAAAGGACTCATCCCTGAAGCGGTACGGGAATTGATTCGACATGGTTTTGAAGACTTACATCTGGAAAAACTATGGTGCGTCTATTTTGACGGAAACAACAAATCCAAGCGAGTACAGGAAAAGTGTGGCTTCACTTATCATCACACCAATCAGAATATATTTTGGAAACTTATGGGAGATATTAGAACAGAGCACATTACTTGCTTATCAAGAGAAAACTGGATAAAAGAACATTCTCTATCAGAAAAAAACTTTAGAGGAAATCATGAGATGGAGAATTATCTGTCACCAAGGTAACCTTTGAAGCAGAACAAACAAGAGCGTAAAGTCAAAAGCCGTGAACAGAAACAGGCAAAGGAAAAGCACAGAGGACATTAAGCAATACTTCCCTAAAACAGGCTCCCCATTTCCAAAATTGGTAATGAGGAGCCTATCATGATCAGAAATTTTCTGTAATATTAGCATTACAAAATGCCTCACAATAAATGCCTTTTTCTACATGTTAACATAAGTTTCATGGACAGTCTTATCTGTGAAACAGCGATTGGGATCAAGCTGTCCCCTTTATAAAGGAGATCAGTTATGGCTATCAGCTCTTCCGATTGCCCCATTATGATCCAGCCCGGATTGGTAATGTGTCCACTAATATTACAACAAATTGCAGCAATGCCTCTGCATCAGCATCATCTACCGCAATTGTACCATCAACCTGATTGCAATTTGCACATGTCATTTGTGTTCTTGTCAATGCGATTTGCCCAGATAAATATTTTTGAAGTAGAATCATATCAAGCAAATCTACTTTTCCATCTAAATTGCAGTCCCCATAGTTTATTTTATCCTCTATAGCAGTGGTTTCTGTCGTCATTGTTGTTGTTTCTGTTGTGGCTTCTATTGTTGTTGTCGCTTCTGTTGTAGTTTCCGTTGTTGTTGTCATTTCTGTTGTCGTTTCCGTCGTTGTTGCTATGTGAGTAACAGTACTTAAATCTGGTATATACTCATTTTCAAATGTGTTTTCAGATGAAAGAAAAATCAAATCCCAATAGTAAAAATAATAATCCGGGTCATTTTCTTTATAACATACACCAATTGCGAAATAATCATAGCTTTCGTTCAAAATATTTCTCCGATGTCCTTCCGAATTCATCCAGCCTTCTACTACACTTTCTGGTGTATCATAGCCAGCTGCGATATTCTCTCCTGCCATGCAGTTCATATCAACTCCATATTCCCCTAAAACCGTATACCAAGGGCTTCCATTTGGTCGACTGTGAGCATACAGGGTTGCCAATTCTTCTGCACGCTGTCCACACATTTTTTGCAGGAGCGGTGCAGTGGAAATGGGGGCAAGCCCGTTTTGTATCCGCATCTGATTGATTTGTGCGGATGCCACTTCTACAAACATCTCCACATCCATTGTGTTGCTTTCCGCAAAAACTACATTATACCTTGGAAACATAAAACAAATCGCTGCACACAACAAATAAATTAACCCTTTCGCTTGATTCCACATAAAAACACCTCCCCAAAGAAGTTACGCTTTTTATCCTCTTTCATTCTATCAAATACAGAGAAAAAATTCAACAGTTTTCTGATTGAAATTGTAAAATATTACAACAAAAGTAGAAAATTTTTTGTGCAAAAAAGGAAAAACCGTACTGCAAATGTTACAGTACGGTTTTTTTAAAATGTTTTTCCAATCAAGAAATGATCTTCACCATTACAAGAAAAACTTTCTGTTTTCTTTGAAAATTGCATACAACATGAATTCGCTGAAAAGCAGCGAACCCATCTCTCCTGTTCAGATACACAAATTACTTTTTATCTTCTGTATTCTGAAAGTTTTCCTTCCGAATCATTGCCCGTTTAATCTTACCGCCCAATGTCTTCGGCAATTCGTCTACATATTCAATGACACGAGGATACTTATACGGTGCAGTGGTATGCTTTACATGATTTTGCAGTTCCTTGGTTAAAGCATCGCTCGGCTCATAGCCACGTGCCAATACAATCGTTGCCTTTACTACATTACCACGAATCGGATCAGGTGCTGCTGTAACAGCACATTCTACAACAGCTGGATGAGCAACCAGTGCACTTTCTACCTCAAACGGTCCGATTCGATAGCCGGAACACTTGATGACATCATCATTTCTACCCACAAACCAGAAGTATCCATCCTCATCCAAATCAAATACATCATGTGAACAATATGTACCATCACCAAGAATTTCATTGGTCATTTCTGGATTTTGATAATAACCGGTGAACAGACCAACCGGATAGGATTCCTTCAGGTGTAGCATGGTCAGAGAACCTTGTTCCCCCGGCTTTGCCTCTTTGCCATCATCGGTAATCAAATGAATATCATAAAGTGGAGACGGCATACCAGTCGATCCGGGCTTTGGCGTCATCCAAGGGAAGTTTGCAATCAAGACAGTACCTTCTGTTTGTCCGAATCCCTCTCGAATTTCTTTTCCAGTCAGTTCCTTCCACTTATTAAATACTTCTGGATTCAATGGCTCGCCAGCTGTTGCAAAATTTTCAATACTGGACAAGTCATAAGCTGCCACATCTTCCTGCAACATAAACCGATACATAGTCGGTGGTGCACAGAATGTTGTCAGCTTATAATCCTGCATCTTTTGCAGTAAATGGGTTGGAACAAATTTTTTCATATCATAGGCAAAAATCACAGCACCGCAAATCCACTGTCCATAGATTTTTCCCCAGCCGAACTTACCCCAACCGGAGTCAGAAACGCTCATATGCAGCTTATTTTCCTGTACCTGCTGCCAATACTTTGCCGTTACAATATGACCCAACGGATGGGTGTGATTGTGCTGTACCATTTTAGGATTACCAGTTGTACCGGAAGTAAAATAAACCAGTGCAGTTTCATTCGCATAGGTAGCATCCTCACCGGTCGGACGAGGAAAGACATCGGAAAACTGTGCCATCTCCCCTGCAAAGTCATGCCAGCCGTCCCGTTTTCCTGCAACCAGAACCTTATGCTGGATACTTGGCACTTCCTTTTGTGCAGCTTCTACCTGTGCAACTACATAGTCATCATCTACACAGACCATCGTATAAATACCAGCACTGGTTCCCCGATAAATCAAATCCTTTGCAGAAAGCTGAAGTGAACCCGGAATCAAAATCGCACCAATTTTATGCAGTGCAACCGCACAAATCCAATATTCCCAGCGACGACGGAGAATCAACATGACAACCGTTCCCTTCCGCACACCGAGGTGACGGAAATAGTTTGCTGCCTGATTGGAAAGACGGGAGATTTCCGTAAAAGTAAATGTCCGCTCCTCACCATCATCATCACACCAAACCAGTGCTTTTTTCTCTGGTTCCTGCTTTGCCCACTCATCTACGATATCAAAACCGAAGTTGAAAGTTTCCGGCACATTGATAGAGTAATTCTGCTTAAAGTCCTCATAACTCTCAAAATCAATACGAGGAAGATATTTGTCCAATAACATAGCTATAAAACATCCTTTGTCTGAATTGTATCCGGAGTACAACGGTTCCATATCTCCAGATATACATTTTATTATATCCGACTTTTTCTGCTCTGTCAAGAAAGAATTGTTTTCTTGAGCAACAACAAATTGTAAATACAAAAAGGAATGTCTCTCTGAGCCGCAGCAAAAATTGTTTAGAATTTATTTTTTAAGGAATACAGTTCAAAATGTTATCCTTTTAAAATTCCAATTTGTTTTCCTTCTTTTTTCCTGTTTTTGATTCGTTCCGTAATCTGATTGCAAAGAAAATCCATTCCCACAGCAGAAAAGCCACATAAAAGAATAAAATATGGCAGAATATATTGAGATTTTCCTTCAAATACCATGTGATATAGAAAACCGCCCAATACAATCAAAATCAAAGCACAACAGAAAATGTTTTTCTTCTTAAAGCAACATATGACACCTACAAGGGCACCCAAAAAGACAATCATTTGATAAATATTCATATATTCCATTGCTTTTTTCATGCCATCTCCGCAAATATAATTTGCAATTTTTCCAGCGTCCTTGTACCTCCAACCTGCAATGTTTAACCATATACTAGAATAGGTTGGTTCATTCCACTGTGACATATTCTTTTCATAAAAAAAGTCGTTGGCTTCCTGATAATTATGTGCAAAGTAAGAGACCCGTTCCTTTATTTGCTCCATAGAGGCCTTTGCAGAATCTTCTGTTATAAAATTATTTGCCTCATGATTCCCTACCGTATAACCTCCATTATACCAACCTGCTGCCGTACAACCCACCACATTATTGGGATAATTTAATCCCATCACGGCAAAGGAGATCATAGGGACTGCACCTTCCAGTTTCACATTACTTCTAGCTTCATACATTTTACAAACCGCAGTATTTACATTTATCGTAATCAAAGCTGCTACAACAATATATAATAAGTCTGCCAGCTTACGTCTGCGAATGAGTTTTACAACTGCCAGAATCATCATTGCAACAAATACAATATAATTATTGGATTTTATCATAACTGCCATGCCAATACACAAAACAGAAAGGATTGCCCATATGTATCTGGTTTTTTTCTCACCTTGAAAATAAAGAATCTCAAACAAAACCGCATAAATAGAAAATGTAATCCCTGGAATTACCCCATAAGTAAAAACAGAATACAAAATCGGCGGAACACAGAACAAAAGTGTGACAACAGCAATTGTTTGTATTCTTTTGCTTTCAAATGTTTTTCTAAGTATTAGTATAATTCCCATATAAGCTGCTGCAAGAAGCACCACATTGATGATTTCAAAATACAGCATATTTTCATCCCCACGATGAAAAATCCTCATAATGATTTCACTGAAAAAAACAAACCCCAATTGATAATGATAATTGCTGAAATATCGCTCTGACATAAAGGAAAAGTCATTTTTGACTGCACCACTTGCTGCTCTTGTGACGAGCATAGCGTCTTCCCTTGGCACACTTTGTGAGGACATAACCCAGATCACGCCTAAGGTAATCGTAATGGCTGCAAGTCCACCCATTTGAATTGCGGTTGGAATTTTCTCAAGGTAGCGGATAAGCACTGCAAGCAGCAGCAAAACCACAAAAATGCAAATGGCATTCACAATAAAATTGTCACTGTGATAATGAATTCCTTCAAAAGATTCCTCCGACTTTCTCAATTCCATCGTGTGCATGAAACTCTCTATAAAGAGAAATCCCATGATTATGGTCATCAAAAAACAAATTACATTTCTGGCATAGCCTTCTGATTTTTCCAACAGGCTTTTTAATCTTAACATTTTTATCCCATCCTTAAAATTTTTTCATCTTTTCACAAAAACAGATCTGCTTTTAACATCCATGCTTTATGGATGTTAAAAAATACTTAAATACTTTAAAGCAATAAACTCCTCCTTTCATGATTCTAATGACATCCAGAAGAAAATACCACAATTCTTCTAAATATATATAAATAGATTGTCCGATCTATTTATATTAAAAATAAAAAATAATATAATAAAATAAATTTAAATAATCGAACAAATCTAATGTTACCTTTTTAACTAGATATCGAAAATTAACTGATATCCGCTAATTCTAAATAAGCATGACCATACTCCGCAATAAACTGCTTTCTCCCCTGCAAATCATCTCCCAGCAGCAAATCAAACATCGCTGCGGTTTCCTCTACCCCTGCCGGTGTCACTCTAATCAATCGTCTGGTTTCTGGATTCATCGTGGTCAAAGCCATCATATCCGCTTCATTCTCACCCAGACCTTTTGAACGCTGAAGCGTTGCCGGTTCTTTGCCGATTTTTTTCAAGATCTCTGTCTTTTCTTTTTCCGTGTAGGCAAAATATGTCCGCTTTTTCGTTGTAATCTCAAACAGCGGAGATTCTGCAATATAGACATAGCCATTTTCAATCAATGTTGGTGTCAGCCGATAGAGCATCGTCAAAATCAATGTCCGAATCTGAAAGCCATCTACATCGGCATCCGTACAAATGACAATTTTATTCCATCGCAATCCATCCAAATTAAACAGAGAAAGTTCTTTGTTGGCTTTCGTCTTTACTTCGACACCGCAGCCAAGCAGTTTGATAATATCTGTGATAATATCATTTTTAAAAATACGATTATAATCTGCTTTCAGGCAATTCAAAATTTTCCCACGCACGGGAATCACTGCCTGAAACTCCGCATCCCGTGCCATCTTAACCGAACCCAATGCAGAATCTCCCTCTACGATATAGAGTTCCCGTCTAGACACATCCTTACTGCGGCAGTCCACAAACTTCTCCACCCGATTGGCAAGATCAATGTTGCCAGCCAGATTTTTCTTGATATTCAGCCGCGTTTTCTCTGCATTTTCTCGGCTGCGTTTATTGATCAGCACCTGCTCTGCAATTTTTACCGCTTCATCCGGATTTTCAATAAAATAAATCTCCAGCTGATGTTTCAGGAAATCCGTCATCGCTTCATAGATAAATTTATTTGTAATTGCCTTTTTTGTTTGATTCTCATAAGAAGTCTGTGTAGAAAAACTGGAGGAAACCAGAACCAGGCAGTCTTCCACATCAGCAAACGTCAGCTTGCTTTCATTTTTCAGATACTTTCCATTTTGCTTCAAATAGCTGTCAATCTGAGAAACAAATGCCTGTTTAACCGCCCGTTCTGGTGAACCGCCATGCTCCAGAAAGCTGGAATTGTGGTAATATTCAATCTGCTGTACACGATTAGAAAACGTAAATGATACAGACAGCTTCACTTTATAATCCGGCTTATCCTCCCTGTCCCTTCCTTCTCGCTGACATTCCCATGTCTGAATACTGGTCAAGGCGGTATCCCCTACCAGTTCCTGCACATAATCTGCAATTCCGTTTTCATACAGAAATCTGGCTTCTTCCATAGTATTATCCGCCTGCTGATGCCGATAAAGAAACAGCAAATTCGGATTAACAACTGCCTGTCGCTTCAGTACATCTCGGAAATAGGAATCCGGAATGCTGATTTCTGTGAAAACTTCTAAATCCGGCAGCCAATGAATTTTAGTGCCAGTTTTTTTGGTTTTCACCGGTGTCTTCTTTAAACCGCCAACATTGATGCCTTTTTCAAAATGCAGCTGATAACAAAAACCGTCCCGATAAATTTCCACATCCATATAGGCAGAGGAAAATTGTGTCGCACAGAGCCCCAGTCCATTCAAGCCAAGAGAATAGGCATAGTTGTCCCCGTCTGCACTATATTTTCCGCCAGCGTACAGTTCACAGAAAACCAGTTCCCAATTATAGCGGTTTTCCTTATTATTAAAATCTACGGGACAGCCTCGTCCAAAGTCCTCTACTTCGATAGAATTGTCTGCATACTGGGTGACAATGATTTTATCTCCAAAGCCGGAGCGTGCCTCGTCAATGGAGTTGGAGACAATTTCAAACACGGAATGGGCACAGCCGTCAATGCCATCTGAACCAAAAATTACGCCCGGACGTTTCCGCACCTTATCCGGCCCTTTTAGCATAGTAATGCTTTCATTATCATAAACTTCTTTTTTTGCCATACTTTCATCCTTATCTATATTTATAGAAAAAACAACCACATTGCATTTCGTGCAACGCCGTTTTTTCCTTTTGTTTTTGCAATGTAGTTTATTATACACCGATTCCAAAAAAATTGCAAGTGCGGATTGTTTTTTGCCATTTGCACTTGCAATATGTATGGATTCCGGCAGCATTGACTGCTTATTTCTGTAAATTTATGTTTGCGGTTACTTAAATCTTTCTATTCCCATCCGTTTCATCAGTTCTTGCCGTCCGATTTCCTGCTGCATAAATGCTGCCATTGTTTTTCTTGGCATCTGCTCTGCCGCATCCACCATTTCCTGCATCTGTTCCTTGATCCCTTCTGTTTTATACACATCTTCTGTCCAGAACAGCACTTCATTCGGCATATCTGGAAATACTTCCAGCAAATCAACCGGTTTACAACCACGATTGCCGGGCATCGGATAATGATTGTGTAAATCCCGATACCGCCGCACAAAACTGCGAATCGTTCGGTCATTAAATCGCAGCTGCATTCGCCGTAAATCATGTAATACATCCATCAATGTACTGCTTTCATCCATAATAAACAACAGACATTCCAGCAGGATTTCTTCGCTTTTCTGTTTTGTCATGCCCATATCCAGAAATACCTCTCGCAATGCTGCAATCTGCGGTGTTTCTTCATAATAATCCGCATCTGCATACTGCAACAAGGTTTCTTTTGGCGGTATAGAATAAGGCTTTCCCTCTACCAGCTCTATAAAATCATAGCAGTCTTCCATGTCCACCAGCATACATTCATGCAGCAACATGCCATCTTCCAGTGTACGATCCTGTTTGTCCACATCATCAAACAATTCATCCAATTTCAAAATCATGTAATCCTGCTGGCTATGGCGAATGACATCTGTCACTGCAAGAAAAGTCTCCTTGGAAATCCAATCTGGATTCTGCTCGGAAATGATTTCATAGGCTTTCTTAAGCGGCATCATGCGATAAAAATTCGCCATTGCCTGAAAATACTGTTGCAACATGGCAATCTGTTCTTCCGGCACTTCCAGAGCTTGATATCGTGTTTCCAGTTTACTTTGTTTATAAGTTTTAGGAAATGGTTTCATCTTAAACAATCCTTTCTGATAGAAACAGTTAAAATAATGGCTTCTTCAAATAAATGGAGTCTTGTTCGGTAATTGGTCGAATCACCCGACAGGGATTCCCAGCTGCCAGGGAACCAGCCGGAATATCTCTGGTCACCACACTGCCAGCACCTATCACGCAACCTTTTCCAATGGTCACACCGCCGCAAACGGTTACATTGGATGCCAGCCAACAATCATCTTCAATGCAAATCGGTGCACCGTACTCCAAATCGTACAGCGAACCGTCTGCTTTCTGCCGCATGTTGCGTTCCTTTGGCAAGTATGGATGCAGTGGCGTTGCAAGGGTACAATTCGGGCCAAAAAAGACGTTGTTTCCAATGGTAACTGGACAGGTGTCCAATACAACGAGATTAAAATTTGCGTAACACCGTTCACCAAACGTTGTATAAATGCCATAATCAAACTGAATCGGCCCTTGCAGGTAGGTATCTTTGCCCATACCAGGAATCAGCTTGTTCAAAATGGCTGTTCTTTTTTCTGCTTCCTCTTCCAGTGTATCATTATACTGCTTGGAAAGCTTATGTGCCAGTGTCCGCCGTGCAGCAAGCGACGTCTCTGATGGATCATAAATTTTACCCGCTAACATTTTTTCGGTTTCTGTCATAATAACGCACCTGTTCCCTTCCAATCAAATTTCCTATGCCAATGATACAATCGTCACGCCGTCTTCCCCTTCGCCAAACACGCCGAGCCGATAACTTTTCACATATTTCAACTGCTTCAACCGCTGATGCACTGCCTGCCGCAGCTGCCCTGTTCCCTTTCCGTGAATAATCGTGACAGTCGAAACATGCGACAAAACGGCACGGTCTAAGAAAGCATCCATCTGATAGACCCCATCATCACAGGTACAGCCCCGAATATCCAATTCCATCGAACCGCTTCGTTCTGTTTTTGCAGAAACCCGTCCGGTTTTTGGAGTTGTTTTTTTCTGCTGTTTTGTTGACTGATTGGAAATTAACCGTAGACGTTCCAACTGCATTTTCGTCTTCATGGCACCAATCTGTACAAACAGCCGATTGCTGCCATCCGGCAAACTGACAACTGTTCCCTTTTGCTTGGTATCTGCTATCATAACCGTATCGCCAATTTTCAGTGCTCTCGGCAGACTGTACTGTTCAGATTCCTGCTCTTCCAGTGGATTTGCCGTTTCGTACATATGCCGGAATCGCCGCTTGCTGTGAGATTTTACTGAAATCACATCATCTGCAAACGAAGCACGTTCCTTTTCCTTCCGCAGCTTTTCCAACTCCTCTAACAAAGCATTAGATTCTGCACGGGTCTGCTCGACAATCTGCATTGCCTGTAAGCGTGCCTGCTCCATTTTTTCTGCCCGTTGTGCCCGAATCTCTGCCAGTTCCTGTTTCGCTTGTACAGCGGCTTCCTCTGCCTGTCGTTTCTCTTCTTGAATGGATTTCAGCTGTTCCTCCAGTGTCTGCCGAGTTTGTTCCAATTTTTCCACTGCCCGTTCAAATCTTACATTTTCTTCACTCACCAATGATTGTGCATGATGAATAATCGCCGGATTCATACCCAATCCTTCTGTAATAGCAAAGGCATTGGATTTTCCCGGTGAACCTAAAATCAACCGATAAGTCGGCTTCAAGTTGACAATATCAAATTCACAGGAGGCATTCTCTACCTCCGGCTGTTCTGTTGCATAGAGTTTCAATTCCTGATAATGTGTTGTCACCATCATTTTTGCCCCGTTGCGATGCAGCTGTTCGATAATTGCAACTGCCAATGCTGCCCCTTCAACCGGATCGGTACCCGAACCCAATTCATCCAGCAAAACCAGAGAACGGTCATCTGCCTGCTCTAAAATCTCAATCACCTGCTTCATATGAGCAGAAAATGTAGAAAGATTTTGTTCAATGCTCTGTGTATCGCCAATATTGGCAAATACCGTTTCAAATACGGAAATCTGACTGCCCTCTGCGGCTGGAATCAGCAAGCCGCACATGGTCATTAACGTCAGCAAACCAGCTGTTTTCAAGGCAACGGTTTTACCACCGGTATTCGGACCAGTAATAATCAATGTTTGCTGCTCTCTTCCCAATGAGAACGAAATCGGCACAACTTTCTCTGCCGGAATCAGCGGATGTCTGGCATTCTTCAAGTCCAATACACCATCATCGGTTACAATTGGACGAAATGCGTGCATCTTTGCTGCCAAGTTTGCCTTAGCAAAATAGAGGTTCAGCTCTGCACAAACAGCATGATCCGCAATAATGGCATCTGCCCATATCCCACAGTCTGCACAAAGCTCTGTGATAATACGGTCAATCTCCTCCTGCTCCAAACTTTCCAGCAGCCGCATATCATTGTTTGCCTCTACCACTGCCAGCGGTTCAATAAAGAGTGTCTGCCCCGATGCAGATGTATCATGAATCAAGCCCTGAATCTGTCCCCGATGTTCTGCCTTAACCGGCAAGACAAACCGTCCATCCCGAATGGTCACTCTGGCATCCTGCAAACATTTCTGCACATCCTGATTGCGTACCATCTTATCCAGTGTCTCTCTCAACCGCTGCCCTGAACGCAGCAATTTTCGCCGAATATCCGCCAAGGCTGGGCTGGCAGCATCCGCTAATTCTTCTTCCGACAAGATACAGCGTTCCAGCTTTTCCAGCAGAAACGGCACAGGGGCAAGCCGGCTGAACAAATCCTCCAGTGGTGTTTCCACACCGGAACAGTGATCATACCAGTCACTCAGTGCCTGTACCTGTCGCAGAACACGGGCAATTTCCAGCAAATCCTTCAGGGAGAGTTTCGCACCGGCTTTTGCACGCTGCAAAGCGGTACACATATCTTGAAAGGCATAGAACGGCGGTGTCCCGAACTGCACAGCAAGTGCCAGTGCAGAGTCGGTTTTTTCCAATTCCGCCTGTACCACTGCCAGATCTGTTTGCGGTTGTAAATGCCGTGCCTGTTCTCTTGTCAAATCGTTAGCTGCTTCGTGTGCAAGCAGCTCCAATATTTTATCTAATTCCAAAGTATGTTCGTTTGGATTCATATTGCCTCCTTATATAATATAAGTTTTTCTTTCTAAAGTTAATCTTAAATTATTATATTGATATTAACTGTAAATCAGAAAAAACCTTGTAATCAAACGCCTGTCGCATTGTCATTTTGTAATCGCTTATAAAATTGCAGCGTCTGTGGCTGATAATCCAGCTGATACCGCACAAATAGCTCGGAAAACCGATTCACCGCTTGCTGCGTGGCATCATTCAATCGAAACTGAAACAGCCGATCTGGAGCGGTTAGTACAATATGCCGTACCGCCTGCAAACCGCCCAACGGCATCTTCACTGCGTAATCCTCTTCAGTAAGCTGATAGCAGTCTGCACAATAAAAATGCCCCGTTCTTGCTGAATAAAACAAGGATTGCGGCAGATAATCCATACAAACCGGACAAACCAAAACATCTGGCATCATTCCCAGTTCCGAAAGGAACCGCAATTCAAACAGACTCTTTAAAAACGCCTCACTCCGTTTTCCAGTGGTGAGATAATATAATGTATTCAGTGTCAGCCGCAGGATAAAATTCTGCTGCTGCCCCTGCGGCACTGCATATCGAATCAAATCAAAAAAATAGGCTGCCAGTGCAAGCTGTGTCAAGCTCTCTCGCAGGGTATAAAACAAATAAATCGGCTCTGCACTTTCTACATAATACTTACCGTTTTTCTCAGAAAGGCAGAGCTTCGCATAGGCAAATGGCTGTGTGGCTGAGAGATTTTTACTGTTTGCCTTTTTTGCTCCCCGTACAAACACCTCCATAACGCCCTGTGTTTTTGTCAAAATATCAAGAAAACGACCGGCATCCCCTGCCTGCCGTTCCTGTAGAATCAGACATCGTTTCGTGATGAGCATGGTCGATTTGCTTCCTCTTTTTTGTTTCTGCTGTAGTTGCAGCAGCATGTTTAAATGCCAGATAATCTTCCACTTTTCCTGTCTGACAAAAATAATTCCAAAGATCCTTTTGCATATCCTTTCACCTCAGATATAGTATAACAGGAAACAGTGATTTTTATAGGTGGGAATTTGTGCTGTCTGTGCCATTACCTGCTGCTATCGCTCAAACCGAAATTCCGAATCAAGCCCTCCCGATTTCGCCAGTCCTCTTTCACCTTAACCCAACACTGCAAGTTGACCTGAATTTGAAAGAACTGTTCCAACTGCTTTCTAGCTCGGCTGGCAATCTGTTTCAGCATAACACCCTTTTTTCCGATCAGAATCCCCTTATGAGAATCCCGTTCACAGTAAATCACAGCATCAATATCCAGTAAGTCTCTATCATCCCGCTCTGCGAGCCGTTCCACAGATACCGCAACCCCATGTGGCACTTCATCTCGCAACAGGCATAAAACCTGCTCCCGAATCATCTCTGCAATCAGCACCTGTTCCGGTTGATCTGTAATTTTATCATCCGGAAAATAATGCGGAGAAGGCACCGCACAGCGACAAACCACTTCTTCCACCAGCGAAACGCCATCCTGTTCTGTCACACTAATGGGGAGAATTTCAGAAAATGGAAAAACGGCATTCCATGCCGCAATTCGCTGCATCAAAACAGCCTTGTCCTCCAACAGATCAATTTTATTCAGCACCAACATTACCGTCGTCTTGGACTGTCGAAGCGGCTGCAAGAAAGCAAGTTCCTGCTCTGTCGGCTGACGGGTGCAGTCTGCCACAAACAGAACAACATCCATATCTGTCACAGCATCCTTTGCCGCTTGCAGCATATAATTACTCAGTTTGTTCTTCGGTTTATGCAAACCGGGCGTGTCCATAAAGACCATCTGTGTCTCGCCAACCGTCTTAATGCCAGTAATTCTGGTTCGGGTTGTTTGTGGCTTGTCGCTGACAGAAGCAATTCTCTCGCCAACAATGGCATTCAGCAATGAGGACTTTCCCACATTGGTTCTGCCGGAAATCGTTACAAATACTGCTTTTGTCATGTGTTACTCCTCTGAAATAAATGTGGCATCTCTGGAAATCCCCAGTTCTTCCAGTACGGTTTCTTCCTTCTCTCGCATCTGCCGTTCTTCCAATGGGGATGTCTCATGGTCATACCCCAAAAGATGCAGCATGGAATGTACTGTCAGAAAGCCGATTTCCCGTTCCAGAGAATGCCCGTATACTTCTGCCTGCCGCATAGCGGTTTCCAATGAAATCACAACATCCCCAAGCAGGGCACATCCCGTTTCCTTATTGATGTCATATTTTCCGTTTAAGCCAAGCGGAAACGACAGCACGTCTGTCACACGATCTTTCTGTCGGTAAATTTTATTTAAGTTTCGAATTTCGGCATTGCTGACAAACGAAACGCTCACTTCTGCATCATGGGGAAACTTCTCCATCACCAGAACCGCCTGACAACAGCGGCGAATCAATAGCCGAATGCCGACAGGCACCTTAATTGCTTTCTGATTGTTTTTCACCATAACCTTTACACGCATCATTTCTCAACCTTTCTATCCCGATGATAATATTTCTCATAGGCACGGATAATATCCTGCACCAAACGGTGCCGCACTACATCTTTGTTGGTAAACTCCTGCATAGCAATGTCATCTACATTCCGCAGTACCTGCATTGCCTCCAATAATCCACATTTTCGTTTATCCGGCAAATCAATCTGGGTAATGTCCCCCGTAATGACCATCCGGCTTTCTTCGCCTAAACGAGTCAGAAACATTTTCAACTGTTCTGAGGTGGTATTCTGTGCCTCATCCAGTATAATAAACGCATGATCCAATGTTCTGCCACGCATATAAGCAAGCGGCGCTACTTCAATCAAACCTCGTTCCAGATTTCGCTGAAATGCCTCTGCCCCCATCATTTCAAACAGAGCATCGTAAAGCGGACGCAGATACGGATCTACTTTATTCTGTAAATCCCCCGGCAGAAAACCGAGCTTTTCCCCAGCTTCCACTGCCGGACGTGTCAAAATAATCCGACTGACCGTATGCTGCTTGAACGCTTTCACCGCCATGGCAACTGCAAGATACGTCTTTCCTGTTCCGGCTGGTCCGATGCCAAATACAATGGTGTGCTTTTGGATTGCAGTCACATAACGTTTTTGTCCAACGGTTCTTGTCCGCACAACCTTTCCGGTTGCCGTCAGGCAAATGCCGCCATCTGTCAGTGCTTGCAGCTCTTGTTCTTCTCCATCACTGATCATGGATGCAACATAACGAACTGTCTGCTGGGTAACAGGCTGTCCGGTTTCCAGTATATGCAATAAGGATCGCAAGGCTGCTGCTGCCTGTGCAGTTCCGGATTCTGCACCGTTGATTTTGATTTCTGCTCCACGGCAAACAACGGTAACTTGATAGAGTTGTTCCAGCGTTCGGATGTTCTCATCAAAATTTCCGCAGAGTGCCTGCCACTGTGCAGGATCTTGCATCTGAAGTATCTGTTCTGCCATAAAGTTCAAGCAGTCTCCTTTCTATTATGCTCTTTTTTATTATACCATATCTTTGCCCCATTGGAAACCATTTTTTCTGTATTTCACAAAAATTTTTCCTATCTTCAAAAAGATTACAGAATAGATGACACATTCCCGAAAAGAAGTCTATTTTACTCACATAACTTTAAAATAAGATGTACATTGCAAACGATTTCCACAATATTTTATCCGATTCCCCATTTTATTTTGTGTGTTTTTTATAGTTTCCCTACAAATTTCACTTGACGATTTTGAAAAAATATTGTATAATATTTTTAGCAGCTGCAAACCAGCCATTGGTTGCCGCTGTCAACGCCCTGCACTCCGGTAGGATTGCAGCATTTTGATACGGAAGGAGAAACCGTGCAAACAGGCACGGTTGTACAAGCAAGATGAAAAATATTTTATTTGCAGCTTCTGAATGTGTTCCCTTCGTCAAAACCGGCGGACTGGCCGATGTTGTCGGTGCACTGCCGAAAGCCCTCTATAAAGGGGATTATGACGTACGTGTTATTCTGCCGAACTATACCTGTATTCCATGGGAATACCGTGGAAAGTTCCGCTATATTGATCATTTCTATATGGACTATGGTCAGAGAAGCGAGAACATGTTTGTCGGCATCATGCAATATGAATATGAGGGAATTACGTTCTACTTCATTGACAACGAATATTACTTTAAGTGTGATAAACCCTATACAGATTCGGTTCGCTGGGATATTGAACGCTATATCTTCTTCTGCAAAGCCGTTCTGGCAGCCATGCCGGTCATTGGCTTCCATCCGGATATTATCCACTGTCATGACTGGCAGACTGGTATGATTCCAGTATTCCTGAGAAGCACCTTTGCAACGCACAGCTTCTATTGGGGAACAAAATCCATCATGACCATCCATAATCTGAAATTCCAGGGCGTTTGGGATATAAAGCACTTTATTTACAATACTAATCTGCCGGGCTATATGTTCACACCGGATAAGCTGGAATTTAAAAAGGATGCCAATATGCTCAAGGGTGGTCTGGTTTATGCAGATTATATTACCACAGTCAGCGAAACCTATGCAGAAGAGATTAAAACTCCATATTATGGAGAACAGCTGGACGGTCTGCTCTGTGCAAGAGCTCGTTCACTTCGTGGCATTCTAAACGGAATTGACTATTCCGTTTACAATCCGGAAACCGATCCAAAGATCTCGGTACACTACACTGCAAAGGATGCTGTGGAAAAGAAGAAAGAGGCAAAGCGTGCCTTACAGCAGGAACTTGGATTGCCTGTAGATGACGGCAAGTTCATGATTGCCATCATTTCTCGTCTGACCGACCAGAAGGGTCTGGACTTAGTCGACTGGATTACCGAACGCATTGCAGATGAATTTACGCAATTTGTTATCATTGGTACAGGCGAATCCCGCTATGAAGACATGTTCCGGTACTATCAAGGACGGTTCCCAGATCGGGTTTCCGCCAACATTTTCTATTCTGACCCGCTGGCACACAAACTCTATGCAGCAGCAGATGCAATGTTAGTGCCGTCTCGCTTTGAACCATGCGGTCTGACACAGTTGATTTCACTCCGCTACGGTACAGTTCCAATCGTACGGGAAACCGGCGGTTTGAAAGATACAGTAGAGCCGTATAACGAATTTGAAAAGAGTGGCACTGGTTTTACCTTCCACAACTATAATGCGGATGATTTGCTGTACACGATCAACTATGCAAAGAACATCTATTTCAACCATCGGGAAGACTGGAACGACATCATTCACCGTGGTATGGAAAAAGACTTCTCATGGGGCAGTTCTGCATTGCAGTATCAGGGAATGTATGACTGGATTTTGCGTGGTATGCAGGGATAAAAAAATTCTTTTCTATTTACTTTTTATTGATATAGCCAAAGGCTGTTGCACCAATTCAAAAGGTGCAGCAGCCTCATTTTTTATGTATAAAGTCCATCATCCAACCGGCAATGGCTGCATCCATGGCACAACATTCCGTATCAGGCAGTATGCCATACAAACACAAACAGATACAACCGGAAACCAGTCCCCTTTCGGCAAGAAACGCACTGGTTTTCCAAATGCCTGTAGCGTCTTCTGCAAATACAATAACACCAGTACCGCCAACAGATAGCAAAACGCTGCATTGTTCCGCAATGCCAGTAATAAGTTTCCATGCAGCAATGCCAATACAGCACGTGTGTTCCCACAGCCGGGACAATAAAAATGTGTCACATTATAAAACATACAGGTTGGAAAGAAATTGTCCACAATATAAAATATTCCTTTTCGGCTGCAAAGCACAATGATTGACACACAAATCGGCAGAAGCAGCCAAAACCATTTTTCATAGCGTTTCCATGTGGAAATACAAGCATTCATTTGCAATCCTCTTCTCAAAAAAGAAAGAGACTGTTCTCACAAAAACAGTCTCTTTCTGTGCTGTCAATTTGGCTTACTTCAGCATATCTGCATATTCTTCACCAAGCATATCAATCATCTGCTGCATTACAACATCCTGATACCAATCTGTATTCGCAACAATGATAGAAACCACTGCCAGAACAACTGCAATAATACCCATTACCAGACCAGCTGTTGTGAGACCCTTCTTTGCTGGATTCTTTCTGCCCAATACAGCAAAAACAATTGCCAGTACACCCAGAATCAAACTAAGCCAAGAAACACAACAGCAGCAAATAGAAAGAATGCCCAACACCAACGAGGCAACCGCCATACCGTTTTTATCATTTCCATTCTGTAACGTTGTATTCTCCATCTGCAATAACCCCTTTCCTCAAAAATTATTCTTTTATTTTACTGCAAAGCCGAAAAAAAGTCAAGCATTTTTTGTGAAAAATTGTACAAAAATATGAAATGGAGAGAATATTTTAATTGGCATCCGGCAACTGCTTTGGTACAAAAATCTGCAATGCCTTCTGACAATTGGAAATCTCATTTACACGCTGATTGCCGCCATACTCACCATCGATGGTCCACGCTACTTCTTCCTCATCCAAATTGGTCACAGTTACATGAGAAGCCCGAAAATAATCAAAATACTGCCGTTCTGCCCCCAGCTGAAAATTTGCAAGGGATAGAATCAACTGATGAAACTGCACCAAATCTGTCGGTTTCCGAATCAATGTCACTTCAAACAAACCGTCATCCCATTCCACATCGGAAAGAGATAACAGCTTTGCAACCGAAGTTGCATTGGTCACCATCCCGTAGAGATAGTCATTTTCCAATGTTTTCCCATCATATTCAATCTTCATATGTCGTGCCTTGATCGTCGGCAAGTGTGCAATGCCGTTGAGCAGATAGGCTGCATGTCCAAGTACATTTTTATAATTCTGCGGTGTCTGGTAGGAAATCTCTGTGAACGCACCAAAAGCCGCCACATACATAAAATACTTTTTATTGAACTTTCCAATATCACAGTGAAGGATATTTCCATTCAAAATGCATTTCACCGCTTCTATCGGCACAGTTGGAATGTGCAGGCCTCTTGCGAAATCATTGGTAGAGCCAGACGGAATATACCCAATCGGCGGTTGGTACTCGCTTACCATACGCCCCTGTATCACTTCATTCAACGTACCATCGCCGCCGGCACAAACCAACAGGTCAAATTTCTGCTGACAGGCATATTGTGCACTGGCAATCCCATCTCCCTGCTGCTGGGTCGGATGGACTGTGACTTCATAACCAGCAGCAGTAAACTGATCCAGCATCTTTGGAATGTGGTTGTTTAATGCCGCTTTCCCAGAATGTAGATTAAAAATAAAATAAATTCGTTTCAAGTTCGTCAACTCCTGTCCGATACATTTCTTTTATCATGCCATATTTTTTGCAAAAATGCAAATGGAGAACTTTCCTATTGTGAATCTTTCATTTTCAATTCTCAATTGTTTTTATTGATCATTAGCTATTTTATGAATATTTTATTATGATAATAGAGATATATAGTATAACATAATATCAGAATAAGTTCCATCCTTCTGCAAAAAGCCATCTGGTATCGTACCCAACTCCGTAAAACCCAGTTTCTCATATAATTTCCGTGCTGCTTGGTTACTGCATACAACTGCATTAAACTGTAAAATCCGAAAGCCCAGTTCTCTTCCTTTCTGCATACAGTGCTGCACAAGCTGTTCTCCGATATGCTGTCCTCTGTAACAAGATTTGACTGCATAGCTGGCATTACAGATGTGTCCGCAGCGGCCAACATTGTTCGGATGCAAAATATACAACCCAACAATCTCCCCATGCTCTGTGTCATATGCCACAGCAGTAAAAGACTGTTTTGCAAAAAATCTTGCTCCCATTTCTGTATTCAACGGTGCCATTTGCGGAAATGCCATCCCTTCTTCTACAACCTCGTTCCAAATCTGCACCAATTCCGGTACATCCTGTTTCTGAAATGTTCTGATTTCCAATGTCATATACTACTCTTCCCCTGTTCCTTCTCCATCTGCTGATAAATCTCCCATACCTGCCGCTTTTTCTCCATCAGCTGGTCAAATTGCCGGATGTACTCGTACGGAAATTTATAGTTATGAATCCGTGTAATCCGCCCACATGGCTCTACAATTTTCGTAGAAGCGGCACATCCAGCACCAAAAATAGATTGTGACTCATCCATAATCAGCATATTATAATAAGATTCTTTTCCGACTTTGGCATAGCCCACATTCTCCTGATTGTCAATGGTGTTCTTTTGCCGATACATATAGTAAGGATGATACCCATATTGTGGCAGCAACATGATACTGTCCTGCACCATCTCCCGTACCGGATTGGCAATTTGCGAACGGCTGTCGGAAAATAGCGTTGCTGCACGCTTTAATGTAAGCGTATGTACCGTAATGCTATCTGGATCCAGTGCAATTACCTTTTGCAGCGTTCTATGAAATCCCTCCGGTGTATCATGTGGCAATCCGGCAATCAAGTCCATATTGATATTGGAAAAACCAATCTCTCTTGCAAGATAAAACGCCTCTGCAATCTGTGCAGAGGTGTGCTGTCTGCCAATGTGCTGTAAAACCGTATCCTCCATCGTCTGCGGATTCACAGAAATTCGATCAACTCCGTACCGTTTCAGCACCTCCAGCTTCTCACGGGTAATCGTATCAGGTCTGCCTGCCTCTACGCAAAATTCTCTAACCTGTGACAAGTCAAACACCCCTACGACTGTTTGCAACAATTGTTCCATCGCCTGTGCTGAAATAGAGGTGGGTGTTCCGCCGCCAAAATAAATGGTATCCACCGTAACGTGCAGCTTCTGTATCATATCGCCCCAAATTTCTAATTCTCTACAAAGCAGTCGAATATAATCTGGCATCAGGTGCTTTGCTTGTGCAATGGAATGAGAAACAAAAGAACAATAATTGCATCTTGTTGGACAAAATGGAATGGAAATATAAAATCCAACTGACTGTTTGGGTGTCTGCCGCAGCAGCGGCAGCTGTATTTCTGCGGTTCTTCGCAGCAAATCCAGTTTCTCCGGTGATACCAAATAAACGGTTCGCAGTCGTTCCATAACCGCTTCCAAGGATTTGCCGCTTTCCTCCATCATGGAAAATGCCTTACGAACCGGACGAATGCCTGTCAGCAGTCCCCACGGTACTTCCAAACCAGTAATGTCCTGTAAAAGCATAAAGAGCATACGACTGAACTGATACTCACATGTTTGCTTATTCTCTTCCGGTGTACACTTTGGCAGTCGTGTACAACATCGACGATTCTCACCCCGATATCGCAGCATACAAAAAAACCACGTATCTTGCCTTCCCTGTTTCAGCTGCAAAAACGCACCTTGTTCCGCTCCGCAGAGCGGAGCGGTATCTCCATAAGAAAATGCAAACTTGGTTGCTGGAATAAAAATCTTTAAAATACACTCAATTTCATACTTTAACGCATGTCCATGTAATACAACCGGAAATGGCTGTATTATTACCTGTGTTGTTTCCTTCATGCAATCACCTTAAATTGGGGTTATGCTGCCGCTCATAGGACAGCGTAGAAGTTTCATTATGTCCCGGCAATACGTCATACTCTCCGTCCAACTGTCTCAATCGCTGGAGAGAGGCATACAATTCGTCATCACTGCCGCCGGGGAAATCGGTTCTGCCACGGGAAAGCCGGAACAATGTATCTCCCGTAAACAGCGTATGCTCCATCTGATAGCAAACACTGCCCTTCGTGTGCCCCGGCGTATGCAGCACATGAAATGTGCATTCTTCTTGTACAATGACATCATTCTCCTGCAACACTTCATAATCTGTTACAGGAGCAACCGACTGTCCAACAATCCACTGTGCCAGATTCAGCACGTTATCTGACAGCATAGGAGCATCTGCCTCGTGGATATAGACTGTTGCACCGGTTGCTGCCTGCAATTCTGCAACGCCCCCAATATGGTCATAGTGACCATGTGTCAGCAAAATTTTCTTTAGCTGCAAATCATTTTCTTTCAGAAATTGCAGAATCTTCTCTACACTGCCCCCTGCATCCACCACAACAGCATTCTTTTGTTCTGTCGCAATGATATAACAGTTCACTGCCAACGGACCCGTCATCAATCTTGTAATCTGTGCCATACTACACCTCATTTTCTCTTTGTTCGTTCTACAGAAATCACACCATCAATCCGTTTCAGTTTATCCATCAATTGCCGAAGCTGTTCATTTCCACCAACCTTCACAGCAACCTCACAAACTGCATTTCCATTTTTTAGTGAATAAGAACTGGAGTGCAGAATCATAATATGTGACTCTGTCACAATTTTAGATACATCAAACAGCAATCCGACACGATCCGATGCCAGCACATCCAGACTAACGATCATCGGAAATGCCCGTTCTGTTTTTTTCCATTTTGCTTTGATCCATCTGCCAATCCGTTCCGGATCCTTTGTTGCCAAATCCCGTTGATAGTTGGCACAGGTTTTGGTATGAATGGAAACACCGTGTCCGCCTCTGGTTACAAATCCAATGATCTCATCTCCCGGAACAGGATTGCAGCAGCGTGCAAGCCGACATGGGCAATGATCAATCTGATCCAATATGATAGCATCCTGCTCTGCTTTCAGCGGATGTACTGACTGTTTTGGTGTTTCTGGCAACGATTCTTCTGGTTTTTTATACAATTTATCGTAACGGTCTTTTATTCTCGGCATAATATTAGGAATGGAAATGCCATAGTAACCGATTGATGCAAAGAAGTCATCCAGCGTTTCGCAATTATATCTTCCGAACTCCTCTTTCAGCAGTTCGTTCAATTCCTCTTCATTCTCCACCCGCATCCGGTTTCGACGCATCTCTCGTTCGAGCATGTTCCGACCCTCTTGGATGTTCTCTGCCCGCCGTTCTTTTTTAAACCAAGAACGAATTTTTGATTTTGCCTCATTTGTTTTTACAATACTCAGCCAAAAACGACTTGGCCCTTTTTGGGGATCTTTAGAACATTCAATCTGACAAATTTGTCCGCTTTCCAATGGCGTATCCAACGGAACATGACGATTATTGACTTTAGCACCAATCATTCCGTGTCCGATTTCTGTATGAATCCGATAGGCAAAATCAATTGGGGTGGCACCCCTTGGCAGAAAGATGGATTCTCCCTTTGGTGTAATCACTACAATATCCTGCTTGGTATCATTTTTCAGATTGCGAACGAATTCCTCCATGTCATCCGCAGTTTTCTGCTCTTCAATCAGCTTGCGTGCCCATGCAAGCCATTCTTCCATTCGTCTGCCGCCTTCTTCTCCAAGCTTATACTTCCAATGTGCTGCGATTCCATATTCCGCAGCAAGATGCATTTCATGTGTTCGGATTTGTACCTCAAACGTAACACCCATTTTGTCCATCATGGTCAAATGAATCGAACGATATCCATTTGCCTTTGGCGTTGCAATATAATTTTTAAACCGCTGCGGAACGGGTGAATACATTGCATATACAATGCCCATTGCCAAATAGCATTCCAACTCCGTATCTACAATAATTCGTACCGCATATTTATCATAGACCTCATCAATATCATGCATATCCTCTTTTGTTTTAGCATCAAATATTTTATCATATAAACTGTGCAAACTCTTAACTCGTCCTGTAATTTCTGGTGGATTTTGAAAAGCCTTATCCTGAGCAAGATGTTCCCGCAGCTCCATTTGAATCCGTTTGATAAAGGCTTTTGCATCGGTATCTTTCATCTGCAAGGCCTGTTCGATCTCATAACAACCAATCGGATCCAAGAATAAAATCGCACGATCAGAGAGTTCCTCTTTAATCATCCAAATACCAAGCTGATCTGCCATGGGTGCATAAACATACAAGGTTTCTTTGGAAATCCGCTTTCGTTTTTCCGGTGGCAAAAAGTGCAGTGTCCGCATATTATGCAGCCGATCCGCCAGCTTGATGATAATCACACGAATATCATCTGCCATGGCAAACAACATTTTCCGGACACTTGCCGCCTGCTGCTCTTCTTTGTTGAGGGCATTGTATTTCATATGCACCAGTTTTGTAACACCATCCACCAACATGGCAATATTCCGTCCGAAGCGTTTACAGACATCATCCATCGTATACTTGGTGTCTTCCACCACATCATGCAACAAGCCAGCACAGATACACTCTGTATCCATCCCCAAAGACACCAAAATCCATGCAACCGAAAGTGGGTGAATAATATACGGCTCCCCAGAAGAACGCTTCTGATCGCCGTGTGCACACACTGCAAATTCATAGGCAGATACAATAATAGATAGATCATACTTGCGATTTGTTTGTACAATATACCGGCTCAGATCAGAAATGGTTACGTTTTCCGGTATTCCTTGTAATGCACTTTGACTATTCATGAAAGACCCTCCCCGTTTTTTCCTGCATCTCTGCTAAAATCATAGACTGCTCCAGCTGTACTGTGCCCTTTACCGGCAGCCGCTGTACGGTCTCACTCCAAATATCCAGTTGTATCAACTGCAACTCTGCAAAAACATCCAAAATCAGCCGCAGTTTTCCATAATTCAACTGCTGCTGCATTTGCACGAACAGTGTATCCAGTGAAACTGGCGTTTCTGGCAGCCTTTTATACACAGCCACCAGCTCCGCTCGTGTCGGTGTCATAGCTGCATAATACGCGGCTGGCAGCGGTTCTTTTCTGCAAAGCTTCTCATAAGCTTGTTTTGCTGCAAAATATTTTGCCTGTGAAATGCCGCTTCTGCGGTAGTCCTTTGCAATCAGGGAAAGCTGCGGTTTGCCTTGAAAAGTCTTGCATTCCACCGTCACCAGAAAATCACAAAGTCCCTGCAATGGCAGTCCCACAGCATCCGGTGCCACACGAAACAGCAGCACATCCAGATATAAGCTTCCGTACCGCAGTTTCAGCTTACTGTGAATGCCATTGGAAAGTGGCTGAACAGCTTCCAGAACGGCATGACAAATAGCAAAGACCGGTGCTGGATTGCCTTCCCCATATGGCTCTAATACAGAAAGACTTGCCATATTATCAATGGTCAAATCCTGCGGCATCAGCAGACGATCCGCTTTCAGTGTCATCAGCGGCATTTCCGGAAATGTTTCTGCCGCATATTGCCGCACAGCGGCAAAAAAGTTATCAATCTGTTCGGTCTGTAGGGAAAAACCGCCTGCACCGGGATGCCCGCCATATTTTGTCAGGTATTCCCGACAGGCATCCAGGCACTGGAAAATGGAAAAATCACCGAACGATCGTGCCGATCCTCTTGCTGTATCCCCTGCAATTGTAACCAGCATAACCGGCTTTCCGAACTGTTCCTGTAGGCGAGCTGCCACAATGCCAATCACACCATGATGCCAATTCTCTCCGCTGAACAGCAACACCCGCTGCTGCACGCTGGATGGATTCGCCTGTATCTGTGCCTGTATCTCCTGTAAAATTTCCTGTTCTGCCTCTTTTCGCTGCCGATTGCACTGTTCCAATTGTTGTGCAAGCGGCATGGCTTCCTCCATTGTCTCTGCCAGCAGAAGAGAAACTGCCAGCTTCGGAGAACCAAACCGCCCTGCTGCATTGATTCTGGGGGCAATGGAAAAGGCAAGGCTAGTAGCTGTCATAGATTTATTTCGCATACTAGTAATCTCCAACAGTGCCAACAACCCCGGTCGTTCTGTATTCGCAAGCAACCGCAGCCCCTGCTGTACCAGAAGGCGGTTTTCACCAGTCAGGGAAACCACATCTGCAACGGTTGCAATGGCTGCCAAATCTCCGAACTGTTCCACTGCAAACGTCATATCTCCCCCATCCATCGCAGCAACTAGCTTCAGTGCTAGCCCTGCACCGCAAAATAACGAAAATGGGGATGGGCAGTCTGGTCGGTGTGGGTCTACCACAGCTTCCGCTGCCGGAAGAGTATCATAGGGCTGATGATGGTCTGTCACCACCAACCGCATTCCGTTTTCTGCCATCCAGTCTGCTTCCTCCAACGCTGCAATCCCATTATCAACGGTCACAATTAGAGAAACCCCCTGTGCTTTCAGTGTTTCCAATGCAGTCTGATTCATACCGTATCCCTCTTCCCGTTCGGGGATATAGTAGGTCACATCCGCCCCCAGTTCCAAAAGATAGGAATAGAGAATCACCGTTGCGATAACACCATCACAGTCATAATCTCCATAAACACAGACTTTCTCCCCACTGTCAATGGCGGCATTCAAGCAGTCCGCCGCTGCCTGCATGTCCCGGATCAAAAACGGATCAGAGAAACCATTGCAGGAAAACTGCATTGCCGCTTCTTCTACCGTCCGGTATCCCCTTACGGTCAGCAATTCTGCACAAAAAAGCGACAGGTCACTGCCAATCTGTATTTTTTTTGCAGCCGTAAGGTCAGGCTGCTGAATCTGCCATTTTTTCATACACACGCTCCTACCTGCAATTTATTTTTCCTTCCTATTATACAGGAAAATGCAGAAAAATGCAATATGCTGTAAGAAAATTACATCAACTCTCACAAATACCGTCCCGCTTTTTTGTATGCTATGCCATAGAGAAACCCATTTTTTCTTTCTGAAAGGAAACTACATTGCTGCAGCAAGTATTCTGCACCAGATATTTCTTTCCAGCTTTCCCATCATCGCAATGCATCTGTATGCACATCGAAAAAGGGCAAAATCTATCCGCATTTCATAGAAAGTACACCGTTTTTCGACACGGCTTTTGGAAGAATTTCCGCTCTTGACAAGTTGTTTCATTTTTGTTATGATAGGTACATCGACAAAATCCAAGCCATTGCACCGTATTTCGCAATGACAGAACAAAAAACAGGAGGATACCATGAATCCGCAGCAAGAACCAGAATATCTGCCGGTGCAGAAGGCTTTGCCACCTGTGCAGCAACCACCTATGTATACTGTTGTACCATATTCTCACAGCAGCGGTTATGCCATTGCATCGCTAGTGTTGGGAATTGTCTCCTCTGTTCTCGCCTGTATTCCCATCTTATCAACAGTCTGTAGCATACTGGGAATTCTATTTGTGATCAAGGCACGAAAACGAGATCCGTTGTTTCAGAACGGACTGGTAACCACCGGATTCATTCTCAGCATTTGCGGCTTGATTTTATCTCTGCTCTGTCTGGTATATTGGATTTGGTATATCTGGATCTTTTTACAGGTTGCGGAATCACACCAGCAGACACCACCGCCCATGCCGAAATACCATGGAAAACCAGCCGCTTACAATTGGTCTTCCTTATTTATAAAATAAGCATATATATTTATATTAAAAGCAGCCTGTTTCCACGGGCTGCTTTTTGTTGGGTTAAATCCGAAAAAACAGGGGCATACTGACAGAAAGAACCTACAGCTGCTGCCAGCAGCATGGAAATTACATTGCTCTAATTATATTTTAATTTGCATAAATATTTTTCTCAATCAAAGGAGGTCTTTCTATGCAGCGTATTCGCCGAAGAATCGCCCTGCTCACACTGATGATGGTAACGGCTGCCTCTGCCATTTCTGTCCGACTTGCCTACCTCGTCAGCATTCCTAACTATCAAGAAACTGCCCGTCAGCAGGGCACTTACACCATTCGCACCGCCATCACCAATGCCAATATTTATGATACGAATTTTAATCTGTTGGTGAATGATACGATCCAGCATATTGCTGTCATCAATCCGACACCAGAGGCTGTCACAACTGTTCTGCCCCATGTACTGGATAAAACTGCATTCTATGAAAACTTGCAGTATGGTACACCATTTTCTTGTGCCGTCAATACCAGTCATCTTGCCTGTGAAGACATCACCATTTTTGATGTACCACGCCGCAATACTGAGCCACAGCTTGCACAGCACCTCATTGGTTATACACGGGATGGCGAAGGTGTAACAGGATTGGAGGCAGATTATAACAAATTTTTGCGAGGTACATCCGCACAATCTTCTGTAACATTTACAGTCAGTGGCAGGGGAAATGTCCTTGCCGGAGAGAAAACGCTCATCCATACTGGACAAACTATCTCTGCCGGTGTGGTGACAACACTGAACAAGGATGTCCAACAAATTTGTGAAACCATCGGGAAAGAAATGAAATTCAAAAAAGGATGTATTCTTGTTATGGATGCACAAAATGGTGACATTCTTGCCCTTTGCAGTTTTCCATCCTATACTGTTTCCACACTGGCAGATGCACTGGAATCCCCGGACAGTCCTTTGATTAACCGTGCTCTGTATGCCTATCCAGTCGGTTCTATTTTCAAGCTCATTCCTGCCGCCTGTGCCCTTTCACAGAATCTTGAAAACTTTCAATATAACTGCACAGGCAGCATTGCCATTCATGATCAGATCTTCCATTGCCATGACCGAAGCGGTCACGGATTACAAGACTTGCAGGAAGCTATGATTCACTCCTGCAATCCCTATTTCATTGCACTCAGCCAACGACTTCCTGCTGCAAAACTCTATCAGACTGCACAGGATCTCGGCTTTGGCACAGCCATCCCCCTAACAGAAACTATCATCGCCGAAAGTGGTATTCTGCCAAGCTTACAGGATCTACAGATTCCAGCGGAAAAAGCAAACTTCTGCTTCGGACAAGGTATGCTGACCGCTTCGCCGCTGCAAGTCGCCCGCATGACCTGTGCCATTGCCAATGGCGGCAATCTGCCACAGGCACGGCTGATCCGAGGCATCAGCAAAGATGGGGTTTCCATAGAACAAGAACACCAATCCGTTTCTACACCGGCTCTTTCTAAAAAAAACGCTGCTGCCCTACAGGATTTGATGATTGCTGCCGCCTACGGCAATGATACCGCACAAGGGATACCCGAACATGTCACAGTCGGTGTAAAAACCTCTACTGCACAAACCGGACGCTACGATGAAAATGGCATAGAATACTGCCATGGCTGGATTACCGGATTTTTTCCAGCCTCCCAGCCTCGTTATGTTGTTACGATACTGGCAGAAGATGCCGGCTACGGCAATGATACCGCCGCACCGATATTCCGTACGGTAATTGAACAAATTGTACAACAGCATATTCTCCCCATCCCAGGTTCTTCCATTTCATAAAATATTCATAAAAGCAGTATGGATTCCGCTTGCATCAAGATGGGATTTGTGATATACTGTTAATCACTATGGGAAACCATAAATCTCTGAGAAAGAAGATTGTAAGTATGACAAAAGTAGATATTTTTTCCGGCTTTCTCGGTGCGGGCAAAACCACACTCATCAAGAAACTGATTGCAGAGGCCTACGCTGGCGAACAGCTGGTGTTAATTGAAAACGAATTCGGAGAAATCGGCATTGACGGCGGATTTTTACAGGATGCCGGTGTCAACATCACTGAAATGAACTCCGGTTGTATTTGCTGTAGTCTGGTCGGCGACTTTGGCAACGCATTGCAGCAAGTATTGGACAACTACCATCCTGATCGGATTCTAATCGAACCATCCGGTGTTGGCAAGCTGAGCGATGTTATTCGTGCCGTGCAGAATCTGCACAATGCAGAAATTCATCTCGAAAGCTTCACCACAGTTGTAGATGCCAAAAAATGCAAGATGTATCAAAAGAATTTCGGCGAATTTTTCAACAACCAAATTGCACATGCGAGCTGTTTGATTCTGAGCCACACCGCCGGTCTTTCGGAAGCAAAGCTGGAAGACTGTGTACAGCGGCTGCGGACATTAAATGCCACTGCTCCGATTGTCACAACCGACTGGGAACAGCTGAGCGGAACACAGTTGCTGGCAGCTATGAATCAGACCGAAACGTTGGATTCCGCTCTGAAAAATCTGCTGGAAGAAACCGAACATGAACATCATCATGGTCATGAACACCACCACGACGAAGACTGCACCTGCGGCTGTCATGACCATGAGCAGGAACACCATCATGAACACGAACACGGCGAAGACTGCACCTGCGGCTGCCACGATCATGACCACGCACACCATCATCACCATCACGCAGATGAAGTGTTCACCAGTTGGGGCATGGAAACCGCAAAGACCTATACGGCTGAAGAAATTCAATCTGCACTGGAAAAGCTGGAAGATGCAGATACTTACGGTATGGTACTGCGTGCAAAGGGGATTGTTGCCGGAGCAGACGGCAAGTGGATTCACTTTGACTATGTACCGGGTACACCGGATGTTCGGACAGGCTGTGCTTCTACGACCGGACGGCTCTGTGTCATCGGTTCTCACATTCACGAAGATGCACTGGCTGCCCTGTTTCGTACCTGCTAAGCAAAGGAGGGCGTTTCATGTCAGCAAAAAATCAACCGGATGATATTCCGGTTTATCTGTTCACCGGTTTTCTGGAGGGTGGCAAAACCCGTTTCATTCAGGAAACATTGGAAGATCCCCGTTTTAACAAAGGAGAACGCACCCTGCTGCTGCTTTGCGAAGAGGGCGAGGAGGAATATGATATTTCCACCTACCCAAACAAAGAAGTATTTCAGGAGGTTGTGGAAGACGAATCCGAACTGAATCCACAGCATTTAACTGCACTGCTGCAAAAACATGATGCAGAACGGGTTATCATAGAATACAATGGCATGTGGCAGTTGAAAATGCTGTTTGAGCGGCTGCCGGATAACTGGACAGTCTACCAGGAGATGTGCTTTGCGGATGCAACAACCTTCCTGACCTATAATGCCAATATGCGAAGTCTGGTTGTAGACAAGCTAAATACCTGTGAATTGATTGTATTCAACCGGTTCACAAAGGATATGGATAAAATGGCATTCCACAAGATTGTACGAGGTGTGAGCCGGCGTTCTGATATTGCCTATGAATATACAGACGGCAATGTAGAATACGATACGATTGAAGACCCGCTGCCATTTGATTTGGAGGCACCTATCATCCAGATTGCAGACAGAGATTATGCGATCTGGTATCGGGATTTAATGGAAGACCCGAATAAGTATGAGGGAAAAACTGTAAAGTTCCGTGGCATTGTCGCAGTAGACAAGAAGTTTCCAAAGGGCACGTTTGCTGTCGGTCGGCATGTGATGACCTGCTGTGTGGAAGATATTACATACAGCTGTGTGGTAGCGGAATGGGAGAATGCGTTTGCATTGAACAACCGGCAGTGGATTAACATTACCGCATCTATTCATGTCACACGGCATAAGCTTTACCGTGGAAAAGGTCCTGTTCTGACAGTAAAAGAAGTGGCTGTGACCTCTAAACCAGAGCAGGAAGTGGCAACATTCTATTAAAAGGAACATTTTTATGTATAATGAAATCAATGCATGGCTGAATGCTGTCTTACAGCAACCGATTCCAAGGGAAGTTGCTGCATTCTGTTTCAATCTATACGAAATGGAACAAAATCAATGGTCAATGGAGCTGATTGGAACAGAAGTATTTGATTTAGAAGATATGGACTGGGCATGCGAAGAGGTCACAGATTTCGGTACAAGAAATCATCCACTTATTTGGAATCAAGAAGCAAAATGGGAAGATGTGCTGGAAGAAATGATACAAATATTGCATACCTATCTGAAAACAGAACCTTATGCAGAAAAATTAAAATCTCGTAAAGGAATCGGCATTGGTTTCGCAGACGGTGACATTGAAATTCTATCCACAAAATAGACCTCCATTTGTTTAGAAAGGACAAACACAATGCCTTATACCGCTGTTTTATTTGACTTAGATGGCACGATTACAGATTCTCAATCTGGTATTCTCCGCTGCACCCAATACGCACTGAAAGCCTGTGGGATAGAAGAACCAGATACGCAAAAACTGATTCGTTTCATTGGTCCACCGCTCTCGTACTCTTTCGCTGCGTTTTATGGCATGGAAGAACCTATGGTTTCCTTTGCTGTAAAAAAATATCGGGAGCGTTACAGTGCAGTCGGCTGGAAAGAAAATCGTGTCTATGACGGCATTCCAGAATGCTTACAGGCACTCAAAATACAGGGCTGTCAAATTGCAATGGCAACTTCCAAGCCAGAATTGTATGCAAAGCAAATACTGGATTATTTTCAGCTGACCTCATTTTTTGATACTGTTGTTGGTAGTTCCATGGAGCACTCCAATGAAACAAAGGCAGAAATGATGCAGCAGGCTATGCAAATGCTGGGCATATCAGAAGCAGAAAAACAGCAGGTAATTATGATTGGCGACCGCAAGTTTGATGCAGAAGGGGCTGCTGCCTGTGGAATTGCATTTGCCGGTGTTCGCTATGGATATGCACCAGTCGGAGAACTGGAATCCTATCCACATGTCTATCTTGCGGATACCGTAACCGCATTGCAGAACTTTCTGACTGCACCACAGAGGAGATAAACCATGCCGCCCATTTCAATCGAAATCCAAAACCAATTATTTGCCCATCAGGATCTTACCTATCGTGATTTTCAGGCAAAATTGATGCCAACTGTCCCAAAAAGCATCATCATAGGTGTCCGAACACCCATGCTGCGAACACTTGCCAAAGCTTTTTACAAAAAAAGTGACATTGCCGACTTCTTATCTGCTTTACCACACACCTACTATGAAGAAAATAACCTGCATGGACTTCTAATCGCACAGATGAAAGAATTTTCCATGTGCTTACAGGCAGTAGAACAATTTCTCCCCTACATAGATAACTGGGCAACATGTGATCTGCTTTCCCCGAAAATATTCCAATCTCACACCGATCAACTGCTGCCAGCGATCCAGCGATGGTTACAATCTTCGCACTGTTATACAATGCGATTCGGCATTGGCATGCTCCTGCGGCATTATCTGGATGACCACTTTCAGCCTGTCTATCTACAATGGACAGCTGCGATACATACGGAAGAATACTATGTCAACATGATGATTGCCTGGTATTTCGCAACAGCACTTGCCAAACAGCCAGAAACCACATTGCCCTTTTTGGAAAACAGACGGTTATCTCCTTGGATTCACAAAAAGACGATACAAAAAGCCTGTGAAAGCCGCCGCATTCCAGCAGAACAAAAAACCTATCTCAAGACTATTTTATAAAAGTTAATATCTATAAAAAACCACACCAAGCACTATTTTGTGTTATGGTGCGGTTTTTCTATTTTTTCTTAAAAAACGTGAGTTCGATGAAAAAATAGAAAAAGCCGCCAAAATCTGTTATACTGTAAGTTCGACGAGAATGCATCCTACCGCTGCCAATCACAAACTGTGCCGGCAGAACTACTTCGCTCTCTGCCTGTGTCCGCTGTCCGCCCTATTGCTGTGTCCAAATTTGCAG
>CAUDDP010000015.1 GCA_958448395.1 uncultured Oscillospiraceae bacterium | reverse complement strand
TCACTGTATCCGAAGCAGAATTTCCGATCAATGATATATAGGCAGATGTGAATGCAATCTCCTTGCTTGGAATAGTATAGGTACCAGCTGCCAGTCGGATAATTGCTTTTCTTGCATACATGACATTATTCAAAGCCTTTTCCAGCGTAGCAAATGCGGTAGCAGCTGTACTACCATCATTGCTGTCACTGCCAGATGCGGCATTCACGTAAACGGTTTCGATGGAATGCATATTCTCAAAGGATTGCTGCAACTCGCCAATTTCTTTCGGAAACGTTTCCTGCAATGCGGTGATGTCTGTGGGCGAGATGCTATTGAGATACATTATATTATTATGAGAGTGTGCTTGGTCTTTCACTTCCGCCCATGAATTCTTTGTAATCCCATCCAATGTATCCTTATTTTCATGCACATGACTAATGCTGGATAAGCTATCAAATTTGGCTTTTAATTTCTGATAGAGGTAGGCTAAGCCCTCTAATGATAAAAATTTCATTTTGCCCTCCTGATTTTACAATACCATGCACGCTGCCGTCGTGCTTATTATTTCATTTTGTTTCGCTTATGCGAACAATGCGTCAATTTCTTCATTGGATATTTCTTCTGCAGCATAGCCACTCAAATTGATATCGACGACCTTATCCGTAATATCCAGTGGCGTACCATTGACCTTGATTGATTCAATGGCATTTGCTTCCGCACCAACAGCAATGCCATCCATTTTGAATTTGTCTGCTTTGCTCATTAGTCCATCCTTGGATGCAGTAGCAGCCGTGTAGGTAGTATCCGTAAACTTTGCGTCTGCCGGAACGTCTGCTGCAATGGTGTGTCCACCATCTGCAATGGTCTTGCCATCCACGCCGAAAGTGACGATATGTCCCTCTGTCACATTGCTGGCTGCTCCAACGAAAATACCTCTAATCTTACTCAAAAAGCGAGAGAGCCCGCTCAATGTTAAAAATTTACTCATAAAAAATACCTCCTGTTGTTTTCGGCGGCTGGAGGGGCATGGCATTGTTTTTTTACTTAAAATAAGCTGTCAATTTCATCATTGGTAATTTCTCCGTGCATGCCATCCTTGCCATTTTGAATGAAAGCCGTTGTTGTTCCGGTTTTATCTGTAATGGAAATGGTTGCTCCAGTTTCGGTTTGCTCTACCGCTGCTATTGGAGAAAAACCATCCGCCCCATCTCTGCCATTGGCTCCAGCTGAACCCGCATTCCCTTTTTCTCCTTTTTCACCGGGCAACCCCTGTGCTCCGACATCGCCTTTTTCCCCTTTTACAGAAATTCCAGTATCCACATAATCTGCCACATTTTTATCATACAACATCCATGTTCCATTTTCTGAAATCTGCGGTAAATGCAGAGACAACAATGCAGCATCGTGATATAATTTCTGCATCTGGCAATAAAGCTCCTGCATTCTGGCAGTCAGCGGCAAACCTACACCCCAGACAGACGGACGAATCCAAATATCATCCATGCGATAATGCAGACAACTTGTCGTATCTGCGGATAAAGCGTGCAATTCCAAATGCAGTACACCAGCAAATGCTGTAAAGGTTCGGTCGATTTTCCAGCACAGACAAATGGTTTCGTCATGTGTTTCGTGCAGCGTAATGTCCTGATAAACTGGCTCTTTTGCCGCATTGGTACCATAAATCCGGAACTGCCATTCTGACAAATCCATTTCCCCGGAAAACCGTTCCAGCACAATCTGTAACGGCTCTGGATGACACTCCCCAACCGCATATAGATTGGTGATCGGTGTCGTATCAATCTCTCTGCGACCTTGCTTTTGCAATAACAACATTTATTTCTCTCCCCCCAATCTGTCAGGTTGTAATCTCTTCCCCAAGAAGCACCACTCCATCCGTGCAAGTGATTTTATTCCCAATAAAATGATGCCCTGTTGCCCAGTCTTTTGATTTGTCAATTGCAAGAAATTCTGCCGTTGTCCCCTGATACACACCAGTTGTAATGTGATGGGATACCGTAATATCATCGACAATATGGGAACCAATTTTTGAGATACTTTTTCCAAGGGAAAGGTGTTGCAGGTGATGACAATCTGCAAAGGCTCTGTCTCCAATACTGCTGCAATCCACGGTCATACTGGTGAGCTTTTCACATCTAGCAAACGCCTCTGCTCCAACAGAACCAGCAATGTCAATTCTCACTTCTGATAGATCATTTCTATCTTGAAATTGATTGTCCGCAATCGAACCAGTTCCTGTAATTGTCATGATACCGTCTTTTCGCAGCAAATAAAATATATTCTCCCCACATAGTCCAGCTTCCGCTACGGTTTCCCCTTCCAATGTATTTACAACTTTCTGCAACTCCTGCAAACACAAATAAGTCTGATGCCGAAAATAATTCTCATGCTCTGCCGCCGGATTGTCCCCAGCCAAATATCCGGTATTGGCAATTCCTGTTGGCTGAATGCAATTCTGATCACCCCAGAACATGGGCTTTGAAAATGTAGTACTCATATCGTTTCTCCTTTCCAAATTACATAACTGCCCAGTCCGGCAGCCGGTTCATTGTACCCCGTTCCATCCAAATCTGGATTCTGTTCTTCCCCCGCCGCACAGTACTGGAAACGTTCGTCCACCCAGATTTCCGGCTCTAATCCAACCCCGACCGGCAGCAGATTTTTAAGGACCGTTTTCAGCTGTGTCAGCGTGATGGGAAGATTCCGGAACACATCCATACTGCGAATGTGCAGTGTAACCATTGCCGGTGCAGTTTCTACAAAATACAATGCTCCGACTTCTGTTCCACAGGCAGTTGCAACCGCTTGTAAGACCTGATGGATTGTGCCATCGCTGAAATAGCTGCTGATTTTGCTCAGCAATTCTGTTCGATACGCATGATCCGATAAACCAGATATACGTGGAAAATTGTACATGATTCCGAGCCGGTCTAAGGCATCGCCACTGCAATGATTCCAATCCAGCATGTTTTTCAGCAGTTCCAGCATAGCTGAAAATTGCTCGGTCTGCCCTTCGTTGATGGCAAATAACCGCCAAGTGTTGGTTGCCGTTTCCCGTTCCCGTCCACGAACAGGCTTGGCATAGGCATCCGGCAGTTGATGTACCAATGCTCCACTCATACTGATACCTCCCATGGATTGGACACTGCCACAATTGTACCGTCTGCTGCAACATGATAGTATGGCTCGCTTGTACCGCTCCGAACGTAGACGTTCTGCAATGCACAGACCGCAATCTGTTTTGCAGATGCCATCCAAGGTGTTTGCAAATTACCGCCCTTTTCAAATGCCAGTTCGGTCACGGTTTCCGCCAGCCCTGTTTGCAGGACGGCTGCACAAACAGAAACCGGATAGATATTCTGTCCCATGCGATTCTGTGAAAAGTGCAGTACCACTGCCTCTGCAATCTGTTTTACATACAATTCTGGCAGCAAATAGTCTGTCTGAATCATCATGACCACCGGCAGAGAAATCGTATCGGCATAAGAAAAGCGGATGATATGAGAAATACCAGCCGCATCTTTCACTGTGTGTTTGATTGTTCCGGCAGTGCCAATTCCAATGCTTTTCTTATCGAAAATTGCTTTTGCAATCTCCGCTGATATGCCTGCACCGCCGCTGACCACCGTTTCAAAGCTGTGCGGCGGGATCATCAACCCCGTTCCATCATCCTTGCTGACAGCAGTATCATTTTCAAAAATCACACAGTCCTGAACCGTGTCCAGTCTGGAAACTGCACCGGCAATTGCCTCATAGGTACTGCTTCCAGCTCCGGCAAGGGCTTTTTTCCAGCGTGTCCGCAGCTGTGCATCTGTTTCTGTATCCTGTCCGGCAGCGGATAGAACAGCGGACAAAATCCGTAGATTTGGCAGTTGTGTCTGATAGAAATCCGTGATTGCCGTATCATTTCCAATCGTTCCAGCGGTGTCACATTCTATTGTAATCGTACTGGTTTCTCCAGCTGGAATGCGAATACTTCGGACGGTGTGAAACAGCGTACCGGACGCTGTCACCAATTTGGTGTGCATGGGAATGGTAGCATCCGTTGTGCCAGTATTTTCTACGGATACAGACAGCATCGCCTGTGTCGCTCCATTCCTGCGAATATTGGCAAACGGGGTTAAACGGTCAAGGGAAATACCGGTTGCGGTATCAATATATCGTGACAGATAGACCGCCTCCAACGCTGCCTCCTGTTCTGCGAAGTCAGAAGCATTCAGACGGATGTATTTTCCCAGTACACTCTTTTCCGATGTGTCAATGTCGTTTCCAAACAGGTCTTTTGCCCGTGTAATCTGTGCTTCCAGAATCTCTGCGTAGGTCAGCTTCCGAAAGCCGTTTTCTGTCATTGGCATAACTTTCCCTCCTATTGTTTTGTATCAATCGGCACATAAAATTCCATGATTTCCTGTGCTGCTGCGGCTGCCTGTACATACAGGGTTCGCTCCTGTACATCGTAATGGCACGATTGCAGCACATAGGCTACATTGATTTCTTGCAAGCCGTTTTGCAGCGTTTCCCGAATCCGCTGTAAATCCGGCTGTTTTTGCGACAAAGCAGCAAAATCAATGCCTTCCTTTTCATCGAACGCCCATTCCCCCAACTTTGTTCCCAGTATCTGCCGAATTTTCTGAATTTCCTGTTCCTTTCCCTGCACCAAGGCAATATCCCTTGCTGCAAGGATAATATCCCCTTGTGCATCCAATGCAAAATCTTTCATGCTGTGTCCTCGCTTTCGCTGCCAATCGTTCCAATGATGATACCATCTGACAGACTGTGATGACGACAGACAGACGGCAGAGCATATTCCCCCTGCAATGCTTTTGCAATATCCCGTTCTGCAAATACCACTACGCAGAGTGTGCCTTTGCAAACAAAAGACCGCACCTGATCGGTCATGGGAACGTGTTCCAGTGCAATGTGCTGCCGGACTTCCCCTGTTGTTGTTTGCAGCATCGTCAACGGATGCACCTTTGCCGTGCCGTCCTCATAAATATCCAGCACGGTGCAGAGCAAACAAGTGTGCAGCAGTAATAATTGCTGCTCTACCATTGTTTTGATGGCAACAGATATATTTGACACGTCTATCCCTCCACAGCAATGACCTTGGTGGTCATGGTTTTTCCATCGTATTCATGCGTGCCCTCCTGCACATAAAAGCTGCCGGTCGCACGGTTGGACTGTAAATCAATCCGTGTTCCAGTCTGAATCCGGTGATTCAGCAGCATTTCCAACTGCCAGCCCCGTATGGTGTCCTCAAATTCTCCGTTTTTCTTATCCTTTTCATATTCCTCAGCGGTCAGCAAACCAGTTTCCACTGACAGCGAAAATGCATCCAGACCAGCTGCGGAAAGCGGCTGCATGTACAGCATTCCCTTGCAGACATAGGCAGAAATGCCGCAGATACCAGCATACTTCTCAATGGCATCCATTAAGCTGCCGTCCACATTATTGGTGCGGTCAAAGGTATAATCTCGCACTGGCTGCCACGTTGCAATGGGGAATCCAAGTCGCACCGCAAGGTCATATAGAATGCCCTGTGCGGTGTTTCCCTCACAATAGGAAACCTCCACATCGCATTCCCGTAAGCCTGCCCCATCAATTGCCTGAATGGTAATTACTCGGTCGGTACCTTCATTGACCACCTGTTTATCGGAAATCGTTCCGGTGAAGATCACACCCAAATCCTCTCCGTAACCAGCTTTTACTGTAACACTGCCGCCAATCCGCAGCTGATTGGTCGTGTTATAGGACAGATTATAGATGGTCAGCTCCGCCTCGTTGGCTTCGGTATTGTTGTCGAAAGGAATATGGAACTCGCAGTCTAATTTGTCGCTGTCAATGGTAACGGAATCGAAAATCATCTGCACACGCTGCCGATACAGACCATTTACCGTGGTATCAATCCGTTCTCCTCCGGTCGGTTTGTTGCAGACAAATGAGAAAAAATCGCTGGATTGTGCTAGTGCATACTGGCTGGTCATGTGGTATCCTCCCTCTTTTCATCCTCCAATGTCAGCAGTACGGTTTCCCCTAAATTCTCCCATGTCACGGCGATTTCCGTATCGGATTCATCCAGCGGCACAAGGTCGATTGCCGGAAACGTTGTTCCTCGATTCAAAAACGAAAACAACGGATTCCCATAAATCAGCGGTTCTCCGTAAATCAAAATCTCTCCATTTGCATCGTACAGCGTGCAGGTGAAAAACTTTCCGACTGGATTGTACTGGATTTCCATGCTGTAGCGTTTTCCGCCAAGCTGGATTTGAAATTGATAGGGCACCTTGTCTTTGTCAATTGCAATTCTGCTTCGCATCTTTTTCCCTTCCATTCTATTGGTAATTTACATAAAATTCTGTCTCAATATTTTTACAAAAATGCTTCTATCCCTATTGACACGTGCTTCAATACGTGTTATAATAGAAATACAGGAGGAAAACATATGAAGCATTATTCATCAAGGGAACTGCTGAAAATACTGAAAGAGGATGGATGGTACGAAGTAAATTGCGTGGGTGACCACCATCAATTGAAACATCCGACTAAAAAAGGAAGGGTTACCATTACACATCCTGTCAAAGACGTTCCGGAAGGAACGGCAAAAAGTATTCTAAAGCAGGCAGGATTGCCGATTCGGTAATCCTGCACCTCCTGTCATTTTTTAGAAGAGGTGATATGCATGAAAGATACCTATTTGTATCCGGCTGTTTTCGAGTATGCAGCAGACGGTGTTTCTATTGAATTTCCGGATTTGCCAGGCTGTCTGCCCTGCGGTATGACTACAGAAGAAGCCGTCAAAAACGCAAAAGAAGCCCTTGCCTTGCATCTCTATGGCATGGAACAGGATGGCGAGTTTATCCCAGAACCCAGCGATCCGGCAATGCTTGCAAAAGATCATGCGGTTGTCATGCTGATTGAAGTATTTATGCCGCCGATTCGAGAGAAAATTGCAAACAAGACCATTAAAAAAACACTCACGATTCCATATTGGTTGAATGCACAAGCAGAACACATGGGAATCAATTTCTCCAAAACGCTGCAAGAAGCACTGACCAATAAGCTGCATCTGCAATAAGCTACGGAATCAAAATCTGCATACCAGCAATCAAAACATGGCCGCCGTCAGATGAGGGATACCCTGCCTCTCTGGCGGCGGTTTCGATTTCCATACTATTTGCTTCATACAGCCTGACATAACCAGCATCACTGCCATAGTACATCAAAGACAGATGATACAGCGTATCGCCCTCTTTCACAGTATGATACACTTCGTGATTATTTCGGATGATCTGCTGTGTACCAGATTTGACAGTCTTTCCGGTTGCCGCATCTCGATAGGCACTCTGTGCCACACGGATTTCCCGTATCGTCATGCTGAACACCATGCCGCCGTCTACCGCAATATCCCGATCGGTATCAAAGGAAAGAATAACCGCATTGGACAGGATTTCTTTCCCGATGTATTTCACATAGCTGCCATTCTCCATTAGAGCGGTTAGATTGGCTTTTACCGTTTCTGCATCCGCACCAACCAGCTTTCCGGAAATCTGAATTTCCAGTGGGTCACGCTTGACATTGTCCGTGATGACCATGCCTTCTTCCACCGGATGGTCGGAGATGGAAACCGAGCGGTTGGTGCTTTCTCCGTCTCCATCTACAAATACATAATATTGGTTGATGTATGCCACTGATTTTTCACTTCCTCATATGGTATAGACCGGTGGATTGGTACGCAGCACACCAGCAAACATCTCATCCACAATCTGCTGCATCCATTGCTTTGTCTGTCTTTGATTGCCGCTGTTCATGCCGCCGGACAAATACAATTGGAAGGTTGGTGCCAGCATGGTTGTCGTTTGGCTGTCATAGCGATAAGAGGCAGATTGTTCCGGCTGATAGCCACCGGATAAATCGGTATACTCCTGTACGGCACGAATGATTTTTTCGGTTTCTGATGCCGGAAAGACTGTGCTACCTTGCTTTCCAATGACCAATTCTGCACCACGTTCACCTGCTACAAATATATCTTCGGCGTTCGTTGTACCGCTGGCATGTCCGGGTAAACTAATCGGTGAAAACAGACCGCTGGAAGCAGAAGAAGCGGAGGAAATGGCAGAAGACAAAGACGCTAAAGCGGATTCTACTTCCCCTCTTCGGCTGTTAATCACGCCCATCATATTGTCAAAATATGCATTGATGGTGCTGGTGGCAGCGATACCGAATTCCGATGACATATTTGCACTGGTTGCGAGGTCTTCCATGTCACTTTTCATCTCACCAGTTTTGGTGCTAAATTGTGTCGCAACATCGCCCATGGTATCAGAAGTATCCTGTTCCTGCTGCTGCAAATTCAAGAAGGCTGTGACAACGTTTTGCAATTCTGTATCCGATGCACCTGCCAAACCTGCTAGTGCAGATGCGGCTTCCGCAGAACCGTCATTCAATTCCAGCAGCATATCTGCCAATCCCGGAATCGCAGCCGAACGCTCTTGCAAAGTGGAAAGATTATCGTTATACTGTGCCCAATAGTCCGTCTGACTTTGAATGGATTGCATCAGAGAATCAGTAGAAGTTGCAGCAACATCCTCTACTTCGTCCCATAAATTGAATTGATCCTGAATGCTTTCCAGTGCGGCGGTTCTTGCTTCATCATAGGCAATGCACAGCTCCTGCAAAGTGCCACTGTAGGAATCAATCGCATCCTGTGCAGCGGCAACGCCTTGCTCTGTTTCACTAAGCGAATCATTGGTATTTTCAACAGATGATGCAGCATCTTCGCCAGTCCGTGCGGTATCCGTCAAGCTATCTTCCAATTCCTGAATGGTTTCCGCATTCAGTCCAGCGATTTTTCCGTTCTCTTCCAACGCTGCGGATTGCTCCTCTAAAACGGCTTTATTTTCATCAACCGTTGCAGTCCACCCTTCGATTTCCGATGCCAATTCTGCTATACGGTTATCATCTGCATAATATATGTCACCGTTAAAGTCTTCCCGACCTGTTTTCAGTAACTGATCATATTCTACTTGCAGATTTCTCAGCCTTTGCTCAGATTCAAAATATTCGCCTGCAGCATCCAAATAAGCACTTGTGAAGTCCGATCCAGTGATATAGGACATGGCTTCTTCTGAACGGGCGGCATCCTGCATGGAACGAATCTGACTGGAAATATTTTCAGGGTCAAACCCTGTCAATTCACCCGTATCATAATCAACCACGATGTTACATTCAAATGTATCATTCAGATAATCCGCATACTTGCCCATTGCATCCAAGTCAGCCGATGTTAGTTCTGATTTTTGTGACAACGCTTCCAGCATGGAAACCGCCTGTAAACCGGAAATTTCTGTCTGGTCAATACTGTCCATCGTTTCCTGCTGTGCCTGTGCCATTTGGCGGAATGATTCTGCGGTTTCATCGACACGCTGCTGCATCTCTCCCAGTTCGCCGCCGCCTTTTTCATACTGAGCATTCAGCAATTCCAAATCCGATTCCAATGATTTTACAGTAGCAGAATTTTCTCCGTATCGCTCCTTTGCTTTGGAAAGAGCAAGTTCTGTCTGTTCGATTTCCGTCCGGCATTCTGATAATGTTCCGGCATAGTCCTCTACCTCTGTTTCTTCCTCTGCCATTGCAGCATGCAGCCCAGCAAATATGCCAACCAATGCAGAACCACCTGCAACCACCAGCCCGATGATTTTCAACACACCGCCTGTGGAAACGTTCAACGCATCAAACGCCGTCTTTACCACACCAATTGCACCAGAAACCGCAATCAAGCCAACTGTCAGCACACCGGCAGCCGTAGCAGCAACTGCCATTCCCTGTGCCAGTGCCGCATGTTCCGATGCAAATGCCGTCAGGCTCTCCAATCCGGCGGAAAGCAATCCATTCAGTCCTGTAATGGCTGGTGTCAATGTTTCCGTCAGCAGACCGCTGGCACTGCGTTTCAATTGTTCAAAGGAAGTGCCAATATCCGCATAACGAATGTCATTGATAGATTCCATCGTGCCTTTTACATCGCTGTAGGTGTCGTTGACATTATTTAACGAAGTAATCACCTGCATGGCATTGTCTTCGCCCAATGCACTCCAGACGGTAGAAGCCAGCGTCAGGGCTTCCTGCTGGCTGGTCATTGTAGAAAGGTCATGGATGACAGACTGGAATACATCCTTCTGAGAAGCTGTACCATTCTGCCACTGTACAAATAATGTCTGTGTCCGATCGGAAAAGCTTTCGATATTTTCTTCGATTCTACCATCTGATAAAGAAATCGTGAATTCCTTGACAAAATCATTGACCTTGTCCAGATTATATGCTCCACTGTCCAAACCGTTTTGCAGTACTGTGAACATCTCTTCGGCAGAAAAACCAGCCTGTGCCCACAACTGCGAATATTCGGCGATATTATCCGACAACTCACCGCTTTTATCCAGTCCGTTTTGTGTGCCCTTTGCAATATAGTCAAACGCTTCTTCTGCGGTCAAACCCATATTGACCATCAATGCATTGACCCCATGCAGCGTTTCATTGACATCTGTTCCGAAGGTATCCGCCATCGTCATGGCAGACTGGGTGATGTTCTGTATAGTATCCGTGTCCAGATCTTTGAACTGTTGGTTGACCAGTGCGGTAGTGTCTGCCACTTCTCCAAGGCTTTCCCCGATACCACTTGTATATATGGTTTTCACGGCTTCGCCCATGGATTCCATTTCAGAAGTAGTTGCACCCGTCTGTGCCTGTAGCTTGTTCAAAGCTTGCTGCGTTTCCGATACGTTTTGCAGCAGCACACCAACGGAAAAGGCAGCTGCAACACCAGATAACACATCCGTAAGCACATTTGCGGATTCTGTGAGATCGTCTACAGCAGATTTACTTTCCTCTGCACTTTCACCAATATCTCGCAATTCGTCATCATCCAGATTGCGAAACAAATTCTTGTCCAGCATTTTCTGTATGTAATCCTGACGGGTTTTATCTGTATTATGAAATGTTTCCTTTAAGAATTCCTCTAACCGCTCTGCTTCTTTCTGGGCTGCTTGAAACGCTTCTGACGCAGTCATCCCTGCCGCTTCATATTGCTGCTGTAGTTTTTCTACTCTTGTCAGGATTCTTTCAGAAGATTGTTCTGCATCTTCTCCCATACCCCGAAACGCATCTCCAGTTTTGTCGGCATTCTCTTTCATCTGGGATAAAGCAGTATCCGTTGCCTTGACATCGCCTTTTAATTGGAAGAATGCTGTTCCGGCAGCCTCCACATCCCCCTCAGTCTGCGACAAGGCTCTTCCGGCAGAACGGGCACTGGTTTGAATCTGGGAAAGTGCATCTTCTCCACGGAGCATATCCGAAATACCGTCCGAGCGGAACGAAACCTGTACCACATCTTCCCGTATCACATTTGGCATCTGCTATCCCCTCCGTCCCATCTTCCGCCGCATCTCCGTCTCTGCCTGTTGTCTGGCAAAGGCTTCTTTTCTTGCTTCCTGCTGTAAATCCAATGCCGCATTTGCCTCCTCAATTTCATCCATCGTCATGTGATGGAAAACCGTTTCATAGTCAAATCCAGCATCACTGAGAATCAACCGCCACAGCATCCAGTTTTGCTGTACCGCTGCCCGAATCTCCGACTGGCTTCGGTTCGTTCCGAAATCGCCCCAGCATCACCGATACTGCAAACCGAATCACTGCTCGATACTCGTCTACATTTTCAAAATCGTCCAGCTTCATACCCGGCGGCTCTACAATGACATTGGAAAGCAGATATTCATCCATTTTCAATTCATCGCCCTTGCACTGTTCCGTTGCCCGCACATATTCTCTGACCCCATTGAACTGAGCACGGTAGGTGGTACCATAGATTTCTTTTGTAGCAGTATAGGTGTGGTCTGTATTCTTTTTCATGATAAAATTCCTTTCTGTTTGAAAAATAGGCAGTAAAAAAGCACCCTCGTTTCCGAAGATGCTGATTTTTTGAATTTCTTGACTTTTTTCGTTCAATCTGATATGATAATAAACAAGAGCATACCATAAAGCGGTAGGCGGTCAATCCACGCTCCCAGGAGGGAGTGATATGATGGAAAATTACGTTACATGGGATCAATTGATTCAACTGGGAATGCTGCTTGTAACAGCAGCTTCTTTCTTGTACATGATTTACCACAATAAACGGAAATAACCGCCCCTAAGCTTCCAACTTGAACGGTTATTCCTTCAACCAATCATGGGAGCGACCGCCTATCGGTATGCTCTCCTTATCTTTATTATACCCGATTCCATCCGGATTGTCAAGCAGCCATCCGGATTTTTTAACACGTACCAATGTCCAAATCGGCAATGGCTAGACTGAACGATACATCACTTGCATCTGCGGTATAGTCCGGTACTTTGGTAAACATCGCATAGTTGCCACCTGCCCGTCTGCCGCTGGACTTATCGGTACACCAGATGGAAAACATCGTATGGTTTCTGGCAAGTACCATCAGCTTTTCAAACTGTGGGCTGGAAATCTTCATCGGCAGTGTACACGTTCCCAGCTTTGCATTATTTACTGTAAACACAGTCGCCCCATCCAAACCAGCTTCTGCGGAAACCGCATCCTGATTATATGAAAATGAAATCGCTGTGCCGCCAAACCCTGTAATGTACACATTGTCAATGGTCACAGTAGTTTGTGATGGGTCAAATACAATTGGTTCAAACATCCTTTTTCCCTCCTTACAGCATCATATCCACGGTGATTTCTTCCTTATCAATCGCACCCTGTACCGTAAAGGAAACTGTGCCCAACTTGTACACACGGGCTGCAATATCCTCTTCCGGTACAAAACCAATCGCCGGATAATTCACCGCATAGTCATAGGTATTGGTATCCGTCTTAGCAATCATGCCTTTGTCACAGCAGTCCAGCATTACACTGACCGCTGCATTTTCCAGAATGGAAATGCCATCATTATTGTATGGTACAATATCGTTGACATTCAGTGCCTTCTGACTGACATAAATCAACTGCTGCACGACATAATCCTCAATGTCAATGGTATCAATATACCGTTCGCCGGATGCAGATTTGCCCTGCGAGGTCACAACATCTCCCGCACGTTCCACCAGTGTCATAAATCCGTTTGTGTGCAGCGTCTCCAATTCTTCCTCTGTCAGGGCAACCGGTGCAATGCCGTTGACAATCATATTGCGGTAATTGATAGACCCCGGTACTTTTCCGGCGACCGCACCAACGACAGTACAAACGGGATATTGTGTATCTTTAAACGTGCTACAGGAAGGATGATAAACCGCAACGGTTCGCTTGTAATCAGAAAGATTATATTTTCTGCTGTTTTTTGTGTCTTCCACGCTGCACGCCTGTGAACTGCTCACTTCAAAAAACAGCATTTTCCGCTGCTCCAGATTCTCGATATACTCTGCCAGCTGCAAACAAAGCAGGAGGTTATTATCACAAACAAGCACCAATTGTCGCCAACCTTTATCCAAATAAGGTTCTAATGCTGTTTTGACATTTTCTATCGTTGCGCTTGTCGGAATTGTGCAAACTGCGAAACGATTTGGGTGATTCTCCTGCAAAAACATATGATAGGCAGACAGATACAACTTTGTCATTTTTGCGGCTGCCATCTTTTCCTTTCGTGCAGCACTGTCATCGCTTTCCTGATAGTCTGCAATCAAGACTGCCAATTGTTCCAGACTGCTGCATTCTGCATAAGAAATAGATGGTACAACTGCATCTTTTTCTGCAAGCAACAGCGGATACCAGACTGGTTCAATCCCCGCACTGGTCACCAAATTCACTTTTACGGTTACGTCTGATAATGCCATTTGATTCATCCTTTCGATCTATACTAATTTTCGTGGGTTCCTTCCGATTGCACGCACTCTGTAGCATTTCCTGCTCAATCCGACCTTCCACCACTTCCAATTGATGCATCGTACGGAACGTGACATCCATTCCACAGCGATACACATACTGCACAGTCAGTAGATTATCCCGTGCTGTTAAATCCGTCAAACTTGCTACGGCAATTTGATTCCGATACAAAGCCGCCCTGCCAGCCCGTGCAAAAAAATCATACATCCGCATGCTGATTTCCTGACAAGCCGCATAATCATCCGATTGTGCAGTGAAACTCCATGTTTGCAGCATAGGCTGATAATAAATGCCATTGTCAAAACAATACGTTCCCTGTTCTGCATGAACAGGGGTCAGGATGGTGAACGAGAGAAACGGATAGGGCGGTGACGGTGCAGTTTGGTTCGCCAGTACCACCGGACAATGTATATTTGCCTCTAACAGCGTTGCAATGGTCTCCCACTGCCGTTTATGGGCAAGCAATCGCAGCACCTCCTCGTTCCGGCGGCGATTGTTCCGGATGGTCAAACTTCTGCACCCATTTTAAATAGTAGGCATACACGCCAGTGAACGCCTCGTTGCCATGGTCCCGGTCTACGGTCACGCTGTAAAGCTGTCCTTGAAAACAGACCTGTACCGTTTCCAACGCATGGGGAATCGGATGCAGCATGTACAGATGCTTATTCTCGACAGCGTGGTTTCCGCCGTCCTCGTGTATGGCAGAGCGTTTCATTGCAATAATCGCACCATGTTCCATCCATTCATCTGTCAGCCCTTTCCGATACATGCCGCCCTGATAACTACCCTTTCGCTGTACCAGAAGGGTAAACGGACGGCTGTATTTTCTGACAAGTCGTTTCCAGTGAAAATAGGGCTTTCTCATTCGCTGCCTCCGTTGTCAATCTGAAATGTGATATGGGCAATCATAGAACCAGTTTCTATCAGCGGATTGCTGTTTTTTGTCCCCAATTGATAAGAAGCAGCCGATTTTGCCGGACTACGAAGATTACGAGCATACTTTTTGATTTGGGATGCAAGATTCCTCCCTGTGACTTTCAAAACAGTTTCCACATGCTGTCTGGAAACCAGATAATGTCCCAACGTCACATCTATATCAGACAACACCATTTCATGGGTACTGTCAAATCCGGCACGCAAAAAAGACCGTTCCGGAATCACAATTTCCGTGATGCTCTTTTTGAGATGAATCCCTTGATGATGCAACCATGCACGCATTTTCGGAGTAACTGGAATATGACACCCATACTCATGAATCCCTGCCAGCCATGCATAATACCCGTCAAATATCCCGACCTGCACCGACCGCCTGTTGATCTCCTGTGCTTTCTGTATCATTCTGGACAGGGCTTTTGGATCGTCTGCTTTGTAACTTACGTTCATGCGATTTTCCCTCCTGTTCCGATGGTTTCTCTGCAACCGGCAGAATGGGCTCTGTCGGACGCACTGGGGATAAATTTCGCTTAACCATAACAACACCCTCCTTTCGGTGGATAATTCCATTGCTGCACCTTTGGGACGAAACGGAATGCGATAAAATATTCCGGCAACAAATTCTGTGCCAGTTGTATCAGCAACTTTTCCAGATCGTCTGCCGTAAAACTCTGTGACAACCCTTCAATCTGTTCCGATGCAACGCCGCCACGCTGCATTAAGTCACAATACTGCTGTAAAAACAGCTTTGCACCAGCTGGCAGCTGCATGACGGTATCGCCATTGATCTGTTCCAGCGACAGCGTGGTATGTGCTTTTAGCCAGCCAATACCAGATTCCACCCAAAGACAATCCTGTGCATCCGCCTCCATAAAAATGCCAGCCTGCACCAACTGTTCCGGTGTCAGCATGATGCTTTTCCTTTCGCCTTACTGGTTCGCTTCGGTGCTGGAGGCTGTGCCTCTTCCTTCTGCTGTTCTTCCTCTAAAATAGGCGATTCCGGAGCGGTTGTTTCCAGTGCATCTGCCTGTTCCGGCACTTCCTCTCCTGCCATATAAATCTTACCAAATGCCTTAACTGCATGATGATAAATCATTTACGCCACCTCGATTGCATAGCACTCTTCCAGTCGCTCAAAGGATGGAAGTACAATTTCCGATACCGTTGTTTTCGTGTTGACCGGATCGCTGGTTGTAGTCACCGCAACTGCCACACCGGTATTTACAATGGATACTTCTGCCTCACTGCTTGCCATCAGGGTACGTTCTTCTGGTGTCGTACCGTACCAGGTAGAACCCAACGCACCGGACGGCAGCAGCATGACAATATTATCTGGATAAAATTTCTTGGCAATGCCACTTTCATTCTTATACTGCTTGCTGTAGATGACAATGCTCACCTGCAACTCTTCCTCCATATAGGTCTTCACACGTACTGTCGTGTAATTGACATTGGCAGTTGTATTTTGTGCCAGAATATAACGCTGCACCTTCTTGGACTGTTTCATCAGCTTGAATGTGTTCTTGCTCATCAGCACAACATCAGGACGATTACCGGAAATCGCCTCCTGTGCTTCGATGGCATTTTCCAGATCCTGCAATGGGTCACAGGTGTCCGCTGCTGTCCACTTGTCCGCATCGGTGGTAATCTGCAAATAGTGATTCTTCTTCCAACTGCCGTCCGGATCATAGTTGTAGGTGTAGTTAGTGTTATTGGCACGAATATCAATGCCGACCTTACCGCCGATGGGTGCCAGAAGCTGCATAATCATCCGCTCTGGTACAACTGCCGCTCCGTCAATCAGAGTCTGTGCATCGTCAAAAATCCGTTCCAACACATCGACCGCATAGGGATCATTGGCATCCTGTGCTCGCATGATTTCCTGTTCATCTGCTTCTTTCACCAGCATGGACTCTCGGAAAAATGCCATCTCTGTTTCATGAATGGCAATGCCGATTCGGTCACGCAACGTGGATTTTGCATCGAATGTAGAGGGGGCAAGAGAAACCGGCAACCCCTTATTGCCACGAATCCACTTCAAGTCCAGACCGGCTTTCTTTCGTGCCGGAAACAACCCTGCACCATAATACGGTTCTGCATTGGAAGCGACTTCCGTCCAGTTTGCGGCAATGGAATCCGCTGTAAAAACCTCTCTCAAATTCATAATGATATGCTCCTTTCGTTATACAAACTGTACCAGTTTCAGGGCGGTTTTTGCGTCTTCTGTTGGTGCGGTCGGCAGCTTGTCAGAACGGATAAACCCATGTACGACAATCGTGCCATTCGAATTTTCCGACAGGTCTACTGCTGTCAGCAGCACACCTTTTGCATTAGCATCGTTGCTCGGAATCACTGTACCGATCGGAATCACGTTGTTCGTTGCCAGTGCTGTCAAAGTCGTGCAGTCATACGGAACAGCCACATAGTGGTCATTCGCCAAAATCATTTTGTCTGCTCCAACTGTTGTTGTTTTGTACATCATTTTGTTTTCCCTCCTGTATATCGTTCCCGAATTTCCTTTGCCCGTGTCTGCTCCTGTGTCCGTGCGGTACGAAATGGCAACGGAGCTGTGCCACCTGTTTCGTTGCTGACCTGTTGTGGCTGTCTACCGGCTGCCTGATACAGACGGTCTGTTTCTGCCTTTGCCCGTTTGTCCAGCAGAGCAGATAAAGCTTTCACCTTGCGATCAATACCGTCTGTGGTACTGTCCAGAACGAATGGCAACAATTCCGCAGAAGTCAGCCCGTTTCCCGTTAGGTTTGCCTTTTCCAGTGACTGGATGGCGTGCAGACGGTTTTCTCTATCCCGTAGCGTTGCCTCACGGTTTGCAATTTCGGTTTCCTTCTGGGTCAGTTCCAGCCGCTTCTGTTCCTCCTGTGTGAGGTGTTCTTTCCGCAGGGTGTTTAATTCCTGTTGCAAGGCGGCATTGGCATCGGTCAGCTGTTGCAGCTGAGCAGTAATATCCGGTTCGGATGTATCTGTCGTTGCCGGTTCTGCCAGAACAGGGTTGACAGATTGGCTGGATCCTGCCGGTTCTGTTGTGTTGGATTCTCCTGATGCAGATTCCGCAAAATACTGCATGGAGATTCGCAGTGGATTGTATTGCATGAAAATGCTCCTTTCTGATTTTTGGGTATAAAAATAGCACCTCTTGTGAGATGCTGATTTTTGTATCAATTTGTTGACTTTTCCCATAAAATCTGGTATGATGAAAGATGAGGGCATACCTAAGCGGTAGGCGGTCAATCCAGCTCCCGGAAGGGAGTGATTGCTATGACTTGGATGGAGTTTCTTACTCTTTTACTCGTTATCTGTAATATCATTGAGATATTTCAAAATAGCAATAAAAGGAAATAGCCGCCCAACTTCCACATAAGGCGACTATTTCTTTAGCCATACTTATACGGGAGCGACCGCCTATCGGTATGCTCTCCTTATCTTTATTATACTTGATTCCATCCGGATTGTCAAGCGACAATTCGGATTTTTCATAAGAACGCCGTACCCACAGGCTTGTTTGTTCTTGGCTTCCGCCCTCCGCCAGTTTTTACCCTTGGTCGGGGAGTACAATTTCATACGTCTTTTCAAAAATATCCGGCTTGCACGGGTAAAGTTCTCCATTTACACCTTGAATTATGTAGTCACCAACTGATGCGTGATGATCACCTTCCAATGTTTTTACGTACAACTCGGCTTGACCTTTAAAATAAAGAATCCCTTTTTCATATGCTTCTTTTGCCCAGTCCGGCACATAAAATGTGCCATCTGCATTCATGAAATCACCATCGTATTGAAACGCCTCTACAATTACGGGTTTCTTTCGATATTTTCCCATCATGCTATCTCCTTTCTGGCATGAAAAAAGCACCCTCTCGGATGCAACTTGACTTATGATGTTTATAATTTTATGGATACAAGTCGGAAACCTGATATTGATTGTAGATATCTTCTGATACTGTAATCCAGTCCGTTTTCACTTTGCCATCTATCGTGTCCTGCAATTGCAGTTGATATTCAGCTGCATGGTGTTTTGTAACTGGGATTATACAATAGTTTGTACTATAATACCATGTTTCATCATGAGCAGCAACATACTTTTTGTTGGTCACTACCCCAGATGTAACAGAAGTACAACCCGTGCATGCAACGCAGCAGCACGCAGCTGCCAACAGGGCTGCAATCATCCTCTTTTTCATATAAGCTCCTTTTTTCTGGCATAAGAAAAGCACCCTTCACAGAGTGCTTTCTTATCTTTCATTTTCTGTTTCGCACCACTTTTTAAAGCTTTCTATTGCACGTTGTGGTGCTTTTTCAGTTAATTCAATTTTTTGGGTCTTTTTGTTGTAAAACCACCACTCTTTGTTTGAATGCCAATACATCAATTCTTTATTAGCCGTCATAATCTATCACTCACTTTTTATAAGATTCATAAAATCTTCTTCAAATTTCTTTGGCATACCGCCAAAATAACTAGAAAACACTTCTGCAATAACCTCTGCCTTTAACTGTGATGCATATTCAGAAAGATTTTCCAATATGTAGATGCTAGTGTTTCTATCATCCATTCCTAAGATTCTTTTTGCAACTTCAAATCCATCAATTTTATGCACATTTGCATACACATGAAAACTGGCATGAAAAAAGCACCAGACGCATCCGGTACTTTTTTTTTTGCTTCATCTGTAAATTACAGCCATTATTCTGTTTCTATTTTCTTTTGTTCAACACATCTTCCATATTTATTTTCGTGTTCAAGATAACATTTATAGCTTTCTTTTGCTTCCTGCGGTGCGGTTTCCAAAACAACAGGATTCCCCTTTTCATCATAGTCCCACCAATTATTGTTGCTACACCAATATGTTAAATACTTATTTGCTGTCATAATGTACCGCCACCTTTCAATAGAATGTCCATGAACACTTTTGAAAACTCACTTGGAGTAACACTTGAAAAATAATCAGAGAATACTTCTGATATAATTTCAATGCCGTTTTTATAGCTACCAGCATATGCAGAGAAATGCTTTTCCAAGTATGAAAACATTTCCTTTACAGAAAATATTTCAGTTGACAAACAAGCAACATTTAAAATTTCCTTATTTTCAATCCTATGTACATTTTGAAACATATGTCCCATTTCATGTATGATAATTGACCGATAGGTCGTTCCCTTGACAAACCAGCCTTCATCCACAAGCTTCTGATATTCTTCAGCAAGCTTTTCCTGATTCCGGAAAGCGTTTGCATTCAATTGAATCACATGGCTGTCATTTCCAGCCGATGTCATTGCAAAGTCATTTGCTTCCATACCATTGACAATTTTCAAAGTAAATGGTTTTTCTTTTGTTCCTTTCAGTTCTGGAAATCTCTGTAAGAGAGAATCTGCATCATCCATAACCTTTTTCATCAAAGAAACATCTACATCTGTTTTTGCATATCCTGTTAAAACAATGCCCTTTGATTCTGCATATTCTCTCAATTCCCGTTTCTGCTCTGCATTGAGATTCTCTCCCTTTGGATTCCACTTGATTTTATCACTGTTTGCGGAATCTTTCTGTGATTCTATTATACCACTTTCTTCATCCGAAGTCAACCGCAATTCCACTTCTTTCTGCAAAACAGATTCTGGAATCACGCCGCCCTGTACCAAAAATTCTTCCCGTTTCAGAAAGCGATATGCCAGAAAGCAACGGCAGTTAATATCTTCTTCCGGCACACCAAAATCCCCCGGACATTCCGCAGTAGCACCACCAGAGTGAAACACATCCATAGCATGTACCACTTTCCCATTCAAATGCTGATGCGTATTCCGAACAGATTCATCTTCCATGCTGCACCATTCTTTGACCTCGACATATTCACTGCCCAGTAGCAAATCAGACGCTTCCTCCGACACATCCTGAAAGCCTCGGTTAATCGCTCGGTTTGTTTCTGTTCGCACAATCCGCATGGCTTTTCGGTAATCCTTCCCTACGGAATCCGAAATCCGCTGTGCCATACTGGTATAGCTGTCTCCATTCGCCAGCCCGACCGCAATGGTTTTCTTGATGTCTGTAACCACCTGTTTTCGCTGGCGGTTCAGTACGGTGGAAAGGGTCAAATTCTCCATGGGATGCTCTACAATATGCCGAACGGTTTCCGGTGTGGTTGCCGATAAGCCTTGCAACAAATTGCTGAGTTCGGGATTCGCTGCATTGGATTTTTGAACCGCTGTCACCATGCCGTTATAGCACGTTGTGTAAGTTTCCTCTACCGCCTGTCGGATGGTATCTTGTACTTCCGGTGCAATCCCATCCAGCCCTTTTAAAACCGCTTGCAGAAAGTTTTTGTACTGTCCAGCTGCCTGTAAATCGCCTCTTGTCAGCACCGCATCGGATGTCCCATAGGCGGTGTAGTACTGCCCCAGAATGCCGAACAGCTTTTCTAAAATACCCTGATAGAGCAGCCGGATTTCCTGTTCTGCACCAGCTTCCCGATGGGCTGCAATCCGTCGGAGCTGTACTATGTAATACCATAGCTGTTCTGATTCTGTCTTCATGCGTTACCCTCTGCCACGCCTGTATTGCTGGATTGCTCCGGTATGTAAAGCATATCCGTGCTGCCCTCTTCCTCGGCAATCAAATCCATCACATATTCCACATCATCAATAAAGCTATAAGCATTGCTGAATGCAACTTGTTTCGGCAATCCGGATGCAATCATGGTTTGTGCCGCCTGTGCCTCGCTCAAAGCATCCAATGGGAAATTACGCTTGAATTCCATCACACACTGTTCCGGCTGGCAGGGAATCATTCGATTGTTCCAACTGCTTGCAAGCAGTCGAAACATGTACATACCGGCTGTCTGCATTTTGGCTTGCAGCATGCCACATTTGGTTTCCAATGGAATCAGCTTGTATTTCAGACTGACCCCGGAGGCGTTCCCATAGGATTCATCTGCCATGTTCGGCGTACCGGATGCATACCGAATGTTCGTTTCCAGCCGCTTTGCATAGCTTTCCTGCCACGTGCCGTTGAAATCCTTTGTCAGATAATATACCTTACTATTGGAGTTACCGGAAAAGAACTGAATCGAACCGCTTTTTTGTGCTTCTACAATCTGTTCTTGTGTGATATTCACATTCTCAAATACCATATAGGCATTTGCAAAGTTCTCCATCTCATTGCTGCTGTCCGATAGAAAGCGGTCATAGGCATCAATCAGTGCCAGTACATTTTCTGCATCCCCAATCAACTCATTGTTGTTGGGGATGCCCTGCAACGGACAGCCATCAAACATGTGACGAACCGGTTCACCTTGCTGTACTAGCTGATCAAATGAAGAGCCGGAAAAATAATAAATACAGGCTGCATCGTAAAACTCTGCCCGACAGACAATTTGGTTATGAATATTCCTTGTCTTGTAATACCGTACTGCAAATGCCGGTTCGGAAATCTCATTGTTTTCCGGCAGGATTGCCGCCTGTTCCGGCAGTATCGCCATCACATTCTCTTGCTTCTGCTTGTCAATGTAGAACAATCTTGCACCGTATCCGCTGATCGCAGCATACTTCACGCACTGCATATCCACATCATACAGGTTCGCACGGGTGACAAAATCCGTCAATGCCTTGGAGCAGATTTCTATTTCTGCATCGCCGCCTGTTGCGGATTCCGATTCTGCCGTCTTGCTGTAACTATAAGCAATTGGTTTTCCAGCAAAATAGCCAGTTTTGACATTTACAATTTCAGAAAAGAAATCGTTGTTGAGTTGATTGTTGAGCAGGGACGCATTATCATGGAATCGTGGAGTTCGCCCGAATATCGGCACACCCTCATGATAGCAGCTGTACCGCAGCCGTAGCTTGTGGTTGTAGCAGCTGTTGTGCTTGTGCTTTCGGATGATACGGGAAACCAGTTCCGGTGTCACGCCATTTTGCCGAATTGCTTCTGTCTCTGCTGTGAAATCGGGATACCCTTCCCGTTGTCTTCTTGCCATGGATTCTCCTCCTACAATCGAATACGGTTTGCTTTTGCTGTACCGTGCTGAACTGGCTCGGACGCATACCGCAAAGCATCCATCAAATGATTCTCCGCATCTACTGGAACATCCGTGGTATTGCCGTTTTTATCGGTATTCCAGCGGTAATTGCTGATTTCCCGAATGAAATTCTCGCAGCGATAGTCCACAATGATGTCATACCCTTGCAGCCATTGAATGCCGTACTGTACGCTTCCGCTGCCCTTCTGGATGGAATTGCCCGTATCCCAAAACGGCAAAGCTCCAGTATCTGCTGAGAACCGGCACAGTCACAGGTGACAAACCCATTTCCAATTCTGCGGCTCACTTCCTGTGCCAGCGTTTCCAGCGAAATGCCACCCTGATAGAATTCATCGAAAACATAGATTTTCTTTTGCCCTGGCTCAAAATCAAAACGGATTAGAGCATTCGGGTCGGAAACACCGAAGTCTAATCCGTTGTAAATGTTCGCAAAATGTGGAATCCATTCTGTCAAGTCCGCTACTTCCCAGTTGCTGAAAATAACACCTTCTGTCACGCCCCAATCCCCTAAACCAGCGACCTTGTACCGCTCCGGACGATTCTGCTTCATATCCTCAAATAATTGCAAATCCCTCGCATCCAGCCATTCATTACAGAGATAATTTGTGGTCTTTGCCAGAATGTCCGGTGACTGCACATCAAAGAATCGCTTTTTCAGCCAATGCTGTGCATTCCACGGATTGAACGTAATCACCCACTGCTTGAATAAGCCTTCTGGCACTTCTCCACGAATGGATTCATCTAGTGTATTAAATTCCTCCTCTTTCAGCAGCTCGTAAGCCTCTTCCAGCCAAGCCCAGCACAAAACGCCATTCGGCACGGTGATAGAAGTGACTTTCAATGGGTCATCCAAGCCACGAAACAGGATTTTCTGTCCGGTCGGCTTGTAGGTGATTTCCAGTGGCGATTCTTTGGAATCCCACCATGCATCCACCTGTAAACGATGAATCGCCCATTTCAAATCAGTAAAGCAGCTGTCTTTCAGGGTGCGATATGTCTTTCGCACAACCAGTAAATTTGCCTGTGGATGCTTCATCAATAGATAAATCCAACGCAAGGCAGTGGTCTTTGATTTTTTAGAAGCACGGCTACCTTTGCAGACATTGTATCTGCCCTTAAAATGCCAGAAATCCCGATAGCCTTTTCCTACAATATCAGGAAGATAAATTTTATTCTGCAAGGTCATTCTCCCCCGTAATCACAACCGGTGCAGCAGATTCCACATCCAGCTTGTCGGTGTACAATCCAAATCGCTTTCCAATCAGTTCCGCAGCTTTCAGGCGTTCTTTTTCATCTGGCGGTTTCGGAATTAACTTCGCTTTACTATAGCCGTTTCCAGTGCCTTCTACCACACAGATGGTAGATTCGGAATCTCCACGCATCACAGAAGTGAGGTACTCCATGACTTCCTTTGCATCAGCAGTTTTCTTAGAGCTGATTTCTTCCAGCTTTTTTTCAATATAGGCTTTTATCTCAGCATTTCTGAGCAATCTGCCGCCGTTCGTGGCAGCAACCGCATCATTTTTTACATATGGATAGGCTACTTTATATGCTCTTGTGGCGTTGCAGTCCACCAAGTATTCATCTGCAAACTTTCGCTGCTTGTCTGTCATAGAGGTTCCTCCCTTCTACACTTATTTCTAATACCGTTATACCATAATCTCGTCTTCTCCATAAAGAATGACTGGTGCATCCGTAATCTGATCGGGCTTCTTCCCACACTGCATTTCCTGTAAGTCTTTCAGCGTACCGGAAAGCTGTTTCAGCCCGTCACGGTCAATCTGCCCTGTTTTTACACACTTCGGTGCTGCTTCTTCCACATGCACCTTTATCACTTCTCCGGTTCGCCGGTCATGTACCTTCTGGTCATATTTTCGTTTGTCTATTGCAAGATAGGTATCCAATTGTACAACGGCTTCCTCCAGCTTGCGGAGCAATTCATCCGCAGCAGCAGAAATCCGTAACAGCCGTTCGGCTTCTTTTTCTGCCAGCAAATCCGCTGTTTTTTGTGCTGCCACAGCCGCATCAATTGCAATTGCTTTGCGGTGTAAATCATTTTGCTTCACCCTCCTGCAATCCGGCAATCAATGCTTCTGCTTTTCCGTTGTCCGTCTTGTTTTTGTCTGCAATGTTTTCTTTTTCAAGGCTAGTTCCTCACGCTGCACCGTCTCGCCAATCAAGTCTTGTAGCTTTTCCACAGCCTTGACATTGCCATCTATTGCTTCTTCATACATAGCCTGTACGACTGCCATAGCGGTATTTTCATTTTCCTTGAAAAAAGCCTTAGCTGCTTGCTTTAAGCTTCTGTACGCCCGTCTGGATGCTCCAGAAGCAACGCCACCTTTTCTTGCAATTTCTCTCTGTTCACTCTCTGTTCGTTCGTTGAACGGAATCAAGTTTTCTTCATTTGCCAACGTCCTCCCTCCTGCATTTTTCGCTAAAAAGACACCGCCGACATGTACCAACGGTGTCAAGGTCTATTTTTTCTATTTTAATTATAGCATACGAATTCGGGACATGTGGGACATTCGGGACACAACTTTTAGAAATTTTTCATAGCTCGCTGCACAGACTTCTTTAATGCTTCTCCGCCGCCCAGATAGCAAACCATACCAGCAACAGATTCCCATGTATACCGTTCTGGGATGTCCTTCATGTAGTACAGTTTTACAGCCTCCCGTAATTGATACTTTGGCAGGGAATCGGCAAACCGCTTTGCGATTCGCATATCCCGCCGTAATTCTCTCGCACGAGTTCGCAGCCGGATGGTTGTCGCATTTTCCGGAATGCCCTGCACATATGCTGTATGCTTGCTGTAGGGGAACTTTGCAGCAGATTGCACAGCGTCTACCACTTCTTCCTCTCGCAGCTGCATTTGGATGGCATCCAGTTCCGCACGGTTGTCCCTGTAGTGCCGCAGAGCGTGTAACACTTGATTTTTCATTGCTGCCTCCTTTATGGATATGTACCATTTTATTTAAATCTATTATACCATATTTTGTGGTTTATTACAAGTGTTTTGCTATTTTTTTCATCTGTCGACTGCAAAACCCAATCTCCCCGGTAAGCCGTTCAATACAGTTACAAGCCGATTCTGCAATCGCCACAGGGGTCGTTGCTTTTTCAATCTCAATCAAATATTTTTGCGCAGCGATAATGTCCTCACTGCGTTCTTTTCTGCATTGGAACGCCGCCTGTTCTTCTCGCACCAAATACTGATATTTTCGTAGATTTTCCTGCCTATGGTGCTGCAAATCTTGCTTATCTATCTGGTTTGCATGATACTGCCGGCACAGAAACTCCAATTGTGTAAAATACCAATATGCGGAAAGTGGCAGTCCTTTCAGCGGCGTGTTGCCCGAATAAGCAAGTCGTTCCAATTCCCGAAAATCATCTGGATTGTTTACATCATATTTTCGCATGGCACTCCTTTCTATGACGAGTTATGACGGGTTGACAGCGATTTCAAAACCTCCCTAAAAATCTCATTACTATTTTATGAACTTCTTAATAATTTAGAAATATATTTTTTGAAAAGGGTTAGAAAAACCCGTCATACCCGTCATGTTTTCAGTTGTCTGTTTTATTCAAGAGAGATACTCCAGAATAAAACCAACCATACATAGTCTTTTTTCGCTCAAATCGTTTTGCAAGTTCTGCACCGCATTTCAAATTCATGTAGGGTTATGTAGGGTTGTATGCGAATACAAAACCCTCTTATTTTTTACGTTACGATTTTATGTATAGGTTCATATAAATTTAATATTTTTCTTTAAAAGGGGTTAGAAAACCCTACATACCCTACACAACCCTACATGGTGGATTGGCTTTCCAATAAAATACCAATAAAATAGATCGCATCTGATTTTCTGATTTTCTCGAACTTTTTTGCAAGCTCCGCACCAAATTTTGTATTGCTCATACGGTATTCATTGTTGATAGACGCCCACTGGCAATAGGCGGAATAGAGTGTGGAAGCTTTGGTTTCGCCCTTGCCCGTCATACAGCACGCTTCCAAGAATGCGGAAACGACATCCATTTCTGCACGGTAGGCGTCTGTTGCCAGCTGTACCGCTCTCGGTGGCGTCAGCCCTTCCTGCTGCCAGAGTAAACAGCCATCAATTGCCCAGCGTAAAATGCCGGGCAATTCCTTTGCCAGCTTGTACTTTAGTGTCTTATCCTTTTTACTGCCATCAAAACAAGCAGTAAATGGTATCATCCGGATTCTACGCCAGACCCCATTATCCGTTCCACGAATGATTGGCTTGTGATTGGTAGACATCCAGAGCTTAAACCGAGGTGTAAATTCAAACTCATTGCCATAGAGCTTTCTGGCGGTCACCAGGTCTTCTCCGGAAATCTGTTTCAGCAAGCCTTCATTCAATTGCATGCCCTCTGATGGCTCTGCACTGGTCACGAATCTGGCATCTGCCAGTCGTGCAATATCTCCGCTAGCACCGCTGGAGGATTTCTTCTGCTTCATAATGGACTCTGCCTGTACATTGGTGGCATAGCTGCCAAATAGGTACCGCAGAATTTCTATAAATGTGGATTTTCCGTTGCTGCCATTGCCATGCAGAAAAAACACACACTGTTCCGCAGTCGAACCCGTCAGAGAATAGCCGACTGCTTTCTGGATAAATCGGATTAAATCCCCATCGCCGCAGAAAATTTCCTGCAAAAACTGCTGCCATCGGGGACAATCTGCGGTATCGGCTGGTTTGCATTTTGTTGCCATTGTCATGTACTGTTCCGGGTCGCATGGTGTTATGTTGCCATCCTTCAAATTGACAATGCCCCCCGGAGTATTCAACAGATGCTGTCGCTTGTTCAGTTCGGCATTGGTCACAGGGACAAGATGCCTTGTCTCCTGTTCCATTGCCTTTTTACTGTTGTAGGAACGAGATTTTTTCATATGCTTTTTAAACGCTTCGTCCATATTGGCATCTGCCGCATATAATTCTTGTTCCTGTGCCATAAGGGCAATGGCACGGTCACACAAACGAAAAATACCGCCGGTATCATCCTTTGCCCATTTACAGCCATCCCATAACAGCCAGATGTTATCCGTATAATGAAAACGGATGCGGTTTTCGGACGCTGTAATCAATCGTCTGGCGTTTCCCATATCATCAAATGTTTCTTGCTTCACTTCGATGGGTTCCATTGCAATGGACTGGTCTCCAATACGAATGGTATAGTTTTCTGTGGAATCGTTGGAATAGACTTGTTGACACCGTTGGATGGCTTTCTGTATGGTAATCGCTCCATAGGTACTGCCAGATGTTTTTCTGTCCCATTTGGGACGCATCAAACCAGACTGCCGGAAAACCGTATCCATCAATCCAGTATCTTTCCCGCACCAGAATGCAAGCATACTGCAAAGTGCCATATCGCCTTCCGATTGGGAACCATATCCAGCCGCCCGATAATCGCCGTGCATCAGCAGCTGAAACTTTTCCCCTTGTTTGGAATGACAGGCTTTTTCTATGATTTCAGAAACGGACAGCGATGCCGGAAGCACCATTTGCTGGGGTTCCGGCTGCTGCATAGAGCGTTTTTTCTCTCCTAAATATTTCTCATACAGTGGTTTGACCGATTCTGTACCATCCGTAATTTCCGCATACTCCGCACAAATATCGCCAGTAAAAACAAAGTATCTGGCAGTATCATACATCTCAATATCGACGTCTTTATTTCTGCGACGGCCCTCTGGCAAATGCCCTTTGCAGATGATATGGATACCCGTTCCGGACTGGCTGCGTTCGGTATAGCTCTGCATCGTATGGACGAATTCCCCGATGATATTGTTGTGCTCACCAGCAAGAAAGGCATTCAGCTCGGTTTCTCTCTGGTCCAGGTCAATCCCGAAATAGCCCGTTCCATCAAATACAAATCCAATGCCGGAATACTTTTTTGATACCGCAACCGCATGGTCAAAGGTTGTCCAAGTAGCGGGATTGGTGGTGGATGCCAGTCCCCCTGTATGCGGATTGATGGGTACTTTGATTGGCTTTTCCGGATGCTCTGGGTTGTATTTTCCCCGCCAGCAAATCCATTTCGGAATGGCTCGAAGCTCTTTGGGTATCAGTTCGTACAAACGATTTCACCACCTTAAAACGGTACATCACCATCACTTAAAATTTCTTCAAAATCACTCAAATCTCCAATTGTTGCTGCAATTGCCTGTTGAGATTGTCCTGCAAATCCTGTTTCAGGACGCTGTGCAAAGGTGTCCGGCTTGCTGCTGGCAGCTGCTTGTTTCCACACATGCTGACACTGTGGAAATTTGCTTTCATTTATGTAGTCAACCAACTCTCTTGTATTGCCGTTATAGGTATCGTGAATCACTTTCACCCGAAGTAGACGGTACTGCAAATCCTTACATAAATCCTGTACGCTCTCATAGGATTTTCCAGATGGCAGCTTTGCAGATTTTGCAAGCTGCATGATCTGCTTGAAACTGTACCCCTGCACCTGCATGTCAGCTGGAGTCGGTTCCTTCTTTTTCCACAATGTGTGGAATACATAACGGTTTCTATAGCTCTGTTCTACATCATTCCGAATCACAAGCGACAAATTCAAACCGGTAGAGCCTTTTCTTGTCGTACGTTCTTCAATATTGCGAATGATAACTTCGTATTCTCCTTCTGGAATCAAATCATAATCATTGACATCTTCATAATTCGTTGCAAATGCCATTTTTATCTCTCCGTTAATTGGATTGCATCCTCTGGACTGCGGCAAATGCCAGCAATGGCACCGGCTTTTCGCATGGTTTCCAGAAAATGCAGTTGTTTTTGAGATGGTCTTCCCTTTTGGGTTTTCACTTCAATAAAAACCGCTTTTCCGTCTGATTTCCGGAATCCGAATAAATCAGAGAATCCAACCGGCACACCTGTATCAAAATAGCGTCCGTCCGGCGTGTAGCCTTTTCCAACATTCATGCGGAACAGGACACAGCTTTCTGAAAGGGCAATCCGAATGGCATTTTGTATGGCATGTTCTTCTGTCATGCAATCATCCCCCTTTGTTTTGCTCTATAATATGCCCATCCTGGCTTGTATCCGTGTGTGCGTGCATATTCCAATAGTTCTTGATAGCTATTGCATTCTTCTGGTGTTTTAAAATCCAGCACAAATCCATCAATTTTTTGCAGCTCTGCGGAAACCGTGTCAATTTCATCTGCCTGTTTTTTTACAGGCAGCGGCACATTGCAAACAGGGCAGACAGTTAGCGGTTTTCCAGTTTTATCTGTTGGAGAAAATACAGCATAACAGTTTGGGCAGGTCTTGATTGGCACTGAATTTTTTGCTTTTATCTTGTTGCTGCTATTTTTCTTTTTGCCTTCTAAATCCCATTCCCGGTCATCGTCCGGCAATCCGAAACGGGCATAGTTTCCGACATGGTCCAGAATCACTGCACGCTTACCGGCACGGTATCGCATACAACGCATTGCCTGCTGAATGTACAGTGTAAGGGATTGCGTTGGCCGCAGCAGAATGGCACAGGAACAGTCTGGCACGTCAAAGCCCTCTGAAATCAGGTCTACATTACACAGAATGTCCAGTGCACCGTCCCGAAACTGCTGAATCAGACGCTCTCGTTCTGCTTTTGGTGTCTTTCCATCAATATGAGCCGCTTCGATTCCAGCAGCGTTAAACATGGCAGCTGTTTCCATGGAATGCCGAATCGTGGTGCAATAACAAACTGCCTGCATCCCATCTGCATACCTTTTATAGTATTGCAGCACATCGCCATACACGGCTTTTTGTATCATTCGCTTTTCCATTTCTGTCACGTCATATTCTCCATTTTTAATTTTGACGCCAGATAAATCAACAATAGAAGGGGCATAATAATCATATGGGGAAAGAAAATGGTTTTGAATCAGCCACTTTGCAGAAACGCCCTGCACAAGCAAGTCATTGACGTCTCCTAATCCAGAACCATTTAATCGGATGGGAGTCGCTGTTACCCCCACGCGATATGCATGGGGGAATGCTTCATATACTTTCTGATAACTGTTTGCCACACCGTGATGATTTTCATCTGTAATAATCAGGGACGGGGCTGGTATGGTTGCAGTGCGTCTGGCAGCTGTTTGCACCATCATAATCTGACAACGAAGCATGTCCACACCCCATTTACGAAACGTATTTTCAATCTGCTCACACAGTTCCCGCCGATGTACCAGAAACAAGACCCGATTTCCGTTATCCGTGGTGCGTTTTGCGATTTCTGCTACAATCACAGATTTCCCCCCGCCGCAGGGAAGAACGATACAGGGGGACTTCTTGCCGTGCCGCCATGCATTACGCACTTGCTGCACCAGCTCCTCCTGGTATGGTCGAAGCGGCATTTGCAGTCACCGCCTTTCGGTTGTGGATTTCCTTTGCCATACAGCTCCAGCACATCTTTTTCCCGTAGGTTTTCAATGTTCCCTCTGCAATCTGTGCCACTGTTCGATTTTGTGCCGGCACGATTCGCTTGCCACAATTCTCACAAATTTCAGGCTCCACGCCATTGTCTAACCAATCTTTCAGGGAGCTTCCAATTTCAGGCGTAATGACACCAGACCATTTATCTAAAAAGGTAGTATCCTTAGAAGCAAAAGCGGTGTGGTCACGATTGATATTTAAAACAATATCAAACTCATATTCCGTATCATCTCGCTGAACTGGTGCAAGACCGATTTTGACTGGCTGCATTTTGCCACGGTCATTTTGCTCCATTGCGTATTCCATTTTGACACGCATAGTGACAATGGTATGGCAGTTTACAGCAAGCACTGTATTGACAAGGCTGGTCTGATATTTTCCTGCATCACTCCATGCCGTGTAAGAATTCTTCCCGGGCTTTTTCTCAATCTCTGCCTTAATATCCAATACGCCGCCTTCATTATTCCAGGCATGAGAAAAACTATCCACAATCACAACCCCATCCGGTCCAACTGCTGCCGCACCTTCAGATACCATTGCCATATATCGTTCCGGAGCATACGGTGGTGTCATTTCCTGATACAGAAAGGTTCCTGTATGCAGGTCGGAACGGTTGGCATAAAATTTTGCTCTGCCGTGTTCCGTGTCAATCAATGCAATTTTTGACCAATCTCCTGTAATGCCATAGGCGATATACAGGGCGGATAATGTTTTCCCCGAACCGCTTACGCCGGCAAGTGCAAGCCGTAGTTTGGATTTCTCTCTTGTAACCTCTGCAAATGGCATGATGCTCCCTCCTTATACAATCAAAATAGATTTGGATGACTCCAGTGTAACGCCATCAAACTGTTCGCCGTTCTTGACCAGTTTTTTCAGGTCTGCTTTCCGGATTTCTGGCAGACTGTACTTTAACAGGTCATCTCGTTCCATAGTTTGCAGCTGCTGAATCAGTTCCAATTCATTTGCGATTTTTAAAGACGGCTGATTATTCCGAATGGTAATTCGGGCACGCACGCCATCCACCTTTTTCAGCCGCATTTGTTCCATGCAAGTCATAAGGTATTGTTTCAGCCAAGCAATCTTGTTTTTGCAACTCTTAGAACGCTGCTGTAGCCGCTTGACTTCTGCATCCATCGCATCCTGTTTTGCTTGCAGACACTTGATGAATTGGGCGGTGTTCTCTGCTTTCAGATTAAATTCCTGCTCCATCCCATCTAATGTATCAAACCATGCCTGACGGAAATCTGCCTTAACTACCTCAGGGTTGACAATATTTCCGTTGGCATCCACCGGATTCCCATTTTCATCTGTATCAAATTCCATTTCATCAATGGCTTCAAATTGGTCAAACAACTCTTCAAAATCGCTGGAAATATCAAATAATCTGCTCATTGTTCTGTTTCCTTTCTCATCAATTCTTGTATGTTCCTCATTTCACTTTCCACTGCCTGCTGCAAGCGGAAAAGGGGAAGACCATTTCCAATAAAATTTCGCACCGCTGTGCGAATGGTTTCTCTTACAATTTTGAGATAAGCCTGTCCAGTACCGCCACTTTCTTCGGCTTCTACAAGCTTTTTCTCATAGTCCTCCTGCATCTCCTTCAGCTGCTGCTTGTAGGTTTGATGAAGAGCCCGCTCTGACTGGGTACATTCTTCCTGTAGCTTGTCGTACTCCTCCCGCCAATCATTTTCCATCTTTGCCATGGCAGCACGTAAATTCTGGTCTTCCCGACTCTCTTGTACTGCCACTTCAATGGGACGACTTTCCAGCTCTTTCACCTGTTTTTGCAGGGCATCTCTGGATGTATATAGGTCCTGCACCCTGTCCGCAAGGTCGGCTCGCTGGCTGTCAATTCGTTGATTTTCCTGCTGCAATGCTGCCTTTTCCGTTTTCAGCTTGTCGATTTCTGCTTGCAGTTGCCGGGTAGTCGTGTCCTCAATGTTAACCCGTTCGGTCAGCTCTGTCCGGTCGCTTTCAGATAGAGTAGACAGTAGATAAAGCTTCTTGACACCGAGTTTTTGTGCACTCGAGTGCACAAAATCGCTTCCAATGTTTTCAATGATGGATATGTAGCTATATGCCTGTCTGCTTTTAATTCCGACTTCTTGTTCACAATATGCTGCAAAGTTCTGATACCCCAATTCCTTATATAATTTTCCGTCCCGCATTTCTTTCAGTCCCTTGCACACTTCATACAGCGAACGTTGTGCTGCGTCAGCATGTGCCAGAATGCGGTTATTTAGTGCAATTGCTTGTGCGTAATTACTTAGTTCTTCCATGCAGTTGCTCCTTTCCATACAAGCTTTGTCCAACTGCTTGCGAACACTGTCGTACCTCCTGTTTTGTGTCATGCAAGTAGGGAAGAAGCACTACTATCTGTTAAAATAGATGGGGATGCTCCACTTCTGCTTGCGTTGTTTTTATGTTTGCTTTCAATAAACTGAAATATGCTAATCATATTTTTTATTCAAACAGATTTGAAATTTGTACGCCAGCACCGGTACAAAACAGTTGTAATGTATTAAGTGTTATTTTTTCAGGTGACTTATCCCAGTTTAACAATGTACGTTCTGTGCAGCCGATTAAAGAGGCAAGGCTTGCATCTGTCATTCCTTGCAAATACTGTATTTTTCGGATGTTTGCCCATACTAGGCGAGAAACAGTTATTTCTGGAACTTGGGGTTTGTTTTTTGGTCTACCCATCTTTATCACCTCCAATCGAATGAATTAAAATACATAATATGTCTTTAAAAATTTTCCACCTCTTTTCAAGATTCAAGAGAATCAAATTCGGCTTTTAGCTGTTTCAATTGTTTCAATTCATTCCCCCCTCTCTCATGGGCAATGTCATCAACTTAAGGATTTGAACAGGCTCTGCGGAAAATTTCGTTGAAAAT
>CAUDDP010000014.1 GCA_958448395.1 uncultured Oscillospiraceae bacterium | reverse complement strand
CCATAATGGGCAAGACATTCCTCAAAATACGACTTGATTTCCACTGTTTTCTTTTCTTTCAGCTCGTCCTCTACCGTGTCGATTTTGCTTTTCAAGGCAGCATCCGCACTTCGATAGGTATTCGTGATACAATCCCTATATACAGCTTCAAAGCATTCATACGGCTGCATGACAGCTTGTTTGACGGATTTCCGCTGCTCCTCCCACGCTTTGAATTGGCTGCTGAGTTCCGCACGAGCTTTCTTGACTTCTTTCACAGTATCTTCGGTGCAGAGCAGTGACGTTGCACTGTTGACCTGCTGGATAACAGCTTGCTTCACCTGTTCCAGACGTTCTGTGATCACCGGAAGTTGTGTGACTTCCATAACTCTTACCATTGTGTTCATGCCTCGTGCTCCTGTTCTTGATCTTGTCCTGCTGTCAAATCTGCCAATGCTCCGTACATACAGTCGGTAACGGCTGCCCGTTCATCTTCCATAATTCTACAAAGTTCTTCCATTACCATGCCTCCTCTATTTCGTCCAGCAGGGAATCTGCCAGAATGGTTTCCGTCATACTCTCTACCAATTTGTCATAATGCTCTTTGCAAAGCCATTGTTCCGTTCCGGAGAGATGATATAGTTTCTCGTTGCCGGATACCTCACAGCCACAATCACAGTAAATGTGTGATACATGCTTCAGACCACACCCACGGCATGTCTCACAGCAGTTGCAGTCGTTTTCATATCGTACCATCTTCCTGTACCTCCGAATTCAAGCTTCCCATATGTTCACCAATCTGTTCATATGTAAATCTGTCAAGACGCATTATAAATATCTCTATTTTCTGCTCACATATCATACTTGACATTCCTTTCTCTCTATGCTACAATAGAGATGCTTTTTCATAATTATTTCTTTTAATCCCCGTTACCGGTTGCTGCCGGTGCGGGGATTTTTACTTTTCAGCAGTACCCAGATTCCACTGATTGGATACAGCATTAGCACTAAGCTGCTGACAATTCCGATTGCGAACATCCTTTCCCTCCTATTCCTGATAGTACAAATCGGGCGCACATACCAACCTGTGTGCTGCCACGACACATTCCACCATAGCCCGCATTGTTCGCATTTGGCGTATTTGTGGTTGTTGCGGATTTCAATCTTTGATTTCTGACTCATGCTCTGCCATCCGCTCTGGATGCTCTACGAACTCCGGATTCCGTTTGTAGAACTCTACAATCAGCATTGCCAACGCTTCATAGACCGAACGGTCTGCCTCCTTTGCAGGAATAATACTGGCTTCCATCAGCTTTTCCATGATTTTTCCTCCTTACTTGCTTACTTATTCGATGTTTCCAGCCGCTTGAATGTTGCACCAGCCATAAAAGCCAGCATCAGACTGTAATCTTCTTCACTCATCAAAGACAAGCAATAAGCAATCAGTTCCAGTTCTTTCATAAAATCACATCCTTTCAAAAATTTGCCCTTTCGGGTGGTGGGTGCGGATACGTTCCGCACTGGCGTGTATAAAAGACAATTTAGAGATACGATAGGAGGTAGTTCCAAATTGTTCGGTGCTGCCACACCGTCCGGCTCACTTGATATGTAGTACCTTTTTTGCAAGGAGTCGTGCATAATATTCGATTTCTTCTTTTGTTGGCTTACGATATTTTTCTTTTGCAAATGTCACAAAAACGAATGATATAGCCCTCCATTTGAACCACTTCCACAATGCCAAAATAAGAAGTGCAGAAAGAATTACTATGATAAAGCAAATCATACAATCACCCCCTTTCATTCATGCCGGAACAGCTCATTGACTGTCACATCAGGAAAAAATTCTTCCGAGAGGGGCAACTAAAAAAGTGGCTTGAAAGGAAATTTTTAAGTTGTTTCAATTCATGCCCCTACGAGAGAGGCAACATTTTTCCGCTCTGCCCTTGACTGTGATTTTAGTACAACCTCACGCCACATCTGTCGCTGTTTTTTCTTCCTGCTCAATCAGCGGAAAAATATTATTTGATTTCAGCAAGTCATAAAGGAACAGCCGTCCTTTCTGTGTCCAGTAGGTGTGTGGGTCTGCAGTATGTTCCGTACCATCCTCGCCATGATAGGTGTGTGTTTTCGTGCTGGTGTATCCCATCTTTGCATAAGTCTGATACAACAGCCACGTTTTTCCTTGCTTGTACTGCACACCGTGTTCATGCAGATATGCATTCATTTTCTGGGCACTCCATCCGTAATCTTTTGCAATCTTCCCAATAGAAATCAAGTCTTTGCAGTTCAGCACCACATCATAATAGCTTGCTTTTGGCTGTAACTCTGCAATCCGCTGCTCCTGCACGGCTACGGTAGTTTCCAATTTACGCCGTTGTTCTTGTTCTGTTTTCAACTGTGTTGCAAGCTGAATCAGGAAGTCAGGGTTTGTCAATGCTTTTTCCAGTGTCTGATCTGTCATGTAAGCGCCATGTTTGCGGATAGACGGGAGCACTTCACTTGTGACCCATTTCCGGAATGGTTTTGCCTGTGGCTTGTCACTCCGAAGAATCACAGCATACAAGCCGGATTCGTTGATGATTGTCATTTTTCTCTTCTGTCCACCTGATCGGAGTTCAATTCCGGTCAGCTCATCTGGCTCTAATCTATCAGCCACTTTGTGAGGGCTAGACAGCTCTAGTACCTTGCAAACATCTGCCAGCACAAACCACGGTTCACCGTCCTTTTCGATTGTCCGTACTTCGGAACTCTCATAGTTCCATACTTTGATTTCATACATTTTGATTTTCCTCCATATTGAGCTTTTCTACAAGTTGAGTTTACATCAATTTCTTGTCGTGGTTGTTGAATATAGTTCAACAAATGAAGCAAAAAAAATATCGTTTTTCTGCTTGACATCAGTCATTCCAAGGAGATTGCAGAGAGCTTCGATTTCTGTCGGCAAAAACTCTGTTTTGTTAACCAGTTTGTTTCGCAATGCCTGATAAGAAATCCCCAGTTTTGCAGCAATAAATTTGTATTTATAGCCGCTGTTTTTGATAATCTGCATTAAGGCTTTTGTGTCTGTCATGGTATCGCCTCCGTTCATTCTATTCTTGTTGAATTTTGTTCAACACCCACAGTATAGCATATTGTTGAACGATTGTCAACAATATTTTTGAAAAAAAGAATGTAAAATTGATATTTTGTAGAATTGCACAAAAAGCGATCTTCATTTTTGTTGAATATTATTCAACTATCTTTTTGAAAAACAGAAAAAATAGTTGACATTGTTTCAACATCATGCTATAATAAAGCTAACAGGAGGTGAAATTATGCTAGAAGTAGGCAAGAAAATCAAACAACGGCGTGAAGAGCTTGGTTTGACGCAGGATGAACTCGCTGCCAAAACAGGATATAAATCACGCTCTTCCATCAATAAAATTGAACGAGGTGGAAACGATCTACCACAGACAAAGGTTGTTGCGTTTGCACGAGCCTTGGACACTACGCCATCTTATTTATTGGGATGGGAAGACGACAATGACCTTATTACCAATATCCCCCAAGAAATTTACAATGACGCTGGGGAAATGCAAGTAGAAGAGCAAGATGAAAATCTGGTTATCCTAAACCGGAATGCAAAGAAGCTGTCTCCTGAAAAAAGAAAACAACTATTAGACATGGCAAGATTGATGTTTAAGGAGGAATTTGATGATTGAATTTCCTAACTATGAACGTGCAACAAATGCAGCATATGATGTATTACAATATTATGATAGTACTTTCCCTGAAATAAAAGTTTTTTGCATTATTAGAAAATTTACTAATATAAGAACCTGCTCTTATTCAAATGCTGCCCAAAAAATAAAAATTACACATAATGAATTTACTTATCAATATGCTTCAAGTGAGTATGGATTTACTGTTGCCGATTATTGCAATGATAGATTCCTTGTTTATTACAATGATTTGAAAGATAATTCAACGATTAAATTTACACTTGCACACGAATTAGGACATATTGTTCTCGGGCATACCGAGGATAATGAAATTGCAAATAAAGAAGCAAATTGTTTTGCAAGGAATCTTCTATGTCCCATCCAAATTATAGATGGTTTTCAATTGGAAACAGTTTCTGATTACATAGAATGTTTTCACATTTCTGAGCCAATGGCGAGAGCTTCTATTGGCAATAAAAAATCTGATGAATATTATATAACGGCACATAATTATAATTTGATTGATGAAAAAGTGTACTGTTATATGGTCGGCTGTACGCCAGCTGAGTTATATGGATATGCATAATAAAAAACAATGCCCCAGAAGGGCATAGATTGAAACGATGTAGGCGGCAGAAATTCGTGCCAGAAGGATGCAAATCTTGCTTGCAAGAAACAAACTTTTAATACATCCACTGGAACGACAAGTATTTGAACAGTTTCAACAATTTATTAACAACAAGTAAAAATCCGCCCTGCAAGGAATTGTAGGGCGGTACGATTAAGGAGTATTTCATGAAAAGAGCAGTGTTTTATGGTCGTTATTCCAGTGACCGGCAGACCGAGCAGAGTATTGAAGGGCAGCGGAGAGTCTGCGAAGAATTCGCAAAAGCAGAACAAATTCAAATTGTAGGCGAATATATCGACCGGGCAACCTCTGGCACTTCCACGGACCATCGGGAACAATTTCAGAAAATGCTGAAAGATAGCAAAAACGGCGGATGGGATTATGTACTGGTCTATAAGCTTGACCGATTCGCCCGTAGTCGTTACGACAGTGCCATCAGCAAGCAGCAACTGAAAAAGAATGGTGTCAAGGTATTATCTGCAACAGAACGCATTACAGACAGCCCAGAGGGCATTCTGATTGAGGGTTTACTAGAATCCATGGACGAATATTTCAGCAGAGAACTTTCCCGAAAGTGCAAGCGTGGCATTCGAGAGAGTATCATAAAAGGACATAACTTTGGAGGTCGTGTGTTGTACGGCTACGACCGACAGGACAAGCGATTTGTGATTAACGAAGAGCAGGCTGCAAATGTACAGTGGATTTTTAAAAGCTATCTTTCCGGCTGTACCATCCAATCCATTGCAGATAAGCTGAATGCAGACGGATACCGGACAAACTACGGAAACGAGTTCAAACGCTATACGATTTCCGACATTCTGCACAATGATAAATATACGGGCACGCACTACATAGACGGCATTGAAGAACCGGAAACCTGTCCTGCAATCATCGCACAGGCAACGTTTGACCGGGTAAAAGAAAAGCTGGACCAGTCCGCCCATCGTTCCAGAGAACACACCACAGGACATATCTACGCCTTGTCTGGACTGCTGCAATGTGGTGTTTGTGGAAGATATGTTTGCGGTTCATCTGTAGAGCGTAAGTATTTTTATTATTCCTGCCGGAGCAGGGAACACACAGAAAACAATGTGCATGTAAACGCCGAAAAGCTGGAACAATTGGTGATAGATGCCATGCAATCTTTTTTCACAGAAGAACAGGTTTCCGTGTTGGCAGAGCGGCTGTATCAAATCTATACAACTGATATGAATGGGAAACCGGATCGCAGCAAAAGACTGAACGAAATTGAAAAACAGCTGCAAGGAACAGTGAATGCTCTGATTGCCTGTCCAAATTCCAAAGCGTTGCAAGAAAAACTGAATCAATTGGAAGAACAGAAAGCAGAAATTGAAAAGCTGCCGATTTTACAGCCACAACTAAAAAAGGAACATTTTGAAAACTATTTCCGCTGGTTAGCTCTGCGACTGGAACATGCAGAAGACCGGCAGATGTTTTTTCACACAGTTATCCACAAAGTGTTAGTCTATCCAGAAAAAGTAATCATTATACTAAACATGACTGATGAAATGGCAGACCCACCAGAACGGGAACAAATTGAGAAATTTATATCTAATGTAGGGGAAGTGTCCCGATAACCCTGACCGAATTGCACCAGTGTAAATCCCATATCTTCAAGATTCTGTGACATCTGAACTGCTCCCCAACGGTCAAATGCGATTTCCTTGATGTGAAACTTTGTGCCGAGTTCATCAATAAAATTCTCAATAAAGCCGTAGTGGACAACATTTCCCTCAGTTGTTTTCAAATAGCCCTGCCGTTCCCACAAATCGTATGGAACATGGTCACGGCGGACACGCAGAGGAAGCGTTTCTTCTGGTAGCCAGAAGTACGGCAGAATATAGTAAAAATCGTCATCGTCAGTCGGCGGAAAAACAAGCACAAACGCCGTAATATCGGTCGTGCTTGAAAGGTCAAGACCGCCATAGCAGACACGCCCTGCAAGAAAATCTTCATCAAAAGTGATTTTACATTTATCCCACTTTTCCATTGGCATCCAGCGGACTGCTTGTTTTACCCATTGATTCAATCTGAGCTGTCGGAACGCATTTTCTTCCCCCGGATTCTGTCTTGCGGATTCACAAGCCACTTCAACCTTTTCCATGCCTATGGTTTCACCAAGGGAAGGATTCGCTTTTTTCCACACTTCAGGGTCAGTCCAATCCTCTGATTCATCAGCGCCATAAATAACAGGGTAGAATGTTTTGTCAAATTTTCTGCCATCAATAATATCTTTTGCCTTTTGGTGTATTTCATAGCATATGGAATTTGTATCCGTGCCGGCGGTTGTAATGATAAAGTATAACGGCTGCATTCTTGCATCGCCTGAACCCTTTGTCATAACGTCAAATAATTTTCTATTTGGTTGCGTGTGCAGTTCATCGAACACTACACCATGAATATTAAATCCATGCTTGGAATAAGCCTCAGCGGAAAGCACCTGATAAAAACTGTTTGTCGGCAAGTAAACAATTCTTTTTTGCGAGGTCAGAATTTTGACACGCTTATTCAGAGCCGGACACATTCGCACCATATCGGCGGCAACATCAAAAACAATGGCAGCCTGTTGTCTATCGGCGGCACAGCCGTAAACCTCGGCACGTTCTTCACCGTCACCGCAGGTGAGCAGAAGTGCTACTGCCGCCGCAAGCTCTGACTTGCCATTTTTCTTTGGAATCTCAATGTATGCCGTGTTAAACTGACGATAGCCATTCGGTTTTAGGATTCCGAAAAGGTCACGGATAATCTGCTCCTGCCAGTCGAGCAGTTCAAACTTTTTGCCTGCCCATGTGCCTTTGGTATGAGAAAGACACTGAATAAAATTGACGGCATAGTCTGCCGCCTTTTTGCTGTATCTGGAATCCTCAGCCATGAAACGTGTCGGTTTGAATTTTGCCATTGTATTCACCTCCCGTTGGCATGAAAAAAGACCTGAAAAATCAGGTCTGAAACTTTATTTTTGAACACCCTTGGGGCGATTTTTTAATTGAGATTGCTCCTTCAGTATAACCTATGTTACCATAAAAAAGCAAGGATATCAAGTCATTTTGAAATCATAAATCACACAAAGATAAGCCGAAAAAACGGCGGAAATTGTATTGACGGAGGAAACGAAAGTACGAGCAACAGCCCCTTTTTCAAGGGCTGCCGCTTTTGTTGGTTGAGCATCTTATTTTGCAAGCTGATTGAAGCACCACTTCATTGCATCGCCTCCGTCATCAAAAGGATGCGGGGCAATCTCATTCAATCCGAGGCGGCACTCGATGTAGGAAAGTCCCGTCTCTTCCTCCGTTTCGATGAAGTCATAAATGGCGGCTTCAAATCCTCTGTAGGTCAGCCCTGTCACCAGAACCTTTTCGCCGTACTTCAGCACCGCACCCTGCGTGCCGCATCCGTTGCTCCAAAGATGCTCCATTGTTGTAACCTTTTCCCATTTCATAATCGTTTCCTCCGTTTGATTTGTATTTCGGCTCGGTGTTCCCGTTCCGTTGTGTAGTATATTACCATACTTTCTGAAATACATCAAGCGGCTAAAAGTACAGAATATCGGGGGAAAATCAGCTGTCATGATTGTCGGTTATGCACATTCGGGAAAACGCTTCGGGGCGGTAATCCGCCCCTGCGTTATGGAATCTTATTCTTCAAGCAAGCCGTCCTCGGCAAGATCGTCGTAGGTCTTTTCAAGAATCTGCTCCAGCTCATCCCAAGAATCGCATTCCCAGCGGGGTCCGCCAATCGGTGAACCGTGGCTGCCGTCTCCGTGGTTGGTAAGGTAAAGTCCCTCGTCCGTCACTACAAGGCGGTCTTTGTATTCGAAAATGAATGCCGAGCCTGTGAAGTATTCCCAGCAGGCTTTTGCCTTGTCGGAAAAGCTGTCCGGCAGTGTAAGCTCAACCGCTGAGCTTTCGTTTTCGTGGTCGTTCATGTCCACCGGTCTGTAGCCTACAATCATGTGTGTGTCATGTCTTAAGAATTTCATCTGTTTTTCCTCCAAATTTCGTGGTTTTCGGTGCGGTTCTCCGCTTCCGTTGTACACAGTATACCGCATAGTGTGAATAATAGCAAGCGGCTAAATCTACCGAAATATCGAGGAAAAACAGACCTTGTAATTGTGTAATATATGCCTTACCATAACAGCTCCACTGTTGCCCCTGTATGCCGACGTTCTGCAAAAGGGGTAACTTTGCGAGAACAAGAAAAACGGCAAACGTGTGGCAACGTGGCAGCTGTACGAGCAAGAATCCCTTTCGGGATTCCGCTTTGATTTGGTTTTATCTGCCTGTTGCACATTCCCATTCAAATTCGCAATAGGAATCGTACTCGTCATCAAAAAGGGCGTCGTCGTCAATGTAATCCGTTTCGTAGCTGATGCTGTAGATTTCCTCGAAAACCGTACCGTTTTCCGTCGCATCCTCTTTGGCGAGGTCTTCGGCATCCGCTTCGATCCAAGCCCTGAATTCCTTGTCGCTCATGCCCTCGTTCTCGACCTCAAGCTCGTACTCGTAATCGCTGTCCACCCATGTGATGACTGCCTTGCTGATGTACTCACGCTCGTTCCAGTCCGTTCTTCCCGCCATTGCTCTTGCCTTTGCCATTCCGTAGCTGATCATTGTTTTTTCCTCCATTTTACGTTGCTTTCGTGCAGTGTATCTCCGCTGCCGTTGTGTGTATATTACCGTCTTTTTGGAGATAAGTCAACGGATTTTCGAATAATAATAGTGACAAAGATACAGCCTGAGAAGTGTACATTTTTGACAAGAAAAAGCCATCGCCGAGTGTTCCTTACAGACCATTCGGCGTGGCTTAAATTTCAGTGGATTAACGACTATTCTTCCCTCAGAATAATCGGAAGCAGCCCATGCGGAGTCGGAATGAAACGTTCGATATTCCAGAATCGCTTTTTGTACTTTTCAGCCATTTCAGGTGATATGTCCGTGAAATCTTCCTCTCCGAGCCCACATATAAAAAATGTTCCCTTGATGATATCTCTGCATTTCGGAAGCATTCTGTTCCATTGTGTATCGGAGTTCAGCTTTGCCTCCTCATCACAAACAATGGCGATTCTGTCCTCATATGGGTACAAAGCCTCAATGTATCCGCCGACTGTTTTCTGAAGGCTTTCAAGGCTGTTTTCAATGTCAGCCTCACGGGGATGCTTGCCCGGTTCGATGATTAAAATATGCATGATAATCTCCTTTCAGAGCCTTCCAAGGCGGCAGCTCCGCCCTTTGGCTCGTTTCGTAATTGTGCAATATATGCCTTGCCGCAACAGCCACACTGTTGCCCATGTGTGCTGCTGTTCTGCGTGTGGGGTAACTTTCCAATGAAAAGCAGAACGGCGGATGTGTGGCAACGTGGCGGCTCCGGTTGGCTTACTCAGCGTAATTCCGATGAATGATGCTGATGATTTTTTCCTGTTCCTCGGTGGAAACTCCAATTGTTTCAAGTGCCTCACGAGTTCCGCAGTCAGGGCAAATTTGGGTATCATCAATTCTTGAAATGGCAGGTCGTTCGGTGTAAGTGCATCCGCATTTTGGGCAGGTTCTCGGTTCTCTGATTTCACTTTTCATCTCTCGCACCCCTTTCGCTGATTCCAAATGCAAGCCGCAAATATTTCAGGTCAAATTCAAAATCACGGTAGCCCTGAACGCAGGTTCTGACATAGGAACTGCTCGGAATTCCTATCAGTCTGTCCTCGTGCATAATGTACACAAAAGCCTTGATTTTTCGGCGGTTTACGGTGACTTCCATTGCCGTTTTGTAGTAGAAAGTCGGGCAGCCCTCGTAGACATCAAGGCGGCGTTCATCGGCAGCCGAAACCTCCCAGACAGCAACTGGAACTCTTGAGTTCTCAGCCTTTTCAATTGTGAGGTAAGAGCCTGTTTTCGAGCCTTTGAACAGCAGCTCGTAGCCCTTGATGAATGCCGTGCCGATTGGCTTGGCATCGGGGCAGCGATATTTCATCTGCTGAACGTTGAGGTTTGAGCCGTAGGCGAGATAGTATTTTTTCATTGCAATCGTTCCTTTCCGAAGGAAACTTCCTTCTACTGCCTTAAGCCACCCATAGGTGGCGGTCAGGGCAGCAGGAGGAAATCACCTGCGTTATGCTCCGTATCTCCATGCGGCATTGCCGTCAAGGTTTCTTGTAAGAAAATCCCTTGCTGTGGCGAATTCTTCGCCAACCATGCCAAGCCTAATCAGCCAAGTCCGCATTGCGAATTTCGGATTCTCGGTCTGCTGCGGCTTGGGGCTTGCCGTTTTCAGTTCCTTTGCCATTTCGGAAAGTGCAAGGCAAAGCTGAATCCAACTCTTGAGCTGTCCTGCGTGAAGTCCGTTTTTCTTGCCGTCGGCAGGCTTGTCGAAGTTGAAGCATCGGAATTCAATCGTGCCTTTTGTAAATACTGCATGATAATTTGTCATATGGTATCGGCTGTCGTTGTAGTGCTGGTTTCTGCCGTAGTCTGCGTTGTTTGCCGTGTACCAGATGTCTGCAAGCTGTGCCATTGTTCTGGGTTTCTTTTTGTTGAGCTGCTCGATGAAAGTGGGATTTACCGTTCGGCAGTAGCGGTTGATTCTGCCTTGGTCTATTTTCAAAGCATCAGCTATCAATCTTTCGTGGCTTGCCATGATGTTGGCAAGGTTTCTCAGGCTCTGTGGAGTGTGACCGTTTGCACCAATGTGAATGTGCACCCCAGCCCCGATTCCTGCGTGGCTGATTGCTCCTGCCTTGCGAAGTTTTCTTACAAGCTCCTGCAAGGTTTCGATGTCCTCGTAGTGGAGTATCGGAGTTACCAGCTCGCATTTTTCGCTGTCGCATCCTGCGATTGATACATCTCGCTGAAATTTCCATTCTCTGCCCTGCGAATCCCAAGCTGACCAAGTGTAGTATCCGTTTCTGCTTGCTGTATTTTCAAATCTGCCTGTTCCGAAGAACTCTGCGGCAACCTGTGCAGCCTTGTTTCTGGTGATGTGGTTCATCTCAATCTCCACTCCAATGGTCTGATTTTTAAGGTTCTCAATCTGCGTTCTTGTTTTTTCGTTCATCGTGTTTTCCTCCGTTTTTCGGCTTTTTTAAGGGTTCGTTCCCTTTCGTTGTGTTACATATTACCGCATAACGGAGGATATATCAATACCATTACTACACAATCTTTTGGGCTGTATTTCGCCGAAAGTCTGGTGTAAATACACACTTGATAAACTTGCTTTTCTATGGTATACTTGGATACAATGGAGAAGCGTTCTCTATTAAAAATCGCTCCCAAGGGTGTTCAGAATTTCCACGACATCAACATCGGGAATCACAGCAAGACTGCTGCCGTTCCGCCAGTGAACGTGGACGCTGCCCACATCATCAACAAACTGAACCTCGCCGATTGTTCCGACAGGCGGTGCTTGCTTGTCGTTCATCGAGATAAGCCGCACCATTGTTCCTGTTGGATATTTTTCTCGGAGCATTGCAAGCTCCTTTTCATTCGGAAACCGCATCGTTTACACCTCCATGTCTGAACGCTGAACTTCCTGAAAGATTGCGAAGAAGCACTTTTCTTGTTGCCTTGAAGTCTGCACCAATCATGCCCAAGCGGAGCAGAAAACATCTCATTGCATACTTTGGATTATCGCTGGTATCGGGCTTGTTGTTGATGCGATTCAGATTTTTTGCAAACTCGCAGAGCATGGAAATAAAGGTGCAGTACGCATCTGCATCTCCGTCCTGTTCAATCGTGAACCACGGGAAATCCACGGTCTTTTCTGTTATCTGAAAATCAAGACTGTCGGTCTGGAATGCAGTTTTGAACAGTTCACCCTTGTTTTCAAGAATCCGCCTGATTCTATTCAGTGTTCTTTCATCAAGGAAATCCCGCGGCATCTGCACGGTAAGTTTGGTGTCGTCCGCTGCCGCAGAATAGCCCTGCTGTTCCAGTCTTGACAGCAGATTGTGGACTTCCTTTTCTTCCGCATCATTGCTGATGATAAGCGTTCCGTCCTTGGTGACAGTGTAATGCTCTCCGATGTTGTATGCACAGGTCGGCATATACTGATACTCGGCAGGAATTCCAGTTATTTCGCTGACTGCTCTTACCAGCTTTTTGCGTTCCCCGCCTGTGAGATTGAATTCAATATTCATGTGATTACCTCCATTTTTCGCCGCTTGCTGCGGTTTTGATTGTAGTCACATATTAACTCGTTTCTTCACAAATAGCAAGTGTGAGATATAACGAAATATCGGGCAAAAATCTGCCATTATTCTACATGATAACTTTATGTAAATTTGGAAAATAACATAGTATCGGTTTGTTCACAATTTGCTACAGAAGTCTGCTGGATTTGGCAGGCTTTTTATTTTTCAGGCTTGTAAAGATACACCTTAATGGGAACATTCTGCTTTTGGCAGTTGTCAATGACATACTTTGTGCCGCGTGATTTTCCGTCCCAGAAGGCAAGCACCACATCTGCATAAGCGATGATTTCGAGATTCCGTTTCAGCGGAGCACCTCTTCCGTAACGGCTGTAGTCGGGCAGAAACTCTGTCAGCTTGATGCCGTTTGCCTGTGCATATTCTCTTGCACAGGTGTCGATACCTCTTGCACCTCCGCTTACAATTTCTGTGACATTCTCCGGCAGGAAATTTTCCATACCGATAACTCCCAGATTTCTTGAACCAATAATTGCGACTTTCATGTTTCAATCCGTCCTTTTCTGAAATTTTGTAGATATACCGTATATCTATACACTACATTATACCACAGAATAGCTGTAAAATAAACATATAATATATTCAGAAAAGGAGATTGTTTTATGGCTACGAAAAGTGTATCGATCAGATTTGAAGAGGAGATGCTTAAAAAGATAGGCTATATTGCCGATTATGAGGGACGTTCGGTCAACAGCGAAGTGCTGTGTCTTGTCCGTGACCGTATTCTTGCTTTTGAAAGAGAAAACGGCAAAATTGATGGAGAAATCAGTCCGGATTTGAATGTAAAGCCGTCACGCAGGAGTTAATTTTCTGCCTTAGTATCACTTCGTTCACAATTTGCTCCAAGGTTCGCAAAATAGGCAATTCCCGCTAAAACAAACCACACAACCGGAAGTGACACACCGTTGCCCCAAAGGCGGTACTCGGCAGAATCGCTGTGCGGATTTTTGAGGAATTTCTCCACGGCTTTCCGTGTTTTCGGCTTGCTGTCGGGATTTACCGCAAGACGGTATGTTTCAAAAATCTTCATCCATTCATCTATCTCGTATTCAGTAGGATTTGGATTTTCCAGTCCCTTGCACCACCAAGACGGGAAACCCTGTAATTTTGCACATTCAGATGGGGTGAGCCGTCTCACAATATATTCCACATCCGTTGGCTGAAGCACTCCGTTTTGATGACCGGGATTTGTGCCGTTTACAAGAGTATTTGAAACTTCTGTAGAAAAGCATTGACTTTCAGCTTTCATCTGAGGATAAAACGAATGAGCCGCAGTCGGAGGATCTTTGTAATCCGATGCAACGAGTGTTCCGGCTTTTTCCTCTTCTGCAATGGTGTGGTAGGAACTTTTGCTTGTGGAATACACAGGCGCAGCGACAGCACCCGGACCTTTTGCAACCATAGTGGGCTGCGACTCCTCCTCAATCTGGAAGCTGAACATTGCGTTGTAGCCCTGATTAAATGCAGGTCTGCTGATGCCATACGCAATTGCATGATTTTCTGTACAGTTCAAAGTATACATCGTATCAGATTCTTTATAGCCGTCACCATGATGTGACGGGCGAGAGCCGTTGCCCTCAATAACTACCATGCCACCCTGATTTTTGCAGGGTGATTGATTGCCTGTATCAATTGTTCTTGCCGTATCAGCTTCATAAAATCCGCTTTTTGGATTGTCTGACATCATAGAATTGCTGTGTTTGGAGCAGATCCCATATGCTTTCAGAACGAATACAGTCTGATCATTGTTACAAGCGAGAGTAGCTGATTTATCATCCTGCACTAAAATACCCTTGCCCCCGCCGGATTTTCCGCAGCGAATTTTCATGGTTTTGGGAGTATCCAGCAGAAGCGGAACATTTCCTCCGCCTGTTCCACAGCGGTTCGTGAGCGTCTGACAAATATTATCATCTGAGATTTTCACTCTGCTGTCAGCAGGATGATTTTCAAGAGCAATCGCCGCCGGAACGACTCCCGCACGGAGTGTCGGAGAAGTTTCCTTTTCGTAGCCGATACCACGTGCCTTGGCGGAATGCTCCGTGCAGAATCCTGCGGATTCCATTACGCAAGGCGGATGATGTGCCTCAGCTCTCAGGGTGGAAGTCTTATCCGTCAGGATGTCAATTCGCTCTCCGCCTTGGTCGCACATACAGACTGTGCCTGCCGTTCCAGAGCCATTTTCAGTACCCTCGGCAGCTCTTTGCCACGAATGGAAGCTCTCCGGAGAATACCCTGACACGCTTTCGGACTCAAATAATATTTTGGTGGCACACCGACCTCCAAAATCTGCGACAGCAAACAGACGTCTGCGTCTCTGAGCGACTCCGAAGTGTTGACTGTCCAGCAGGCGCCATGCGATGGAGTAATCATTTCCCACAATATATCCGGCTTTTGTCCACTTTGTAGGTTTAGGAACAGATATGGATTCATCTTTAACCCGGCAGAATTCTTCGATGACTCGGCGAAAGTCGTCTCCTTCATTGGAGGATTGACAGCCGAGGACATTCTCCCACACTGCGAATCTTGGATATTTGCCATTTGTTGCACACCTCATTTCTTTGATGATTCTGATTGCTTGAAAGAAGAGATTAGAGCGTGAACCTTCCAGCCCGGAGCGTTTTCCTGCAATACTCATGTCCTGACACGGACTGCCGAATGTGATAATGTCCACAGGCTCAAGATCTCTTCCTTTGATTTTTGAAACATCTCCCATGTGTTTCATCATGGGCAGACGCTTTTTTGTAACAGCAATCGGGAACGGTTCAATTTCAGATGCCCACTTCGGAGTGATGCCACAGAGCAATCCGGCAAGAGGAAAGCCTCCTGAACCGTCGAAGAGGCTTCCGAGAGTCAATGTTTTATTTTTCATTATCTGCCTCCTTTGCATTCCTGCACAGTTCAATAAAATCCTTTTTTATCTGCTCTCTGAACTGCATACACACCGCAGGTATCTCATGAGTGTAGATTGGGCGGTCGATGAACTTCGACAGATAGTGGTACAGGTATTTCAGATCACTGCCTTGCAGCATGGAAATATCCGTGTATGCGGTAATGATCGCACATTCACGTTTGGTCATCGGCAGGCTTACTTTCCGGCATATTCGCCACTACTTCCTCGTAGTGCAGTTTCTGCCCATCACGAATCAGATACACATCGTCAAATTTGCCATCATGCAGCTTAATGTACCTTTCAACAGCAACATCTACAAACTTCGGTTCAAGCTCCACGCCATAGCAAATGCGGTCAAGCTGTTCACAGGCAATCAATGTTGATGCACTGCCAAGGAATCCATCCAGCACCATGCCATTTGTCTGCGTGCATTGCTGAATCAGGTAGGCAATCAGCGGAACAGGCTTACTTGATGGGTGACCGCAGCCGTCCTCCTTGGAATTTTTAGTACGGTCAAACTCAAAAACTGTTTTCTGCTTCTGGTCGCCGTACCAAATGTGCTTTCCGTCTTTCCGCCATCCCCAGATAATCGGCTCATGAATGTATTTCCAGTCGGTGCGGGTAAGTACAAGACGGTCTTTCTTCCAGACAAGTCCAGCTCCGACTTTGAATCCTGCATCTTCGTAAGCATCGTGGAAAACTCTTGCTTTTGAAGTGGCATAGAAAACGTAAATACTCGCATCTTTAGCCATATTTTCGTGGAAACGTTTAAAGGCTGATTTCAGAAACTCATAGCCCTTTTCATCGTCCAAATCATCGTTCTTGATTTTTCCCGATGTACTTTCGAGGTTTACAAGGTACGGCGGATCTGTGCAGACGAGGTTGACTTTGGTGTCGCCGAGCAGAGCCGTATAGGTTTCGGGCAGCGTGGAATCGCCACAGATAACAGTGTGCCTGCCGAGATGCCATACATCGCCGGATTTAGAGAAGCATGGTTTTTCCAGTTCTGCATCAACGTCAAAATCATCCTGCTGGGCATCTTCATCCGATGCAAACAAGTCCGCCAGTTCTTTTTCATCAAATCCGGTAAGACCAAGGTCAAAACCGAGATTCTGGAGTTCTTCCACTTCAACGGCAAGCAAATCTTCGTCCCAGCCTGCATCCAATGCCATTCTGTTATCGGCGAGGATGTAGGCTTTCTTCTGTGCATCCGTCAGGTGGTCGGCATACACGCATGGGATTTCTGAAATGCCCTCTTCCTTTGCTGCAATAATTCTTCCATGTCCGGCAATGACATTAAAATCCTTGTCAATGATAACAGGATTGACAAATCCAAACTCACGCAGAGAAGAGCGTAATTTCAGAATCTGTTCCTTGCTGTGGGTACGAGCATTGTTCGCATATGGCACAAGCTTGTCAATATCTACAAGCTGAAATTCTGTAGTCGTTTGCATCAGCCAGCCCTCCTGTGCAGGATTTTTTGCAGTCCCTTACGAGCGTCCATAACTCTTCCGTTCGCCGCCTGACCTTTTAGTGTTCTGTACTGCTGTCTGGTGAGATGCTGACGGCTGTTTTTTAAGTCACGCCAGAATTGTGTGTCTGTATTTGATTTCATAAATTCCTCACTTTCTGCTGCTTAATAGCTGCTCCATTAAATCGTCCTGCGGAGAGCCGTCAAATTTGGTGGTACAGTTCTGCTTCACGATGTCAAAAATCTCATACCAGAGCAGATTTGCCTGTTTCTGAAATGTCTGACTCATCTGCACGAACGGCGAGGCAATGACACCGCCCGTTGTCGGATGCTTTCCCAGTAGTCCGTAGGAACTGAGTGCCTCTTCGCACTGAATAAATCGTGCGAACGCCTGAGAATAACTTTCCAGCAGACGCTTATTGACCAGTTTTTCGCAGCCGCGATTTTTCAGCCAAAGCCATGTTTCCTTGTAAATTTCATCTGCACCGAGCGGCTTGCCGTTCTTCTGGTGTGCCGACAGATATTCGCTTGGTGACGGCATATCCGCACCAACCAAATCGGCAGCATCGTCTAAATCTACTGCCTCCAATTCCGGAGCATTAAACTCGATAATGTTGGCATCTTTACCATCAGCAATCTTATCCGCCAGAGCCTTTGGCTTATCTCCTGCACGGACACGTCTGCCGCCACGGTTTGTACCGTCCTTCGCCATAATTCTTCACCTGCCTTTAGGTATAAAAATAGCCGAAACTTCGGCAGTTTCGGCTTGTGATAATATTCAAGGGGTTAATAGGGCGTTTGAACCTTGATTTTTGTGTGTTTGAGGGCGCGCCGGTAGATTTTTATTCTGATTTTAGGGATTTTTACGCCCCCGGCGGTCAGTAGGTGTATTCAGGGTTCTTGTCCTCAGTCCATGTTTTCTTGTCATGGCAGGACTTACACAATGCCTGAAAATTACTCTCGTCCCACATCAGTTCCGGTCGGTTACGGTGGGGAATGATGTGGTCTGTAACAGTTGCCTTGGTATATTTTCCATTGGCAAGACACCTTACACAAAGCGGATGCCTGCGGAGATACTGCTGTGACAGCTTTCGCCATCTGCTGTTGTATCCACGGCTCTCCGCTGACGGTCGGTCAGGGTGCAGGAGCTTGTGTTCCTCGCAGTACTTACCCTCAGTCAGATTGGGACAGCCGGGGTGACAGCATGGACGTTTACTCTTCCTCGGCATAGCAGTCATACTCCTCAAAGCAGTCGGTCACTTCAACAGGAATCTTTTTCAATGCCTTATGATGCTGCTCCTTAACCCACTCAACCGTGTCGTTCAATTCATCGGCAATGGCAGCCCACGTTGCTGCATAGAAATAACGCAGTCGAAGAATCTCACGCTGGTCGGCATTGTTGTTATCCATAATGATTTCCTCAAGATTACGCTTCATGCGGATGGATTCCAACAAGTCGGCACGGGCATCCGTAAGGATCTCCTGCACCTCTTCATCATTGAATTCGGCGGACAGTTCTTTCCAGTCACGATAAATAGCAATCTGCTCTCTGATACGACTGTTCAGACCGATGCCGTTTCTTAAAACTTTCTTTGCAAGCATAATGTTCCTCCTTGGGTACGAAAACAGCCTCCGCAGGATTTCTCTGCAAAGGCTGATTCGCTTTATCTTATTTTCCTACTTTACAGTATATCACATATGTAAACTATTATCAAGTGTTACGAACTATCATAAACTATCATAAACTATCAACTTTTCATGAGTGCCAAAGCCTCACGATGCAAACGGTAACATGATGGCTCACTGTATCCCATTTCATCTGCAACAATGCTCCAGTCTTTAAATTCCAGATACCTTTTCGTAAGAATATCATGATATTCCGTATCGGTTATAGCTAAGATAGCCATTTGGAAATCATCCTTAAGTTTCTCAAGCTCCTTTTCTGCTGTACGGACTTCTTCCTCCAAAGATATGATTTTAGCAACACCGATTTCAATTTCATTCGGCTCTGGAGATACTGTTTTAGGCATATCTGAAAAATCAGGCGATTGCGGAACAGAAATTTTTTTCCTAAGATTATCAGCTTCTTTTTGCTTTCTGTCAATTCTTCTCATAAGAATTCTTGCCTGTTTCATGTATTCTTTCGCCGTCATACCGCCATCTCCTCTAAAGCAGTCTTCACATTCTCAACAGACCGAACAACCGCAGCTTTTCCACCACATTTCTGTATTTTGTTGATAACCGATTCCTGTAAAGCCGTAGTTCTGCCTTTTTCCGTCTTGACCTCAAAAGCCACGAATCTTCCACGATAGCAGCAGATAATATCTGGGATTCCTGCTGTTCCGTACATACCGCCGTGTTCCTTCCAGCAGAAACAATCCGGCACGGTTTTCAGGTACTTCAAAATCGCTTTTACAATATCCGATTCTTTCAAACTTTTCACCTCTTACTCTTTTACTGATTTTACAAGTAAATTACTATTATAATCATAAAAAACAAGAAAATAGATATATGTATATAATAGTAAATATAGAAAGGATTACGGAAATCTCACGTAAAGCCTGTAAATGCTGTCAGAAAACAGAGCAGACTATCCCGTGGCATGATTTTTGTCATTTTATAAATTCTCCAAAGCATATTCCTCTCCATGTACGTCGTTTTCCGAGCTTGTCAGCAGCTCTTACAACAGTTGGATAATTGGCTTCAAGTTCGTTGTTGAAGTTCTGCTGACTGAACGGTGTCAGACCACAGCTGTCACAGTACGACTTATAACGGTCAAAAAATTCCACCCTGCCGACTTCCGCATCCATTTTCAATTCACAGCAATCCCTGACAAAAGCAAGCACACTGTTGCTGTCCTCACGGTATTTCTGGAGTTCTTCACGATTAGCTTTGGTTTCGGAGAATTGAAAATGATTGTTCATCAGACGATGCAGTCCTTCCAGTGCAAACAGAAATATCCCGTCAGCTTCGCATCGAAACTTTTCTAAAAGTTCGGGATCACGCTTTTCCTCCGGTACGGAATGATTGAATCGCACAATAATGAGCCTTCGGTAAAATCCTTCTGACTTATCGCCGTAGTTCTTCGGGATGCTGTTACAAGAGAAAAGAAGTCTTGCATAAGGCTGAAAGGAAAAAGGATTCTTGTTTTTCTTTTCTACCGTCAGATAGTCCTCACCGACCAGAGCCTTGAAAATACCATTGTCCTCGATGCCTTTTGTCGGCAGTTCCGCACAGATATTTGCCCATTTTCCGAAAAGCTCCGCTGTCTTGAAACGGTCACTGAGCGCCTGCCATGCCACATTGGACACGTTCTCTTTTCCAAGCAGCAGTTCATTCAGCACACGCAGAAGTACGGATTTTCCTGCACCGCCTTTACCGACTATGATAAAGCACTTCTGTGCATGATTTACGGGAATCAGAAAGTATCCCAGCATTTCCTGAATAAGCGCTATCTGGTCATCTTCCAGCGATTCATGCAGAAACTTCATAAATCTCGGACACTTTGCACCGGGCGTATAACGGACGTTTAGCTGCACCGTTGACAGATATTTTGACGTATGCTCGGAAAGTATACTGTCAAGCACATTGTAAAGTCCGTTCTGCACATTGATGATATAAGGATTAGGGTTGAGTTCTCGGATATCCTTCTGAACCTGCATTTTCCATTGCCCTTCGGTATCGTTTATCTGAGAGAGCTTTGTGTATCTTGTCATCATCTTTTCACGCACCATATTTCGTGCTGTCAGTTCCGTAATCCCATGAAATACGCCGTGTTCATAGCAGTAATACTGCTCCGCCGCATAAAAGACAGGCGCATTCTGCGTCATATATTCCGCAAGAACACCGGGCAGGAATTTTGCCCCACGTTCCGTCATTTCGTACCAATCGGGAATATCCATACCCGACTGATGTTTTTTCGTTTCCGATTTGCTCAGAAAAGTCTTGTAAAGTTCCTTTTGCATTGAGAGCAGCGGCTTAATGTCTGCATTTTTGAAACCAAAATACTGCTTCAAATCGTAATTTATGATAGATTCGGCAGTCACACAGTCAACGTTGTAAAGATAATCAGATACAAAATTTCGTGCCGTCTGCAAGTCCTCCACAACTGCATTTTTAATCTCCTGCTGTCGCAAAATAACACGAATTCCGTTTATTGTGAGAGGCTGAAAACACAGTGCCGCAGGGGATTTGCATTTACACTTTCCGTCTTTTAATTTTGGACACTGATAGCCTTTTTCGGCAATTGTACGGCAGGTCATAGGTTTTGTCCCGCTGCTGAGAAAATGCTGAATTTTTTTCTGTGTTTCATCAAAAGAGTAGTTCGGATACGGCTTGGAGTATTGATGAATTACCTCTGCACCGCCGTCAAATACGCTTAAATTTGAAATCATTGCATACCAGTCATGCTCCGGAAGTGATGCTGCGTTATCACGGCAGTACTTAATAAAATCGCACTCTGCTTCTACAATGTGAATGCCTTTCTGCTCACCGTGCAGCTCTTCCTTCGGAGATTCAGTTTCCACATTGGGCAGAACCTCTGCAAGCTGCTCCTGTGTATATCTCCGTTCCGGATGAAAAGAGATACACTCCACCAGAATAGGTTCTTTTTTGCAGTGATAAAATCCCGGCAGACGCATGACACGGCTTTCATTGACGCACGCAGGATCACCGCCGAAATGCTGTACAAGAGCTTTCTGAATCGGACGGAACTTCACCACATTTGAGTCCTTGACAAACCAGTATGTATGCAGTGATTTACGAGTCTTGATAACCATAGACGGCGGCAGAGGAAACGCATCTATCAGAGCCTGCTGTTCCTCGAAAGTCTTATCGTCCATCTCCACAAACTGTGCGTTGATGCGGGTAATGCTGTCATCGGTCTGACCGCCGGAGTTCACCACGAAAAAGATACCGTGATTTTTCTTGTTATGTTCCCTTAAAGTTGATTCCACAGCAAAGAATTTTCCAGCTTCCACGGACAGCTTTGCACCTGTAAAGATGCCCTCTTTTCTGTCGTCAAAAACACGCAGATTCACCGTATCATCGGGATTGAACATGACGTTTATGACATCCTGTGCCGATATATTCATAAAACTTCCTCCATTTTTTCCGTGAAATAACGAATCGGCATATGCCTGCGTTTCGCCCACTTTATCTCCTGTGCCATGCCCTCAGAAATATTACCGCCGAATACCCATAATTCCACGCATTTGGTCAGCATCACATAATTCATAAACATTGCTGTCTGCCGTTCTTCACCAAGTGTATCGTCCATAAACTGCGGAAAAAGCAGATGCGGTGCAAAGGGAATGCTGTGATGTCCGACCGCAAATCGGCTGTATTTCCGTGCATTTTCAATGTTCTCGTTTGTGCTTCCACGATAGGGAGAGCAGATATATACCAGAGGGCGAAAAGCGGCTAAACGCCGTGCTTTTCGTTCCTCGGTCTCAAGTCTTTTCATCGCTTCAAATTCTGTTGGAGAGTAATATCCCTCGCTGTTGTGTGTCGATGCCAAATTCATCCCTCCATTTCCTCTAAATTGCCGAAACTCTCTCCGGCAGACGCTTCCGCCACAAGCGGCAGGTCAAATTCCGGAAACGGCTGTTTTTCCATACATTCACGGATAAATTGCACTGCTTCGGAAAGTTTTTCTTTCGGAATAATAAACGTCAGTTCGTCATGTATCTGCAATATCGGTTTCAGCCATGGGTGTGACGGCAGCCCTTCTAAAATACGGAATATAGCCAGTTTCAGAATATCCGCTGCCGTTCCCTGAATCGGCGTATTCAATGCACAGCGTTCTGCAAATGACTTCAAGCCCCAATTATCACTGCGAATATTTGGAAGATAACGCCTGCGTCCGAGCCAGGTTTCAATGTACATTTTTCTCGCAGCATCTCGCTTTGTTTCCTCCTGCCAAGTTGTCAGTGCAGGATATCCGGCTTTCAGATTTCGAATAATGGCTTCACACTCGTCCACAGATTTTTCAACGCCTGCCTTAAATTTCAGCGTACTTTGCAGACCTTTCGGAAACAATCCGTAGAATGTTCCAAAGTTTACGTTTTTGGCGATATTACGCTGTTCCTTGTACTCCTTGCGGTGCTTGTTCTGTGCTTCTTCATAGGTACAACCAAAGATGACAGAAGTCGTTGCCGCATGAATATCTCCACCGTTTTTGTAAGTTTCCATCATGGTTTTGTCACGGCAATAGAATGCTCCAACTCTTAATTCAATCTGGGAAAAATCAAGTGACAGAATCAGATGGTCTTTCGGTGCCTTGATAAAGTTACGTACTCCGATGGGGTCATTGCTCTTGCGAGGAAGATTCTGGGCGTTGGGTGTTTTGCAGTTCATGCGACCTGTTTCGGTTGATAATGCAAAGAAATCCGGATGAATCCTGCCTGTTGCAGAATTGATATATTTCAGATAGCCGTCAATATATGTAGACTTGATTTTTCCCCATTTACGGTATTCCTGCACCAAAGTAAACAATGGAGAAAGTTCGGGACGATTGACATTGCACCATTCTTTCAGCATAATCATTGATGCATCGTCAGCCGCTTCCTTATTTGATGCAGTAACTTTCATAACGGGCAGTTTCAAGGTTTGATAGAGATAGTCCTTGAATGCCTTTGTACCGCAGTTTGCTCCGATTTCAACGTCCCCTATGAGCATAGTTATTTTGTTCCTGATATGCTGCATCTGGTTTTCCGCCTCTTGTTGACGAGATTTCATCAAGTCCGCATCAACCGGCACACCGTTATGTTTCATAATGCCAAGATACACCGCTGTGGGAGATTCTATCTGCTCCACAATATACCGATGTTTCGGCAAAAAGCGGTCGAACCAGTTGTTGAAAATATGATACAGCCGCAAGGCAAAATCAGAATCTGCACAACCATAACGTACCGTTTCTGAATCCTGTGCATCCAGTTCATCAAAATGCCTGCCGTTTGTTACATCTGAAAATGTCGGCAAAGGTTCATGACAAATCTCCGCCGCAAGTTTTTTCAGACCGCTGTCGGCAAGTTTACGGAACTCATAATTACTTTTCAAAGTCATCTGTGCCGCACAGATCGTATCGTAAACAGGCGGCTGAATCACGATGTCCTGATGACAGGACATCGCAGATTCAAATGCGATATTGTGGGCGATTTTGATAATGTTTTTATTCATGAGAAATGTTTGCAGGAAATTCAAAAATAACGTATTATCAATATTTTCACCGATTTTGTGAGCAACAGGGACGTAAATCCCTGTATGCTCCTTAACAGAAAAACTGCATCCTACAATATGACTTTTATGAGGATCGAGAGCAGCTTTTTCTTCTGTGCGGTAAGGCTTGTCCGGCGATGTTTCGTAATCAAAAGCGACAACTTCTGCATTGCCTATGTACTTCCGAATTTCCTGTACCGAAGTAACGCATCTGTAATTATCCATGACATTCTCCTCAATTCAGCGGCTCGATGATTTCGCCTGTTTCAGCATCAACATTCAATGCATCCTCTGCATCATAGCCAACATTTCTGCTGAGAGCCTTAACCTGCTCCGTCATTGCAGAGATCAGCTGATATTCCTCCGGCGACAAAGCACGTTCCACCACAAACTGCGCCTGACTGTAATTGATGCCCGTATTGCTTGACGCTTTCTTCAGTGTAAATTTGGTCACCACAGCGTTGGAGTTTTTGTACTTCGGGATCACACGCATGAGATAACGTGTAAATGCTTTCAGTGAGCCAGTGGGCAGCGAAAGAATCATCGGGAAAAACTCGCCCTCACGGAGAAGATACAGACGGCGGCGGTTCTTGCAGGCTTTTGCACCGTTTTTTCCTGAACCGTACTGATTCAGCGGACAAGCATCGCAGTTTCCGCCGGGATCACCCTCACCGTTATGACCGTCATAGCTGCCGCAGTCGGGAGGATTCGAGCCGCCCTGATAATCACTTTGGTAGTAGGCGTTCAGGGAGTGCTGGTAAAGAATTACGGCAGAAAACTCCTTGACAGTTTCCGGTTCATCGAGATTTTCGCCGGGTATCTCAAACATGATTCCGCCTCCTGACGGTATCTTGACACGTTCAAAAGTTGCCGAAAGCCCGTCCATTTCCTCACTCATCACGTTAGCAAGATCAAAGTCCTGCAAAGCGAGAAAGCCTGTGTTGTTTGTTTCCATCAATTCATTTTTCATAGTTCTGATTCCTTTCATTTCGTAGATTTGCGGACAGACACAGAGGTCTGTTCATAGACATTGACAAGTCCGTTCAGCCATTCCGGAACGGTATCCTGATTTTCTGTGATCTGCTCCTTGACAAAAGCAGACAGGCTGTTTGCGTTGACTGTTTCATAAACAAGATCACCGAATCCGTTCTCTTTCAAAGCAGAATACAGCTCGTCCTTACGACCAGCCATAGCGGACGCACGAGTCTTTGTTGTAAGCGAAAACATCGTTCCTGCACGGGTAAAGTTCTGTGTTTCAGTTTCCGCCATCAGCTGTACAAGAGCATATTCTGTCTTGTCAATTTCAGCGTTGATGTCTTTTACTCGCTGTTCTGCGTCCTTTTTCTCCTCACGAAGTTGTTTTAACTGCTCTGCCAGTTCATACATATTCAGTTCCATTTTAGTCCTCCTTTTCCTGAAACGGATTGATTCCGTTACGATAATCATCAACCAGAGTTCTTGCTAAATCCACCTTATCACGCAGAGAACGCAGAATTTTTACATCTACTGTATTCTTCGCAATAAGATAGATGTACAGACAATTTTCTGTCTGCGAAACTCTATGGATTCTTGCCTTTGCCTGTTCAAAATTACTCATGCTGTAATCAAGCGAATAGAATACCATTGTTGACGCTGCGGTCAGCGTGATTCCCAGACCTGCTGCTGCAATCTGTCCTACAAAAACACGACAGTCTGTGTCATTCTGAAATCTTCTGATTTCCTCAGAACGGTCAGAAATTCCTCCACGCACGGAAGCATATCCGATATTTTTCTTTTCCAGAAGTTTCTGAATATCGTTCAGTTCCGGCACAAATCTTGCCATAATGACCAGCTTTTTATCTTCAGCAAGCATGGTATCGAGAATATCGGAAAGTGCGTCTAATTTTGCCGTACTGACAGCAGTTGTATCTCCTTCATCATCAGTAAGATGACCGCCTGTCATCTGAGATAGGCGAAGCATTTTTGTCAGGACATTTACTGCTGAAATCTCAGAACCGGCAAGTTCTGCAAAGCTATCCTTTTCAAGCTGTTTATACAGTTGCATTGCTTTTGGTTCTAACTCTACGGTACGAATTTCTTCTGTAATTTCAGGTAAATCAAGACATTCTGCTTTTGTAACACGATAAGCGATAGAGTGCAGTTTTTGCAGAAAATCGTTCATCATCTGCTTTTTGAAAACAGGAATATGATTGCCGTAGCCGCACATATCAAAGTATCGGTTTCGGAATACATAAAAGCTTGCCCCGAAGATGTCACTGTTCAGAAATCGGTATTGAGAAAATACGTCGATTTCCTTATTGGTGATGAGCGTTCCGGTCAAAAGAAGCTTGTATCTTGCCTTATCACCCAAATGGTGCATCGCTTTGGATTGCGAAGTACGGTTTTCCTTGATTTTATGAGCTTCATCAGCAATGATGAGATCAGCATCAAAGGAAAGCAGTTCTTTTTCCAATCGCCATGCAGATTCATAGTTGATTACTGCAATTTGCAGAGTATTTCCGTGCAATTTGGAAAGCTGTTCTTTCTTCTGGGAACTGCCGCCTTTCAGGACAGTTAACGTAAAATGAAAATCTGCAAAACGTGCAAATTCCTGTTCCCACACACCGAGAATTGACAGCGGTGCTGTAATCAGAATTTTTTTGATATGCCTATATTGATGCAGAATTCCTGTTATTGCAATACTGGTGATGGTTTTACCGCAGCCCATTTCCATGAGCAGTGCCACACCGTTGCTGTGTACTTCTGACGGCAACATTCTAAAACGCTCGCAGGCAAATTGACAGGCATTCTGCTGATGCTGATACAGGTTTGCTTTAATTGGAATTTTCAGTATTTCTTTCATGTTGAGTTCTCCTTATGCTTTACATGGTCGATATGTATTTGTGCCAAATTTAGCGAGCATCTGCTTTAAGACCCGACTTTGATGTTCGTTGGCCTTTGGTATTAGTTCCTCTAAAACTGTTATTTCTTCTCCTGAAAGAAGATTTTTATTTGGATAATACCACTCTGGAAGGCAAATACCTCCGCCATTTCCGCTTACGCTTTCAAGAGGATATTCCAGCATGAGGGCACGAATGTCTCTGCGGATTGTTTTTTCTGACACACTAAATATTTTCATCAGTAGTGGTACCGTACTTTTACGGCGTAAAACCATGATTCTCATAATTTCCGCCCTGCGTTCTGTGACACTCATGCTGTTCGCCTCCTTTCTGCATCGTCTATTTTTATTCTACAACCCAAACTGGTCAGCCCGTGACCAGTTTGAAAATATTTCACAAAAATTTCACATTTATAAATTTTAAGTTCTGAATCCACGTCTATATTAACGATTTTCAAAAATAAAAAAGTCCGACAAGCTACAAACTCAGTGCAGCTTGTCGAACTCTCAGAAAAAATATTTATAGACTTTTTATGAACAATATAACAGTAAAAAAGAGCATAACCATTCAAGCCATATCGGCTGAATCGTTATGCTCATAAATATAACATCATTATTCAATTGTTACTGTTACATTTTAACGATAAGCAAAATATACAACATAGTGTCATTGTGTTGTTTAAATCGTTTTGTGTATAGAATCAATAATTTTATGAATATCTTAAAAACTATAAATTCATATATTATCCGGCTTACGCTATAATTTACGGCAATTTTACAGTATTTCCAAAACTTTTTTCAACATAGTTTCTGCCATAAATTTGTGCCCATTCTCACTCAAATGTTCATGATCAACACTGCTTGGTTCAGAAAAGGCTGCTGCATCAAGAAAATATACTTTTTCCATTAAAGAAACTTTCTTATATGCATCAGAAATATTTTTGGAAATCTCCACAGAAACATCTGAAAATTCTGCATCAAAGTTCTTCACATCATTTCCAAGATGAATTGGAGAAACAAGAAGTATCTTACTTTCCTTTGCTATAGAACGGACCTGACTTATCAATCTTGCTGCACCTTTGGATATAATCTCCGCAGTAGCACCATATATCGTTTTGCAGTCGTTTGTTCCAAGCATTATAATTGTCAGATCTATAGGAGAGTGTGTTTCAAGAATCGTCGGCAATATTTTTACACCGCATCTTCCGTCACGCAAAGGGTCATCAAACATTGTTGTTCTTCCGCATAACCCCTCTTCAATTACATGATAGTCCTGAAAACCAAGTTTTTGTGCCAGTACACTTGTCCAGCGAACCCCGAAAGGATACCTTTTGTTTGTATTTGGAATAAGTCCGTATGTATTCGAATCGCCAAAGCATAAAATATGTTTCACACGCTTCCCCTCCTTATTATTACTAATGTTTTTTGTCCAATTTAAAACAAGCAGTGTCTCCATTTCACTTTACTATTTCTATCTGTTTAGTATGATTAAATTGTATCACAGACTTTTCACTTTGTCCAATACATAATATTGATATTGCATGATAGCTCCAAGCTATATCTCAACTTTCTTTTACACAAAATCAAATTTCACTTTCCCTTATCCTATTTCCGATTGAAGTAACAATATGATACCCTGACGATTTAACACGCTGTTCCAGACACCCTCGGCATTGTGCCACTTCTTCACCTGTACAAATTTTATTTTCATAAAGTGAATAAAGCTTTCTCACACCCACTGGTGAAAGATTTGGCATTACAACATTAGCACCGGCTTTTAATCCAAATTCACGTCCTTGGGAATGAAGTGTACCAAGTGCCGTTGTAGATGGTATCAAAGCATATGGAAACATCAAACGAATAATAGATAGCAAGCGTAATGTAAGAAGTATACTTCCATTTTCAAAAGATGCAAACGGTGTGTCTGTATGTGTGATATACGGTCCAATTCCTATCATATCAGGTTCAAGTTTTTGTAAAAAGCGCAGATCTTCAATTATAAATTCTGTCTTCTGATAAGGTGATCCAACCATAAATCCTGAACCTACCTGATATCCAATTTCTTTAAGATTATAAAGACATCTTTTTCGATTTTCTAAGCTCATACTTTCAGAATGAAGTTTTCTGTAATGCCAAACATCTGCGGTCTCATGCCGCAAAAGATAGCGATCTGCACCTGCATTGAAATACGCCTGATAATTCTCCCTTGATTTTTCACCAATCGACAAAGTTACCGCACAATCAGGAAAATGCTCTTTTATATCCGATATAATTTCACAAATCATTGAATCTGTATAGAATGTATCTTCGCCGCTTTGCAATACAAAGGTACGAAATCCAAGACGATAACCCTCATTACAGCATTCAAGTATTTCCAACTTATTCAACCTGTAGCGTATTATATTTTTATTTCCTGCACGAATTCCGCAATAATAATAATTATTTTTACAATGGTTTGAAAATTCAATCAAACCACGGATATAGACTTCATCACCATAAATGCTCCGACGTTTTTCATCGGCTGCACTATAAAGTAATGAATCAGAAGCATCGCTTTCCAACAATACCTTGAATTCATTATCAGAAAGGTCACGCTCATTTTTCAGTTTTTCAATCAATTCAGAATTTTTCATAAAATTCCTCACAGCTTCGCATTGCAAGAATTGTTTTACTTATCAATTCGTCAAGCGACCAGTCAAGCATTGTAGCACCACGTTCTATCACTTCACGTGAACATCCTGCGGCAAAATTTGCGTTCTTATACTTCTTCTTAACGGATTTCAATTCCAAGTCAGATACACTTTTGGAAGGACGCATTAAGGCAACAGCTCCGATAAGTCCTGTCAATTCATCAACAGCATACAGAACTTTCTCCATTTCGTGTTCAGGCTTAATATCTACTGTTAAGCCATAACCGTGACTTGCTGTCGCATGGATAATGCGTTCATCTATGCCACGTTCACGCATAATTTCCTGTTCCTTGATACAGTGCTGTTCCGGAAACTGCTCAAAATCAAGGTCGTGAAGAAGTCCGACTATTCCCCAAAATGTTTCTTCTTCTGCATATCCCAATTCATTTGCAAAATATTTCATAACGCTCTCAACAGTAACAGCGTGTCTCAAATGAAAAGGCTCTTTGTTAAATTCTGTAAGCAGCTCCCATGCTATTTCTCTTGTCATTTTACAATCTCCTTTTTAAATTTTCGTTATGTCTTTGACCACTTCACCTGCAATTATTAATCCTACAACTGAGGGAACAAATGCATTTGAACCGGGAATATCTCTTCGTACTGTACATTTCCGAGCTGTATCGGGTGGGCAGATACAATGGCTGAAGCAGGAGATTTCCCTATCTTCAATTGGACGAATCGGTTTTTCTTCTGAATATACGACTTTGAGGCTTCTGATGCCAAGCTTTCTTAACTCATATCTCATAACCTTTGCCAAAGGACAAACTTTCGTTTCATAAATATCAGCTACACGAAATGTAGTCGGATCAAGTTTATTTCCTGCTCCCATGGAAGATATCACCGGAATATTCAAAGCCTTTGCACGCTTGATAATTTCCAGCTTTCCCGTTACTGTATCAATTGCATCAATAATATAGTCATATTGTGAAAAATTAAATTGATCCGCTGTATCAGGCATATAGAAACATTTATATGTATTTACACAAATTGAAGGATCAATTTCATGAATACGTTTTTCTGCAACATCTACTTTATATTTCCCTACAGTCTGCCGTGTTGCCAGAATCTGTCTGTTAAGATTGGTAAGGCAGATCCTGTCATCATCAATTAAATCCAATGTTCCAACACCGCTTCTTGCGAGTGCCTCTACAGCATAGCCGCCTACACCTCCGATTCCGAAAACTGCTATTCTGCTTGTATGCAGTTTTTCTATGGCTTTCCTACCAAACAGCAGTTCAGTTCTTGCATACTGATCTATGACCATCACCTCATTTACAGAAATTATATTGCAATTTTCTCACTCATATATCAAGCACTTCCGGCTGAGCTGTGAAAGAATACATCACTGCTTCTACCTCGTCAAGATACAGCGTATTAGTATTTGGAGCACCAGCAGTATAGGTGCTTTTCAGATGCGGATACTGTTCCAGCATTGCCTTATGCACTTCAAGACGATTATCCTGCTTCAGCACGCCCGATACACGAATCCATTTGTCGGACGCATTCATTGCGGAAATTTCAAACTTAGGGTTACTGTCAATCTGTTTTGAAACGTCTTTTTCTTTGCTTGTGAGAATATAAATTTTATCCTCAAAAAGAAGTGCTGTTCCGAATGGTCTTACTCTCGGTTGCTCTCCGTCAGTAGTTGCAAGATAATATGTTCCTGCTTCTGTTAAAAATTCGTGTAATTTCTGAATATCTTTTACTGCCATTGTATTATACCTCGTCTTTCATTACAAATTATCATATAAGTCTTCCGTAAATGTAAGACTTCCTCTGTAGCCTGCGTATGTACGATTGAATATCAGTCTCTCGCTCATTGGGAACGATGCTAAAATAAATTGTATATCCTTTTCCAGAGCAACCTCACGGTCATTGCTGCTGCCGATCAGCAGAGTTATTTCTTTTTCCTCATTCAGCAAAGCCTGATTAATTTCATACTGATCTGCTGCAAATACAACTTTCGGCGGAACTGCATATTCCATATCGTTTATCTGTTCAAGTATCCGCTCTTTATCCTCATTACGGAAAATAGGTTCAGAAATGATAACAAGAACAGGAGTAAAACTGAAATCGTTTGCCAGATACCTTGTAATACCAACTGCATTACTTGCATCAGCAACAACCGCAAATCGCTTCCAGCTTACAACGCCGACAGCCTGTGCCAGATAGTTATAAACATATTGTTCTTCCGACTGAATCACACTTTCCACCAATTCATTATCAAGCTTCAATGCTTCTGCAACTGCTCTTACAAATTTTGTCGTATCAGTTGCTCCGATAAATAATCCGGGTATTCTGATGCTCGGAACTCCGAATTTTTCCTCAAACTTTTTTGCAGGTCCTTTGAAAAGCCATGGATTCACAATAATATTCAGTGCTGCTCCTGAACATTTCTTAATATTCTCTATCCCCTGACCTTTCGTAAAAAACGTGTTGACTTTCAGACCGAGGCGGGAAAGAATACGGTCTATCTCCTCAAGCGTTCCGCTCCAGAAAGGATCATGATAAGGAACAATTCCGAAAATATTTACAAGCTTATCATCTTTTGTAATATCCTCCTCAATAACCTGATCTATCATTGTATTCCATACAATTTCATATCCCAGATTACTGTCGCCTGCAAATCCCGGTGTTTCGATTGGATAAACTGCATGCCCCTTATCCTGAAATTCCTGTGTTACGCTTACAATATCATCTCCGATAATTCCTGCCGTACAGCCTGTAAGAATAAAATAAGCGTCTGCATCTATAATATCTACTGCTCCCTGAATCGTTGTACGAAGCTTCTCCGTTCCGCCAAATACTACTTCCTTTTCCAGCATATTACTGGACGGAAGAGATACACCGCTGACAAAACACGATGATTTATGTCCGGATTGTCCCTGCTCAGCCGCCGTTGTCTGCATACAGCAGCCCGGTCCTGAATGTAAAACAGGACAGACTCTGTTAATCGCTCCCAGAACGGAATTGATTCCGGCAAGAACGCATCCGCCTCTTGGATTTTCCATTATCTGTGACATTTCAATTACCTCCCTTTATGTACTTAAAAGCACTTTCCTGATACCATGAATCTTTATACGGCAATTTGACATGCTGTGCAAGTTTGACATTAAATCCCGGATTCTGAAGCTGGTCTGCAATTTTATTTCCAAGAAATAAAAGTCCGTCATATCCCATTGTCGGACGCTTTCCGTCAAGTACGTGAGTAGTCGGAATACCTAACTTTGCCGCCCATTCAGGCACTCCGATAAAGGCATCAGGCTTTAATTTTTTAAGAAGATTTACCTGTTCAAATGGCTGCATATTGGCAATATCCACAACATAATCCTTATGTATTCCGTTCAGGTACTCAATATCTGTCTGTGCATCTTCATCGTAAGTAGGCGTTTCAAGTCCCACAAGCTCCATTCCGAAATCGTCTATCAGGGCTGCCGCTGCAAAAGAACGTCCTGTGCCGCCGCAGATAAATACACGTTTTCCTTTCAGACGTTCTCTAAGTTCAGCTACCAGAGGTTCAATACGCTCATGTTCTTTTGCTATGATTTCTTCTGTCTCTTTTTCTTTTCCAAGCACCTTGGCTATGCCACGATACCACTTATCCGTATTTCTGATGCCAATGGGCATGACTGTATGAGAATAAGGAATTTCATAATCCTCCCAGAGAGTTTTCATGAATTCATCTGCAAAAACCTTACAAATGGATGTCGAAGCCTGTGCAGCAGGAATTTTTCTGATTTTTTCCAGTGAGCTGTAAAACGGAATATAGTTTACTCTTACGCCAATTTGAGAAAGCATACGCTCCATTTCTTTCTGATCTGCATAGCTCACTGTTGTGGGAGCAAATAAATTCACAAGACCTTCTTCTTTCGGAACGCATTCCTTTTTGAGTATGTATTTGTTTATCGCAAGAAATGCAGCATCAAAGCCTGATGCGCATATCTTGGATTTGAAACCCTCACAATGAATAGGTACCATAAGCGTATCGGGATATTCCTGCTGTAAGTCTCCTGCAATAGCATCAATATCATCTCCGATGATTCCCGAAGCACACGATGCGTAGATAAATGCCAGTTTCGGGTTATAGCGTTCTACCGCCTTTTTTACAGAATCACGAAGCTTCTGCTCTCCGCCGAATACAACGCTTTTCTGGTCAATGTTCGTTACAATGATTCTTGGATTTCTGATATTCTTAATTCCTCTGTGAGCCTGTCCTACACGGTACATATCGACTGCCATAATGGAACAGCCAACACAACCTTGCGGAGAATGTGATATAAACACAGAATCCTCCAATGACATTAACGCAGCCATACTGTTTATTTGCTGACATTGAAGTCCTTGTGCAAAGCTCCTGTCTGCCCTTTTAAGACAGCTTTTTCTGAAATTTTCTTCAACTTCTTTTCCTGTTGTACCTAAATCATTGATTCGTCCCAGTTTGCTTTCACGCACACCGGAATATTGTATTTTTGCCATAATATCTTCCCTTCTGATTATTGCAATCTGCATCCAACTGCATATTCCTCTGCATTATCCTTTATATTTTTTATCAGCGGATTTTCACCGCATACCTTGCAATTTCTATTTTTTATAGGAAATTCCGCAACCCTTGTTTTCATAGACAAACCGTCTATAATAAACATTTTTCCTGTCAGTAATTTTCCGATGTTCAGAATATATTTTATTGCTTCAAGTGCCTGTATACTGCCTATGATTCCTTCAACAGCACCGATAATACCTGCCTGACTGCAATTGGGAATCGTTCCATGTTCAGGGATTTCCTCGAAAATACATCTATAACAAGGATATTCATTCGGAACATATGTCATTACCTGTCCTTCAAAACGCATTATTCCTGCATGACAAAATGGTTTCTTCAGCAATACACAGACATCATTGATAAGAAATTTAGTTTCAAAATTATCCACTGCATCAATGATAAAATCATATCCACTAATAATTCTTTCTGCATTTTCTGCCGTAAGTAAACAGTTATATGCTTTCACAGTAATTTTATCATTTAATTTCTGAATTGCTGTCTTTGCAGATTCAGCCTTGTTCTGACCTACATTTTCCGTACTATGAATTATCTGTCTTTGAAGATTGGAAATGCTTACAGTGTCAGAATCCATAATACCTATCACTCCTATTCCTGCTCCGGCAAGATACAAAGCTACTGGTGAACCAAGTCCGCCTGCTCCAATAATTAAGACCTTTGCATTTTTCAGCTTTCGCTGACCATCACTTCCTACCTGCGGTAAAATAATCTGCCTGTCATATCTGTTGATTTCTTCATTACTAAATTCTTCATAATTATGAATCAGCCACTCTCTGTAACCGCCTGATAAATTATAAGCATCATATCCAAGCTTTCGCAAATTTTTGACATAAGGAACACTATTCTCACCATAAGTACAATAAACAATAATTTTCCTGTTTTCAGGAAAAATAATATTGTCAATGCCGTTCCATTGAACAGCATTGGCTATATGACCGTGCTTATAAGCGATTTCGCTCCGCACATCAACATATATATAAGAATCATCGGGCATCGCTGAAATCTGCTGTAATGTTAACTCCATACACCATCTCCCTAAACTATT
>CAUDDP010000013.1 GCA_958448395.1 uncultured Oscillospiraceae bacterium | reverse complement strand
TGTAGCCATCCGGTGCATTTTCTTCATGCAGGGTGTAGGTTTCGCCTGCTTTCAGTTTGCCTTCGATTTCGTGCGGCTTGTCGGTGGAAGTCCATTCTTCTACAACATTGCCGTCCTTATCAATCACTTGCAGTTTTGCTCCCGGTACTTCCTTGTCACCAGTAATATCCTTCTTGCTGATAGATACCTTTGTCACATCGTCCTTCATGACAACAGTCTGTACCTTGCCATCCTCGTTTACCGTAAAGGTGACATCCTCTGCATAAGTGTAGCCATCCGGTGCATTTTCTTCATGCAGGGTGTAGGTTTCGCCTGCTTTCAGCTTGCCTTCGATTTCGTGCGGCTTGTCGGTCGAAGTCCATTCTTCTACGACATTGCCTTCCTTGTCGATGACTTGTAATGTTGCTCCCGGTACTTCCTTGTCACCGGTAATATTCTGCTTACTGATGCTTACCTTTGTGGTATCATCTGTCATGGTCACAACACCGCCGACATCCTCGCCGCCGATTGTTACCTTACCGTTCTTGTCAACGGTAAATGCAATGGAATCTGCAACGACATAACCAGCCGGTGCAATTTCTTCAACCAGAACATAAATACCAGCATCCAGTTTTACAATCTTTGCAGTTTTGCCAGATACCCATTCTTCTACGGTCTTTCCAGCTGCATCTGTAATCTTGAGACTTGCACCTTCCAGTTCGTCTGTGCCATTCACAGCCTTTTTGCTGATGCCGATCTCACCTTCTGCTGCATCATACATCGTTACTTCTGTAACGGTATCATCCGTATTCACAGTGAATGTCACTGCCTCTGCTTCCTGATAACCGTCTGGTGCGGCGGTTTCTACCAGCTTATAGCTGCCGCCAGCAATCAGTTTGCCGTTGATCTCATGCGGTTTCGTTGTAGAAGTCCAGCTGTCAACCAGCGTCTCCACATCCTTACCGCTGCTATCCTTTGTCAAATAGTACAGTTCCAGTTTTGCTCCTTCCAGTTCTTCCGAACCCGTCAGAGCCTTCTTGCTGATGCTTACCTTGGTAACATCATCCTTCATCACAATTGTACCATCTTCGTCCAGATTAGATGCCTCCACATCAATCTTTCCATTCTCGTCAATAGTAAAGGTAATGTCTTCTGCATACGCATAACCATCTGGTGCACCAGTTTCCTTCAAGGTGTAGGTTTCGCCAATGGTAAACTTCTCGCCGTCAATCGTATGATCCGTACCGTCAGAAGTCCATTCTTCGATAACCTCGCCATCCTTGTCTATAACCTGTAACGTTGCATTCTTTACTTCTGTTTTGCCTGTGATGTCCTTCTTTGCGATGACAACATCCTGAACTGTGATAGTGGTTGTTGTAGTGGTGGTTGTCGTCGTCGATTCTGTTGTAGTTGCTTCTGTCGTGGTCGATTCTGTTGTGGTTGCTTCTGTCGTGGTCGATTCTGTTGTGGTCGATTCTGTTGTGGTTGCTTCTGTCGTGGTCGATTCTGTTGTAGTTGCTTCTGTCGTAGTCGATTCTGTTGTGGTTGCTTCTGTCGTGGTCGATTCTGTTGTAGTTGCTTCTGTCGTGGTCGATTCTGTTGTAGTCGATTCTGTTGTGGTTGCTTCTGTTGTAGTCGATTCTGTTGTGATTGTTGTCGTTGTCGTAGTTGTGGTTATTGTAGTGGCAGTAGTTACTTCCGGCTTTACTGCATCGCAAACAACAATCATGTTTTTGCCTGCTTCGCTATTATAATAGTAGAAGCCTGTTTCTGCCGTTTCACTAAATTCGTTTTGAGCACCTGTTACCGATGAAATCTCACCATTTTGAATGGTAAATCTCAATTCGCTGCTGATGACAGTATAGATGTCACCATCGAATGCAAACTCTTCGCCAGTTTCCTTTAAGATGTAATCTCCATTGGACAAGCCCTGAATGGTCTTTACACTATCTCCGGAAGTCCAACCTGTAACAAATGTCTCATTGCCATCCTTTGTTACAGAATACAATTCCAATGTTGCACCTGCAACTTCTTTATTTCCTGTTACATCTCTCTTGTCAATCTGAATCTCAGAAATTGTATCTTCTACTGTAATGGTTGTGCCATCCAGTGTAAATGCTCCTGTGGTTGTAGATTCCTCCGTTGTCACAGTGCCATCTTCATTGACTGTAAACGTAAATTTACTATTGACTGGAATCGTGCAGCCATTCGGTGCAGCGGTTTCTTCCAATGTGTACGTACCTGCCGGCAGTGCGGACAGCGTATCTGTACCTGTTGCAGAAGTCCATGCAAGAATATTGTTTGCTTCTTGCGGCATAATTTTGCCATCAACTACAATCTTAGAAAGATCTGTCTTCGCATCGGCTGCGGTCAGCTTCATAGAAGCATTTGGAACAGGTGTGCTATCTCCGCCGACTTTCGTCTTATTGATGGTCAAGGTATTTGCCGCATCTATCATAGTTGCAGTACCAGATTCTTCACCGTTTACTGTGATAGTTCCATCTTCTGCAATGATGATTGTCATCGGGTCAGCCTTTTGATAACCAGCCGGTACCTCCTCTTCGGACAAGGTATACGTTCCTGCATTCAAACCAGTAATCTTGATACCACTGTCAGTGGACTTCCATGTGATACCATTTTCAAGCTTATTTTCGTTTGTCAGTGCTGCATTGTTCAGTTTTACCTTACTCCAATCAACACCTTCTGCTGTCAGGCACAGTGTTGCACCTGCAAGATTACTACCATCGGAACCCTGCTTTACAACGACCAGTTCGCCTTGCTTTGCGTCTGTCATAATAATCGGATTTTCCGGTGTAACCTTACCATCTTCACCAATGATAATAGGAATATCCTTTGCAGACTGATAACCAGCCGGAGCATCTTTTTCATGCAGCGTATAGGTTTCGCCAGTCTTTAATACGCCTTCTATTACCCATGTTTCTGTTGCAGACGATGTCCACTCTAAGGCGTTACCAGCCTTATCCGTTACTACATTGCCATCCGCATCCATAATCTGCAATACTGCATCTGGAAGTGGCTTGCCTTCTGCATCCTGCTTGCTGATTTCAACCTTTGTAAAGTCATCTTTCATCAAGATGGTTTTTCCGTCTGCGTCCAAGTTGTCACTGGTAACATTACCCTTTTCGTCAATGCTGAAGGTAATATTATTTGCCTTAATGTAGCCATCCGGTGCAAAGGTTTCTTCCAGCACATAAGTTACGCCAGCTTTCAAATTAACTACTGTATGTGTCGTCTCACCATCTTTGCCAGATGTCCATTCATCATCTACAGAAACTACTGTTACAGTTTCACCATTTTCCTCTGTTACAGGAGCACCACTTTCGTCGTCTGTTACCACTTCGGTATGATATACTCGCAAGGTTGCACCAGTTACTTCCGTGCCATTGATGTCCTTCTTCGCAATCACAGCGGTCTGTGTGGTAGTCGTGGTGGTGGTGGTAGCTGCGTCACGCATAACAACGGCTGTACCAGTTACCACGTTATCTCCAGATTCATAATTTGCTGCATCCTTTTCAGGAACAGTAATTTCTGTTACAATACCATTTTCAATGGTAAAGGTAATGCTTTCTGCCTTAACATGTGTTTCCTTATCATTTTCATCCTTCGGTACTGCAACTTCTTCCAAAGTATAGGTACCATCCGGCAAACCTTCCAGAACAGCTGCCTTTTCAGTAGAAATCCAAACAATCTTTGTGTCTGTTCTTTCTTCTGTCTTTTCTGTTCCACCAGTCAGTGTAACACCTTTCAATGTTGCACCTTCTACATCTGGTGTACCCAGTGTCAAGGTCAGTTCTGCACCTGGCAGTTCTACACTTGCAGCGACTTCTTTCTTACTGATATTGATAACAGACAAGGTATCTGTCATGGTAATCTTGTTTGTGGTTTTGTCAATATGCGTACCAGCAGAAACTTCTTCCAACGTATTATCCGCTGTCAATGTGTATTCGCCAGTAATCTTACCACTTTCCAGTTTGACATAGATGTCAGTTGCCAGTGTGTAAGTATCTGGTGCAACTTCTTCATGCAGGAGATAATAGCCGTCTGCATAATTTGTCGTGTCAATTTCCTTGGATTTGCCTGCTTCTGATGTCCATGTAATTGGAGTAAAGGAGGTATCCACAGTTCCATTGTCAGAAACCTTGCTAAAGGTCATTTCTGCACCAGCAACTTCACTGCCGCCTATCCCCAACTTAGAAATGAGCAGGTTTGTCTTCAGCTTGTTCTTTACCAGCAGTTTCATGCTGTTCGTTTCATCTACTGCATAAGCTTCATCCGTACCATCTGGAAGCTGTATACTGCCATTAGCAATTGTAAACGTCAATGGCTTATCTTCCAGTGAAACATATTTTTCTGGTGCCTCTGTTTCTGTCAGAATATAGACACCATCTGGCAGCCCAGAAAGTTCAAGTGCTTCCGTCTGAGATGTCCACTGAATACCACAGGTAATAGAAGCAGGCAGATCGCCTGAACCCTCTACAGCACGAAGACAATCTTTAGGCAACTTCTCAACAGCAAAGCTATAGTTAGCCTTCTCCCAAACAGCATTCCACTTATAATAGTCATCAGAAGAAATCGCCTTGCCTTGCGACTCCATAGATGCTTCACAGGCATCCAAAATCTCCTTGGATTCCAGTTTAAATGTTGCACCTGCAAGTCCGTCACCATTTTCATCTACCTTGAGAATTTCCAAGGATGGATTTTTCTTGTCATATACTGTCAAGTCAGAAGCATTGTTCTTACTATTATCAACTTCAACATCTGCTCGACTGGGATCGGACAATACAATCTGTCCATTTGCGTTGACAGTAAATGCAATCGGTCCTGCCTTCGCATAACCAGTCGGAGCAACTTCTTCTACCAGAACATAAACGGTGTTCTCAACAAAATCGCCAGTTTCAATGCCACCTATAATTGCAGTTGGCTTTTCATTATTGACCGGATCGTTCTGATATGCATCATAAGCACTCTTCACATAAACTGCAAATTCTGCATCTGACAATGCATTGCCATCTTTATTGTCGATATCCTTCTTTGTCAAAGTACGTGTTACTTCAACTCTCTTGTTGGTCACGCCAACACTTGCTGTCGGTGCATCATCATAACGACCATCCAGCAATACCTCTCCGTAAACATCTACGCCATCACTACCGTTTACTGTATAATAAATCGTATAGTTAGGCGAATAGTTTTCGGTTATACCAGTTTCGTACGGTGTACCAAGATCGTTACATTCCATGACATAGTAGTAACCGGTAGCATCATCCTCTTCCGTTACCTTTGCCGGCAAATCGGTAAAGGTTACACTATTTGCATCCTTTGTAAGTGCCTTTACATTGTTATCTGTTTTTTTACCACTTGGATACAACCGGAATTCAACGTTTTCCCCTACAGTTACTGCCTGATACAAACCAACATAGAACGTATCTGTCCAGTCTGCCGTCTCCTTCCCGTTTTGCATAACAGTCTTGTCAACGGTAATAGAACCCTTAACATCTGTTTTCACTTCACGGTTCTGGATGCTTGCCTGCTTTGTCGTATCCTCTGCACTCTGTACGCCGCCTTCGATCTGGAACGAAATCGGTGCATAGCTTGCTCCTATTGTTTGCCCTTCTTCATCTGTTGTAGGTGCATTGTAGTTCGGGTAGTCTACAATATAGCTTGGAGTACCCGCTACCTTTGTTCCCTGCGGCAGAATGTTACCAGATGCGTCGGTTTCAAATACCCAGTAGCTTTCACTTTCGCTCAAGTTATCAAAGGTAACATTTTCGCCAGCTTTGACAGTCTGAACGTCACCAACCTTTGTACCAGTAACCGCACCATCTTCTGCAACTGTTACACCTGTGAATAATGCGAAATAGTATTCCTGATCAGTCAAAGCTTCTAAGTTTTCACCATTTACAACCTTAGTTGCCTGAATCTTATAGGTCGCAGATTCTTCATTGGTAATCTTAGCAACTGCAATTTCATTTGCCGCTTTCAGATTAACTGGATGAGCTTCTCCTGCATTTTCAACATAGGTAACCTTATACTCATATGAATTGTCTACAATGTTACCCTTCTGATCCGTTTCAAATACATACCAATCCCGCTGTATTGGAATATTAGTGAAAGTCACACGCTGAGCTTCTTCTGTTATTGTACCCGGCTTAGAAGCACCCGTTTGGGTAATGCTCTGTACATCACCATACTTTACGAATTTTCCATCTTTCGTCTTATAGAATAAGCCAAAATAGAAAGTATCTGTTGAATTAAACGGAGAAATAAAGGTTTTTTCAACCTGAATTTGACCATACTGGATTTCGTTCAAAACGGAAACAACTGCGGAAGTCTCCTCGTTTTCAAATGCGATTTTTGTTCCACTGTCGCCAGTAGCGGCTGTTTTCGGCATTTCAGATGTTGCATTTTCACCATAAGCGGGTTCTCCAAATGCAACATTTATATTGTCCTTGATCACACCGTTTTCATCAGTTTCAAAAACATAAAGATCTTTCGTTGCCTTAATAGCTGCATATGGCACTTTATCAAAGGTAATGCTGCTCTTTTCGCCGCCATCCTTGACAGTAACCGACTTAATCTCACTGCTATAGCGTTTAAACTTCTCTGCATTTTCCAACTTACCATCTGCACCATAAGTTGGTGTTGTGTTCTTGTCAGCAGTAAAGAGTGCAAAATAGAACACTTGCGTGTCTTCCTTACCACTCTTATATGCTTTGTCTACACTGATACTTACTGTATCCGCTACTTCCGGTACCCATACACCGACCTTTGCCGGTTCTGCGACCATTGGTATATCTTGCAGTTGACCATCATTATTGTCATACTGATAGGAATATGCAAAGCTGTTCCATGCAATGTTTTCTTCTCCAGTATTTTCTACATAATCTGGAATCGTTCCTTTAAAGGTAATACAAACTGTTTCACCCGGTTTTATTTCAACATTGCTCGGGAATACAAACCGCATATTTACGATCTGATCCACATCCATCGTATCCTGCCAGTTTAAATCGCCAGATTCACCCTTCCAATCGGTTGAATATTCTGTCAAATTAGAGGTCTTATTATTGGAATAAGAAACGGTTACGCCATCAACCGCCTTTGGATTTTGGAACGTTTTCCCGTCCTCGCTATTGCTCAATGTACCAATTTCATAAGAAATGTTACTCAGATCTGGCTTTACCGTAAAGGCAGAATATCTATCATAGCCAGAAACCAGACCGATATCTACATTCTCATATGGCAAACGATCAATGACAACAAAGTTTTTCAAATTCTTATCGTTAGATTTATTTGTAACATAAATCTTATATTCTACCTCATTGCCTTGCAAACCTGCAACATAGTTATCCTCTGGTGTATTACCCTGACCATACTTGTCATTTGCACCAGTTACACTATTATCATAACCTGGATATGGTGCATCCGTGCTTCCAAGATATTCAATACTCTTAAAGGAAACCGTTTCAACACCACCAAAGCTATAGCTTGCAGTAGCTTCCAGTTTACCATTCACCAAATCGCCAGCTGTTACACGATCTTTATGAATGGTTTCGCTAGTAGAAAGAATTGTCTTGTTAAAATAGGTCTTTTGCGGAATTTCGTCTGTTGCCCCTTCTATATCGGTTGCATAACGAATTTGCATCGTCTGTCCCGGTGCAAGCTTGACACTAGATGGGAACTTAATTTCAAACTTGCTGCCATTTACGGTAACATAATCATCCAGAGGGTTCCATGTGCTGCCACCATCCAGACTATAACCGTTTGCTGATTGTGCGTCACCGTTATCGTCATCATAAACAGCACCCTTACAGTACCGCAAACCACCGCTCAATTCATCATTGATGACAATATTCGTCATGTCTGCGTTTTCCACGCTGTCATCCTGAACATCCTTATTGGAAACTGTGATTGTCCATGCCGGCAGACCAGCCAAACCATTACTATTATAAGCATTTAGTTCCTTATTGGCTTCTTTGGTCAGACCCGGTGCGGTCTTTTCAGCAGTTTGCCTCAGTGTAACCTTTGACTCCGAAGTAAATGTTGTTCCACCTTCACCATTTACCATAGACGGTTGATTCATAGTAACAGATACTGTGTTGGTAAGTTCCTCATTGTAAAAATCTACAGAACCACCTGCCATATTGTTTTCCAAAATATCTGCAATAGCATCTGCCTTATCCTTTGTTAACCGTAACTGATATTGTATTGCTGCACTACCGAATTGATTTCCAATATATCCATCTTCCGGATCTGGCTTTACTTTGAATACAATTTGATTGGTACCCTCAATCGGTTCTGCTGCAATAATTGTACCAGTACCATCACTACTATTATATGCTTTTATCGTAGAAGAACCGGTGGGATTTACAACAATACATGCCGAATCTTCCACATATTCAAACCCTTCTGGCAGGGTATCTACAATTTCTACAATATCAGATAGATGTAAGTTTGATAAATCTGTATTGTAGGGAAGTGCAAAATGCAGAGAAAAGTCTGTTACACTATCTGTTATCAGTTCTTCTACTGTTTTATTATGATCAACATTACCATTCTCATCTAAAACAGCCTTAACTTTTTTCACTGTATTTTTTTCAGAATCATGAATATGAATATTATTATAATCATATTGTGATTTGCTGGAAAGCTTCTCCATCTCAAAAGATAAATCTGAAGATTTATATTGAACGCTATCTGTTGCAGAAGCAATCTTACTTCCATCACTTACATCAACCTGATTAGAACCATTTGCAAGCAATTGGAAACTTGCACCTATCTCCGTATTGATGTTACTATCAATTGCAACCATCTGATAGGCAAGAACAATATAGCCATCCGGTTCCAATGTAATTTCCGGAATCTCAACATTACCTGTATCTTTTCCGCCTACCTGTGTATGCGGATTGCAATAAATTCCGTTGGTCACATATCCTTTACTTGAATCATTCAGGAATCCCTTAATCCTCTCATTATCTGTAATTGTAACTGGTTGCCAGCCTGTGGATGCATCACTAAGCACACAGGAGGCTCCTTGCACTTCTAAAAACGCAAGATTGTATTTCGCTCCTGATTTATATGCTACCTGTCCGTCTCCATAAAATCCACCACTGGTAAATGTATCACTAATATTAATTCCTTTAATCGGATCCTTACCGCTATTGGCAACACGAATGTAGAATGTTACCAAATTACCGGGATAAACAGAACCATATTCCCCATCGCCAATTTTCTGGTCAATTGTATTCGGTGTTCCTTTCGAATCCGCTTCGCTGACAATTGTAGAATTTGTCAAATCAACTTTTTTGTCTTCTGTATAAGTAGGTACAAAATCGTAATCAACATGTGCCCACTTATCCACAGCAATCGCAACATTGGATTCTTCAATCTCTGGTGTGCTTACTGGTGGCGTTGTCTTTTCTTCCCCACTGGAAGCATAAGCAGAGTTTGCAGCAATGTACATTTTGCCACTTTCTTCATCTTTAGTACCCTGTGTAAAATCCAATGTACCACTGACAACCGCAGTAAAGCCACTATACGCTTTCATCGGACCAATGTAATAAATTTTCAGATCTGTTCCGCTCAAAGTATAGTATGCCTTTGCATTGTCTGTTTCATTTCCAATTACAACTGCATTTTCTTTTCCCGCTTGCAGTTCTTTTCCAGCAAATGTAACACCTGTTACAGTTACACCTGCCGGCAATGTATCATTGAATACCAATTCTTTGCCTTCTGCAAATGTAGTTGTATTTCTCGTATTGTTATAATAGCTTAATGTATAGTTTACTGCACCCTTATCTGCACTGATTGTTCTATCTACAGTTTTATTAAATGTGCCTTCACCAAGTTTAAACGCATTCTGCGAAGTTGTTGCAGAAGCAGACTTTTCTGGCAAACCATTCGGTTTTGCAGTAGCTGTGTTCACGATGTCACCAGTTGCACCTTCTTGTACAGTTGCAACTACTTTATAAGATGCTGCTTCTCCTGCTGCAATCGTAAAGCTGCCTGTCGGAATTTCAGAAGAAGTCACATCAACATAAGCCGGATTATTGAAGCTATCTGTTAAAGAACTGAATAAAATATCTTCCTCACCAGTATTTCTTACTGTAATGGTATAAGTCAGCGTATCTCCAGCCTCATAAATGCCATTATCAACAGCCTTATAGATCTCATAGCTAGCGGATGGCTTCTTGATATTCACATAAGCTGTTGCAACAGCTTCATACTGTTCCGGTGTTCCCAGATAAACGACGTTCCGGACAGTCTGCATATCAGTGGCGATAGTATCGTCCACCTTGCAGACTACATAATGATCGTTCAAGGCAGCCCCTGGTTTCAGTCCGCCTTCCTCCGTCCATGTAACGTTCTGTCCATCAATTGTACCATCTGTCTCATGTCCGCCTACTGTCACACCGCTCACCGGTATCAAACCAGCCGGTACGACATCTGTTAAGGTCAGTGTACCTTCCTTTGCGGTTTCGCCACTGTTCTTTGCAGTGATGGTAAACAGAACATATTCGCCGCAAACTAAGTAGCCTTTGCTTCCCCAATATTTTGCAGCACTGCTTTGATCTGTTCCCGCAGTTGCCGCTACTGATTTTGTCAAATCAATCTTTGCTGGTGTTGGTGCTGGTGGTGTCGGAATGGTAACAGTTGCATTCCGATCCGTTAATGGCTGCCAATTATCGCTGCCAACGCCACTTACCTGCACAGACAATGTGTTGTCAATGTTGCCGCCCTGAAAACTGCTGTCTGCAATAATCTTATCGGTTTTCAGTGCTGCATTTACCGTATATGGTGCCATTTCTGCATTCTTATTAGAACTTTCCTTCACCCATGTAACGGTCAGAGTTCTACCAGAAGCAGATGCTTCTTTAATCGTAATATCATTTGGAAGCGTCAAATATTCCCGAATATCTGATGCATTTTCATCAAAGGTTAATCCTTCCGGCAAAGTAATGGTATCCGTCATTTCAATGGCATCAACCCACCATTCGCCCTTCTTATCTGAAGTATAATTTGGATAAGCCTTCAATGTGTAGTTAATATCTGCTCCACTTTTGAGCTGTGCCAATGCAATATTGGTTGGATTTGCTGACTTGCTGTCATCCCAGACAATTTTAGCATCTGCTTTTACACTTGCACTCTTAGACTGTCCCGAACTGTCAGCAGTAATCTTAACGATTGCTGTATCTCCATCCGGTGTCTTACCATTTGCAAACTTTGCTTGCAGCCAAATTGCCTTGGTTTGACCATTTGCAATATCGTAGGTCAGATAACGACGGGTAATATTTCCCTCGCTGTCTGTTTCCACATGCATGGTAAATCCATTATACTTTGCACCGTCTCTTAAACCAGAGCCTGCAAAGTTCGGCAACAGCAAGTTGCTGTCCGTAATCTCAATCGTATAGGCTGTTGTTTTACCTGAGTGATTGACATTGTTTCCTGCGAGCGAAAGATACAAATAAAATAGTGCACCAGATTCCTGCTCTGATACTGGTCGATATTTTGTATCCTGAAATTCTACCCGCACATTTGTCATAACGTCTGGTGTGCCGCCCCATCCAGGACGACCTCCTCCGCCGAATCCTGGCCAGAATCCGCCGCCCCACGCACTGGCCGTCAACGAACTCAGCGGCACGCTTACAATAATCATCAATATTGCAAGCAGCATACTGATCACACGTTTGACGCGTGATACCTTCTGGATTTCTTCCATTCACTTTCCCGCCCTGTGTCAAAGCGGTTTTCACTCCTTTCTGCATTTCTGCGACACAGTAATCTATCATTTCTGTGCTTCATCCCAATTTTCCCATTTCTTCTATATGGGGATAAATACACGTTATCATTATAGCATAGTTCTGCCTGAAATTCAACCATTCCTTAAACTTTTTTATCACACTTTCAGTTTTTTCTCACTTTGCCCAAATTTCTGATAAAAAAATTGTGTAGAATGGCGGCTCAATCTCCAGATATTATAAAAAAATCTCAATTTATATAAAGAAATGACGATACATCTTTACAAATGCACTTTATTTTCAGCAAGCTGCATAAAAGAATTCCTATATCAAATTATTTTTCATATAAAAAGCGACTTCTCCGAAAGGGGGAAGTCGCTTTTCATCACATAATTAGAACGAATTTTCAACGAACGATCAGTTGATAATGGTTTCTTCTGTTTCCTTGTCGAACAGGTGCATTCTATTTGCATCCAGTGCAACCTTCAGGTTCCGGTCACCCTGCTTTGCAGTCGAGCGAGGATCTACACGAGCAGTCAGCGGCGTACCAGCACAATCCAGATACAGGAAGTTTTCTGCACCCATCATTTCTGTGATTTCCACATCGCACTCAATAATGCCAGTGGTTGCATTTGACAGGAACATCTGATCATCATGGATGGCTTCCGGACGAATACCAAGGATGACTTCCTTATCTACATAGGATGCCAGCTTCCGATCTTCCTTTGCAGCCGGAACAGCCAGTGTATACTTCTTAGCAAATTCTACATAGTAACCATTGTTATTCTTTCTCAGAACGCCGTCAATGAAATTCATCTGCGGAGAGCCCAAGAAGCCTGCAACGAACTTGTTGCCCGGTCTCTCATACAGAGCCTGCGGTGTATCAATCTGCTGAATGATACCGTCCTTCATAACAACGATTCTATCACCGAGTGTCATAGCTTCTGTCTGGTCATGGGTAACATAAATGAATGTTGTACCCAGCTTCTTATGCAGCTTGGAAATCTCCGTTCTCATCTGTGCACGCAATTTTGCGTCCAAGTTGGAAAGCGGTTCGTCCAGCAGGAAGACCTGCGGATTCCGGACAATCGCACGACCCATAGCAACACGCTGTCTCTGACCACCAGACATTGCCTTCGGCTTCCGGTCGAGGAGGTGGCTCAAGTCGAGGATCTTTGCAGCTTCCTTTACCTTTCTATCGATTTCATCCTTCGGCACTTTTCTCAGCTTCAGACCGAATGCCATGTTCTCATAAACGGTCATATGCGGATACAGTGCATAATTCTGGAATACCATTGCAATATCTCTGTCCTTCGGTGCAATATCATTTACCAAACGGTCACCGATATACAACTCGCCCTTAGAAATTTCCTCCAAACCTGCAATCATACGCAGTGTAGTAGACTTACCACATCCAGACGGACCAACCAGAACGATAAATTCCTTATCCTTAATCTCAATATTAACATCCTTTACCGCTGTTACGTTACCCGGGTAAATTTTGTAGATGTGTCTCAATGATAAACTTGCCATTGATGCAATCCTCCTGTAATTTATTTTTAATTTTTTGAAAAGCGAACAGGCAAACGGAACAAACCGAATCTCCTGTAAAACAGCCAGAACATTGTTGCGATCTTAGCTCTGATATAATCATAGCAGAATTTCGATTTTTTTTCAAGTCGTGATATGCCCAAATTTCAGCGTGCACATTTATCAAATATGACGAACTTTTTTTTCAAACATGTCATTTCGTCAAAAAAAAGGGGCTCTCAGACGGTTGAAATTTATTTTTTTTGTATAAAATGCATGATTTTTATGGCTCATTTCATTATAAAACTTTTTATTAACGTTTTTCCATTTGTCGCATATTCTCAGCAAGACAGCAGAGAAAAGCTGTGTCCCCCCGCTGGTGCAGCTGCTCCATTTGCACGGCGGTAAGCAAAATACAATCCCCCGGCAGTAAATCCGATGGCAGGCAAAGTCTGCCCATAGCAATCCGCTGCAAACGCTCCACATGATTCCCAACTGCCGCCATCATTCGCCGCACCTGATGATATTTTCCCTCATGCAGACAAATGACTGCCTCTCGCTCTGTTTCAGGGACTGGTAAAATTTCTGCTGGCTGACACTTTGTTCCATCCCCTAACGTCAACCCAGCTGCCAACCATTCTGCATACTGCGGTTCATAAGGGCGAGCCATCTGCATCCAATAATATTTTGGAATATGCCGTTTTGGTGCAAGCAGGGCGTGAGAAAACGCACCATTATTCGTAAGCAAAAGCAGACCTGTGGTATCCTTGTCCAATCTGCCGACTGGAAATAAACCTTTTCTGTGTAAATCCGGCGGTATTAGTTCCATGACCGTTTTTTCTGTTTCGTCTGTAACAGCACAAACATATCCAAGCGGCTTATGCAGTAGTAAGCAATAACAAGCAGCGGCTGCCGTCACCAGCTTACCTTGCAGACAAATGCGATCCGATTGGCTGACAGCGGTTTCTGGTCGTTTCACAATCGTATCATTTATCGTAACCTGTCCGCTGCGGATCCGTTGTTTCAGTTGACTGCGTGTATAGTTTGTGGCATCAGAAAGCCATTTATCCAGTCTCACAGGATACCTCCTCAAGTTCTTTTTTCTTTGTTGCTATCATAAAATGGGAAGGAAAATCAATCGTCATGTTCTCATATAATATACTGATACTTATGAAAAGAGGTGTCCCCCTTGCGAAAAATACAAATTCGATTTCTGCTTGCAGCCGTGTGTCTGCTCGGCAGTGGTCTTCTCCTGCGGCACTGTCTGCATAGCCGCCCTGATGTAACATCTGACACAGCACTTCCAGCCTTCTACAAGCTGCCGGACGAAACCGCCCGACTCCAGTTCCTCACAGAACACAATCTCACCCCAGCAGAATCTACACCCGTTCGCTCCTGTCCCGTCACGATTCCGACGGAAGAAGAAAACAGCCCCGTCTACCGGATGTATTCCACCCTGCAAACGGAGCAGCTGCTCCCTCTAAGCCATTTCTGCGGTTGTAAAGGCATGGAATATACCTATACACTTCAGGATACCGCCTGTGTTTCTCTTCTGCTGGCAGAAGATGGACTGTTGCTTGCCGCTGTCCGCTACGATACTACCGAACCACAGACACTCTTTCCTGTTATTGAATCAATGTAAATTTGCCAATCAACGGCAAGGTCTTTGCCTTCCCCTGTGCTGCCTGTACAATACCATAAATCATCCATGCAAAAGATGCCACAAAAACTGCCAGACTCACAAGGCCACAAATAAGCTTACCAATAAGGGGAATCCAACCAATGATAAGCAATAAAATCCAATTCACAATCCCCAGTATTACTGTGGCAAGCATCAGAATCAAGCCCTGATTGGCATGAAACTTTCCAAACCTTGACTGTGGTGCACAAACCAATGGCAGAAAAAATAGTATTCCAAAGTACGCCAATATTGACCAGACTTTCGCATCCTGTGCATCCTGTGTATCAAACTCTGTGGTTCTATCTTCTACATCAAAAAGGTGATTCATATCCATAATGTCGTTCCTCCTGTCTCGCTGGTAACCGTTGTCTCCTCATCCAAAGCACTGATGGCAGCAATAAAGCTTGCAACATCTGTAAAATCCTGATATACCGAAGCAAACCGAATATAGGCAACGGCATCAATATGCTTCAGGTGTTCCATCACCCAATTCCCAATGGCAATGGAAGTGATGGTACTACACATTGCATTGGCACACTGCTGCTCAATCCCCTCCGCAATTGCAGAAACCTGCTCCACACTAACTGGTCGTTTTTTAATGGCATTAAAAATACCCGTAATCAGCTTCTGTCGGTCAAACGGTTCAAAACTGCCATCCCGTTTCTGTACCATCAACAGCGGTCTTTCTACGATTTCATAGGTCGTAAACCGCTTGCCGCAAACAGCACACTCTCTTCTCCTCCGGATTTTATTTTCTGCCGGACGGGAATCCAGCACACGGGTATCTTTTGCCCCACAAAACGGGCATTGCATCCCTCATTCCTCCTTATGATTACAGCCTTGTATCATACGCTGTAATATATGATAGTTGTGCAGCAAATCCTGTAAGGTACGAAATCCGCTGCGGTAAAGCTCCAGCATAACCGTACAATTCGGGCTGACAGCCGAAAGCGTTTGCAAAAACGGCTTCACTGCAAACCGACCCTCCCCAATGAGCAAACAGTCTCCATACTCTCCGTGGTCGCTCATGTGTACATGTACAATATTGCTGCCCAAGGCTTTCAGCATCTGCATGGGATCTTCCTTGGAGCGAACTGCCTGCTTAATGTCCAGCACAAATTTTACTTCATTCCCCATGTTCTGCTGCATTTCCTGCAAAAATGCAAGCGAACGACTGGTACAACGTGCTACATTTTCCTGTGCAACCGTCACGCCGTAGGATTTGCCGAGTGCAGCCAGTTTTCCAAACCGCTCACAATAAAAATCAACATCCATACCCACCAACTGCTTATTGCCATGCAAAACAAAAATAGTGGCACCCAACTGCTGCATGGCTGTAAAATAGCAGCGGCAGTACTCCAGAAAGTCAGCAACTCGCCGTTCATAATTGGAGAAAAGCATCATTGGCTCGATTTCGCTGGTGAACGGATGTAAAGAACTGCACTGCACCTCAAAGCGGTGCAGGATATCTGCCATGGCTGCCACAAAGCTGCGTTTTAACTCTGATTGCGTATTGATAAACAATTCTACCGTTGTCACACCGCCAAGTGCAAGATCATAGAGTGCTTCCTCTGTGGGCTGCGGATACAGACAAGCAGTCGAAATCCCTGCTTTCAGCATGAGACTGCCTCCTTTCCTACTGGTATTGTAGCATATTTTTATTGTATTTGCAAGTATTTTTACCAATTCTGCTGAAAAGTTCACGAGCAATCCAGCATATACCAAAGAAGAATTCCAAAAAACGCCTCCTGTTTGTATACATGACAAACAGGGGGCGTTTTCTTTAGAAATAAGACTCGTTTCTACACAAAATCAATGGTATTTTAGTTCCAGGTGGGATTTAAACCGGCAGACTGTTTTGCATAATAAGTTAAAATTGCTACCGCATCCTCTACGCTGATATTACCGTCTCCGTCGATATCTGCTGCTGCCAGCTGAGCCTCTGAGCAATCAACGGTCAATCCAGCAGATTTCTGTGCGTATACTGTCAGGGTTAGGACAGCGTCTTCCACAGAAACCACATCGTCTCCATTCGGGTCACCCATCTGTGGCGTTTCGGTATCCAAAGGAACAAATTTTTCATTCCGATTATTCGCATATGTTTCTGCTGTTGAACCAGTATAGCCATGAATGGTTATGGTAGTAGAAGGAACTGTCTGAAGATCATCTATTTTACAAGATTTATTTTTTATTGTAATATCTGTCAAGGAATTACAATTTTGAAAAGACTGCACGCCAATCGAAGTCACACTGGCTGGAATTGTGATGTCAGTGAGGGAACTACAATTATAGAAAGCATATCCTTCTACTGTTGTCACACCCTCCGAAATTGTGACAGATCTTAAAGAAGTACAATCCCGGAACGTCCAAGTACCTATCGTTTTTACACTTTTCGGAACTGTAATGGATTCCAAAGAAGAGCAGTACTGGAAAGCACATTCTTCTATTGTTGTCACACTATCCGGAATGTTAATAGAAGTAAGATTACGATTATAAAAAGCTTCCTTCCTGATTGTAACCACACTATCTGGTATATCATAAGTAATTCCCTGTTTTCCCATTGGATAACATAACAGTTCCGTCATATCCTTATTGAACAGAACGCCATCCACACTTATATAATGCGAATTATCGGGTGCAACTGCTACTTCTTCCAATTTGTCACAATTAGAAAAAGCTCCTACATCTACTAATGTCGTACCAGCTGGAATGGTAACAGAAGTCAATGATCTACAAGTATTAAAAGCATAGATGCCGATTGAGGCTACGCTGTCAGGAATGGTAACAGAGGTTAATGAATTGCAATGAATAAAAGTACCATTTTCTATTGTTACCACATGCTCTGGAATGGCAACAGACAGTAAGGATTTGCAGCGAGAAAATGCCCAGCCCCCTATTGTTGTCACACTATCTGGAATGACAATAGATTTTAAGGCTTCACAATCATCAAAAGCCGATTCTTTTATTGTTGTTACACCATCCGGAATGGTGATGGATGTGATTTCCTCACAGCTTTTAAATGCAGCCTCTCCTATGCTGGTTACTTTCACACCATCAATCGCTGCTGGCAATGTAATATCCGTTGTATCAGATTGGATAAACTTTGTAATCTCAATCGTACCATCTGAAAGAACCTGATAATCCAATTGCAATCCATCTTCCTGATATGCAGCTGCTGCCGCTATCAAATGCAGTTCCGGCAAGCTGCCCTGTGTAAAACCGACTGCACTTCCACTGAACAAACAAGATATCGCAGCCAAAATAGATACTGCTTTCTTTGTACATGTTTTCATATTATTATCCTCCTTTTTATGATACTATAAATGAACGTCTCTCGTCATTTTGCATAATAAGATCCAAGCTTTTATGCTTTTATTGCCCATTCAAAATAGGTTATACAGCTAGGTTATACAGCAAAAATGTACCACTAATTTGTGCAAGTTGATGAAAATGCTCATTTATAGTATGATACACATTTTCTTCCTGTTGTCCTTTTCATGATACACCTTTTCAAAAAAACTTTCAAGGCGTTTTCGCAAAAATTTATATAATCTTAATTAAATAAAAAAATGTTACCTGCAAATCTAAATCTGGTAGACTACCCTGCAAACCACCTTCTAAACTCGCTGCCAGCAGACAAAAAGCAGCTGTCAAAATAGATATTACTTTTTTGCATTTCTTTTCATAAAGCACCGTTTCTTCTATATAATATTTCAAAAAACGAGAGACAGCTGTTCTGCTGTCTCTCATTTTGCAATATCTGATTTTAGATTATTCGGTTATCCGCTTCTTTTTCTTTTCGATCACTTTCAGGGTATCTATGCCACGCTTCTTCTGCCACCAAACCCACAGACTCGGTACAAAGCAAATGGAATGATAGGTACCAACTACAATGCCGACTGCCATCGGAATTGCAAAATGCTGAATAGATTCCAGCCCCATGATTGCTGCAACTACAATAATGGCAACCATGGCAAAGACTGTGGTAACAGAAGTCCGAATGGAACGACGCAGGGACTGTGAGGAACTGGTGTTGACCAGATCTTCAATGTACATGCCCGGCATCTTCTGCTGATTTTCACGGATTCTGTCATAGATAACAATCGTATCATTGACCGCATACCCCAACAGCGTCAGAATGACTGCCATAAAGTTGGAGTCAATCTCAAAGCCCATCAATACAACAGAACCATATGTCACCACCAATGTTGCCAGCAATCCAATAATGGCACACACACCCGCAGACCAGCCACTGATTTGCTTAAATCGGAATGCAATATACAAAATCAAAATAATCGCTGCAAATACAGCTGCAACAATACATTTGGTGAAGAAGTCACTGCCGGAACGGGCACTGACATCGTTTGAATCCAACAACTGAATATTTGCCTCTGGATAACGGGACTGGATGGCATCGGTTACTTCTGCCTGCCGGTCTACTGTCAAACCTTCTGTTGAGGTAAAGGACAGGGATAAGGTTTTGCTGCCACTATCCAGATTTTCGCCGTCCTGCACATTCACATTTGTGCCAATCAAATCGGTTAAGTCTTTGGAAATTGCACCCTTATCTACGTCGCCTTCATAACTGTATGTAATGATCGTACCGCCCTTGAATTCCAATGCAATATCCACACCTGTGAAGGAAGAGGCAATTGCAATTACTACGAGAATCAAAGTCAGCAGGAAAAACAGCTTGGACTTGCCGCAGAAATTCCGTACCTTGACATCTACTGGATAGTGTTTATACTGTTTTTCTTTCTCAGCCATTTAACCCACCTCCATAGAGTTTCTTATTCTGGAAGCATTTGAACTTTGACAAGGACATCGTCATCAGTCTGGCTGCAAATACGCCCATGATGAAGTTCATAATCAAACCAACCATCAGTGTATAGCCGAAGGAGTAAATCACACCTTCTGTCGTTGCACCAAAGAACTGGAACAACGGGCTGAGCAGCTTTGCACACCAGCTGTCCGGTGTACCAAATGCACCCATCAGGATGATTGCCACAATAATACCGGTCAGGTTACCATCAAAGATGGCACTGAATGCACGGCTGTAACCGGAATGCAGAGCACCGTCAAGTGGCTTGCCCTTTCGCAGTTCCTCCCGGATACGTTCCCCAGTGATAATATTGGCATCGACACCCATACCAATGGAGAGAATAATGCCGGCAATACCCGGAATTGTCAAGGTATTGCTGTCCATAAAGCCAAACCAACCGGAAACCGCTGCCAGCATACCGGCAATCTGTCCAATCAAACAAATCGAAGCGACAACGCCTTGCAGACGATACAATGCGATCATATAAATGATGATAAAGCCTGCTGTAATCAGAGCGGCAAGCACCATTGCATCCAAAGCACCTTCTCCCATGGTCGGGGAAATGGTCTTAAAGCTGGTGGTTTCCAGTGCGAACGGCAGTGCACCAGCATTGATCTTATCTGCCAATTCCTTTGCACTCTCATAAGTAAAGCTGCCGCTAATTGTTGCCTGTCCATTGGAAATCACTGCATTCACAGATGGGGCAGAAATCATCGTGTTGTCCATCCAGATAGAAATCGTGCCATTCTCTTCATACAATGCAGAAGTCGCCTCATAAAACTTATCTGTACCACTGTCATTTAAATCCAGTGTTACCATCCACGTTGCTTCCCCAGTCTTTTCATCCTGTGTGGCACCAGTTCCGGCACTTTTTACATCGTCCCCCGTCAGGATTACTGCCCCTGCCGGTACGGTTTCGCCGTCTTCATTTGTGGTGGTTTCCGTTCCATAGCGGAATGTCAGCTCTGCGGTTTCACCAAGTTCTTTTACGGCCTGCTCCGGATCGAAATCGGTTTCCCCTGCCTGCCACGGGAAACGAACAATAATTCGATCACTCTTGTAATCAACATAGGTATCACTATCGTTGATGCTCTGGGTTACCAGTCTGGTTTTGATTTTCTCCAGTGCTGCATCCATTTGTTCGTCGGTTGCATCGACATCGCCAGCCGGTTCAAATGTCACATCCACGCCGCCCTGAATATCAATCCCAAGCCGGATATCTTTCACGCCATGTACATAGGTCGTAACGATATCGCCGTACTGGGTAGACACTCCTATCAGCGTTGTGACGGCAAAAATAGCGATCACAGCAAACACAAGGAAGAAAACCGGTTTTTTTACTTTTTTCACGTTTCACCCTCCTACGGTAAATCTGGATGCGGCTGCTTGCAGGCGACCACATCCGTTTTTGTGTCGTCCACGCTGACAAGGTGGTTTCGACAATTACTTATCATTGTACTACAACTTTTTTGAATAGTCAATAGGATTTACAAAAGTTGTACAATTTTGACGATTCCAGCCTGCAATTTTCGGCGTTATTTCCGAAAAATCATAGTCCTGTCCACCGGTTTCAAATTTTTTCCTGATAAAAAAATCCGTCTATTGAATTTCTCAAAGGAGTGTGATATAATAAGTATCAATTGCAGTTTTTCTGCAAAAACATAGAGAAAGGACGGCACTTCTCACATGGTACACTTCGGAAACGACTGGGATGAGCTGCTAAAGGATGCCCTGCAATCCGATTCCTATCAGCATCTGCGACAGTTTCTCATTCAGGAATATCGTACGCATACCATCTACCCCAACATGTATGACATCTTCAACGCCTTCAAATATACCGCTTATGCAGATGTAAAGGTGGTCATTCTTGGACAAGACCCCTATCATGGCCCCAATCAGGCACATGGTCTGAGTTTTTCTGTCCGCAACGGCATTGCACCGCCTCCCTCACTCGTCAACATCTTCAAAGAAATCCAAGCCGATACCGGCATTGATAATCTCGGCAAGCATGGTGATCTGACACAATGGGCAAAAAACGGTGTACTGCTGCTGAATACGGTTCTAACGGTACGGGCTGGGCTTGCCAATTCCCACCGCGGCATGGGATGGGAACAACTGACCGACACTGTCATTGATCGTCTGAATGAACGGGAAAAGCCAGTCGTTTTCCTGCTTTGGGGTGCAAACGCCAAGGCAAAACGGGAACGGATTACAGCACCGCAGCATCTTGTCCTGACAGCGGCACACCCCAGTCCACTGTCTGCACGGAATGGTTTCTTTGGCTGCCGGCATTTCTCTAAAACCAATGCATTTCTCACACAACATGGCATTCCGCCCGTGGACTGGCGGATTGATCCAGTCTAATTTACACTTGTAAGCAGAAAGGAACGAATCATTTTATGAAAATCGCCTCCCTTTTTCAGGAAAAGACCGTCTTTTCCTTTGAGGTATTTCCACCGAAAAAAGACAGTCCTGTGGAAACCATCTATCAAACGCTGGAAGAACTACAGGATCTGCACCCGGACTTTATCAGTGTCACCCTCGGTGCAGGCGGCAGCGGCAACGGCGAACATACCATTGCCATCGCCAGACGGCTTCAGGAGCAGTATGGCATTACTGCCATGTCCCATCTGCCCTGTATTCACTACACACGTGAAAAAATCGACCATATGTTGCAGGCCTTTGCAGAAAACGGCATTGAAAACGTACTGGCACTACGTGGGGATCGTGTACCGGATCTACAGCCGGCAGAGGATTTCCATCATGCAAGTGAGCTGGTCGCCTATATCCGACAGAAGAACCCGAACATGGACATCGCTGGTGCCTGCTATCCAGAATGCCATACAGAATCGCCTTCGCTGGAGGATGACATTGTCAACCTGAAGAAAAAGGTGGATGCCGGTGCAACACACCTGATGTCTCAGCTGTTCTTTGACAATGATGCCTTCTTTCATTTTCAGGCAGAAGCCAGAAAGGCTGGCATTACCGTCCCGATAGAAGCCGGCATTATGCCAGTGACAAACAGCCGGCAGATTACCCGCATGGTTTCCATGTGTGGTGCCAGCCTGCCAAGAAAATTCACCCGCATCATTCAAAAATACGAAGATAATCCTGCTGCATTGCAGGATGCCGGGATTGCCTATGCCATTGCACAAATTATTGAACTGCTTGCTGCCGGCGTTGACGGCATTCACCTTTACACCATGAACAATCCTTATGTTGCACGAAAAATCAGCCATGCCATTTCCGGTGTCCTGCGTGCAACCAAGCGATGAGCCCCAGAGTCAGTCTGTCGTCGCTTGATCGTGCCGAGACGCTTCGTTACCTTGGCATGACAGAAACAGCGGCAGACGAAGCACTGCTGCAACGACTTGCCGATTGCGAAAGTCAGCTGCTACGCTATGCTACACCACGCTATACGTACTGTGTCTTGCCCTTAACACGAACAGAGGCTGTACTGTATGCAGATACGCTATTGCTGGAGGGAAATGACATTCGGCAGCACTTAGAAGACTGTGATCGTGCCATCCTGCTGGCAGCAACGCTGGGAATGCCAGCAGACATGCTGATTGACCGCACACAAAAACGGGAAATGACCAATGCACTGCTGCTGGATGCACTCGCAAATACCGCAATCGAACAGGTCTGCGACAAGGCAGAGCAACAGATTCAGGAAACCATGCCGGATCGTTTCTTTACTTGGCGGTTCAGTCCGGGTTACGGGGACTTTCCCATCTCCTCACAGCCAAAATTGCTGGCACAGCTAAATGCAGCAAGACAAGTCGGCATTACCACAACAGAAACCCACCTGATGACCCCTCGGAAATCCGTTACCGCCATCTTTGGCAGTTCCCACAATCCGCTGCCCAAACGGCGGCAGGGTTGCAGTATCTGCCGAATGCGGGAAACCTGTCGTTACCGAAAGAAAGGAGCTCACTGCGGTGGAACAGAATCCAATCTTTAAGAAAAAAAGCCGTCTCTATCTGGACGGCGGCATGGGCACCATGCTCCAGAAAAGCGGCATGCCTGCCGGAGAAATTCCGGAAAGGTATAACATCGAACATCCGGAGCAAATCACAAACATTCACAAAGCTTTTTTAGATGCTGGTGCAGATATTATCTATGCGAACACCTTTGGTGCCAATCGGCTGAAAATGAAAAAAAGCGGTTATTCCGTACAGGAACTGATTGCTGCCGGAATTGCCTGCGGCAAAGCTGCCACGAAGGGCACAGATGCCATGGTTGCCCTGGACATTGGTCCAATCGGACAACTGTTAGAGCCGCTTGGCACACTGAAATTTGAAGAGGCATATGACATCTTTCGGGAAGAAATCGAAGCTGGAAAAGATGCTGACCTGATTGTCATTGAAACCATGACGGACCTCTATGAGACAAAAGCCGCCCTGCTCGCTGCAAAAGAACACAGCAACAAACCCGTTTTTGTGACGATGACCTTTGAACAGAATGGCAGAACCTTTACTGGCTGCACCGTCTCTGCGATGGCACTGACACTCGAAGGGCTTGGAGCGGATGCCATTGGTGTCAACTGCTCCCTTGGCCCGAAGGAATTGCTGCCAGTGGTAGAAGAAATCTGCCGCTGGACCACATTGCCCGTTATCGTGAAGCCAAATGCGGGTCTGCCTGACCCGGTCACGGGTGCATTTTCTGTGCTGCCGGAAGAATTTGCTGAGGCAATGGCTGCTTTTGCTGCACTGGGCGTTACCGTCTTCGGCGGCTGCTGCGGTACCACACCGGAACACCTTTCTGCCGCATACCAAAAATTAGACAGTCTGCCCGTGGTACAACGGCAGATGCCAGAGATTCCACCGGCAGTTTGTTCCCCCTCGGTGACGGTTCCCATTACAGAACCCCGCATCATTGGCGAACGAATCAACCCAACCGGCAAAAAACGCTTTCAGGCTGCCCTGAAAGCAAACGATATTGACTATATCTTGGAGCAGGCGGTACAACAAATTGATGCCGGTGCCGATATTTTAGATGTCAATGTCGGCTTGCCGGAAATTGATGAAAAGGATATGATGATTCGTACCGTCAAGGCATTGCAGGGCATCGGCGATACCCCATTACAGCTGGACTCCACCATTCCGGAAGTACTGGAAGCTGCCCTGCGGGTCTATAACGGCAAACCCATTGTCAACTCGGTCAACGGGGAAGAAGCTTCCCTACAAGCGATTCTGCCGCTGGTCAAAAAATACGGTGCTGCCGTTGTCGGTTTGACGTTGGATGAAAACGGCATTCCCAAAAAGGCAGATGACCGCTTTGCCATCGCAAAACGAATTTTGGAACGGGCAATGGCACTGGGCATCCCGAAACAGGATGTCTATATTGATTGTCTGGTGTTGACCGTTTCCGCAGAACAAGATGGGGCGGCTGAAACCCTCAAGGCAATGCGGCGTGTGCAGGAAGAACTGGGGCTGCGAACTGTACTGGGCGTTTCCAATATTTCGTTTGGATTGCCCAATCGAGAGGCAGTCAACCGCACATTTCTCACCCTTGCAATGGAAAATGGACTGTTTCTGCCGATTATGAATCCCAATGTTGCTTCTATGACAGAAGCGGTCAGAGCTTACAAAGTGCTCAAAGGCATTGACCGCAGCTGTATGCAGTACATTGCCAGCTACAACGGACAGACAGCTGCGAAACCAGCCGCTGCTGCCGCAGACCAGAACATGACACTTGCCTATGCGATGGAACATGGTCTGAAAAAGGAATGCGGTACGATTACTGCAAAACTGCTGGAAACCATGGAGCCGATGGAAATCATCAATACGATGCTGATTCCGGTACTGGACGAAACCGGAAGCCGATTTGAACAGGGAAAGGTCTTCCTGCCACAGCTAATTCTAACCGCAGATGCTGCACAGGCTGCTTTTTCCGTCATTAAGGATACCTTGCAGCAGCGGAATCAAGCACCTGTCAGCAAGGGAAAAATCGTGCTGGCAACCGTCAAGGGCGATATTCACGATATTGGAAAAAATATTGTCAAGGTCTTGCTCGAAAACTACGGTTATACCGTTATTGACTTAGGGAAAGATGTTCCCTGTCAAGCAGTCGTGGATGCTGCCATCGAACATCAGGTGAAACTGGTGGGGCTGTCAGCATTGATGACCACAACACTGTGCTCCATGGAAGAGACGATACGGCTGTTGCAGAAACAATATCCGTCCTGTAAGACAGTGGTCGGCGGTGCCGTTTTGACACCGGATTATGCAAAGCAGATTCATGCAGATTTCTACGCAAAAGATGCAAAAGACACAGTAGATGTTGCAAAACAAATTGTTGGCTAATCGGGCTTCCCATACTCTCAAGAAAGGAGAACTTGCCACCATGCCAAAACGAAATCGCAGCAGCATTAACACCCCTTTTGCCCGCACCATTATTTTCAGCGGCGTGGTTTTGCTGCTCGTTGCATTCCTTCTCATGCGTTTGGAAACTGTTTCCACATGGATTGGTGCCATTCTCAGTACACTGCGACCAGTTATCATTGGTGCGGTTATTACGCTCGTACTGCATACACCAGTCCGCCGTTTAGAAGGCTTTTTTCAAAATATCACAAAAGGCCGCCGCTTTCCCTGTTCTGTCGTCGCCGTTATTCTTTCCTATCTTCTCCTATTTTCTGTTTTAACTGGTATTGTCTGTATCATTGTTCCGCAATTTTCAGAGAGTCTCGTAGACTTTGCAGACCAGTTTACCATCTACTTTATCAACTTCCAAAAGTTTCTCCAAAATAACAGCAAAAAAGGACAGGAGCTATATGACCTGATGCAGCAAATCGGTTTGGATTTTGCACAGATTAAATCCTGGCTGACGGATCTCTCTGTGACTGTTTCCGGTTATGTTCCAAATCTTATGGAGAAAATTGGAACATGGGCAACCAGTCTGGTCAGAGTTGTAGTCGACTGCTTCATTGGTCTGATTTTTTCTCTGTATATGCTCAGCGGCAGAAAGCGGCTGAAGTCACAGGCAAAACGAATTTTACAAAAGGCATTCTCTAAGAAAAATTACCGCCGCATTTCACACTACGGCAATATTACCTTTGAAATCTTCTCCAACTTTGTCGGTGGTCAGCTGATGGATGCCTGCATTCTGGGTCTGCTCTGCTTTATTGGCATGTCTATTTTCAAATTTCAGTACCCGGTGCTCATCAGTGTCATCATTGGTTTAACCAATATGATTCCGATTGTCGGTCCGATTGTCGGTACGGTTCCCTGTGCACTGATTCTGCTGCTGGTAGAGCCAAAACAGGCCATCTGGTTTGTCGTCTTTGTTGTCATCATCCAACAAATTGACAGCAATTTGATTTATCCCCGTGTCATTGGCGGATCTGTTGGTCTGCCGGCTATGTGGGTTCTGTTTGCGGTCATTGTCGGCGGCGGTCTATTTGGTATCCTCGGTATGCTGCTCGGCGTACCGGTAATGTCATTGATTTATGTCATTCTACGGGAAAAGACACTGCCGGAAGGAGAAACACCGCCAAGTCCGCTGCAAATGCCGGAGAAAACCGCAATGGAACAGCGTGCCAATGAATGGTTTGGCAAAATGCGGGATACCGTTTTCACGACTGTCACAGATACTGTAAAACGAAACTGGCAGCATCACGATGAAGAGGAAAAGAGTCAGGAAAAGAACCCGCAAAAGGGACGGGCTGTTTCTTCCATAGAGAACATTTCTGTTGTCTTACAGCAGGAAACAAAGGAAGAGGGAGAGATTCATCCTATTACACAAACAGAAAAGGAAACCACAGAAAACGCCATAACACCACCTAATAAAGAAGATTAAACAAAAAAAATCCGGCTTGCAGCACAATGATATGCAAGCCGGTTTTTACCGTATTTTTAAACTGAAAGGAAATTGATGCTTTTATGGCAAAACTCAAAAAACAGCATATGACAATTCATTGGAAGGCCATCGTGCAAAGTGATGCCAGCATTCCTGCAACAGAAGCCACACTCAAGGAAAAAGCCACACTGGTCGGACGGGTTGGGCTGCTGATGCTGTCAGTGGGAACCAGTGCATGGCGTGTTCGGAATGCAATGAACAAAGTTTCCAGATGCCTTGGTCTAACCTGTTCGGCAGATATTGGTTTACTCTCAATTGCCTATACCTGCATTGAAGGAACAGATACTTATACACAATCCATTTCTATTCCGACCACTGGTGTCAACACCCATAAGTTAATGCAAATGGAACTATTTATGCGGGAATTTCCGGAAAAAGTATCTGTCTGTTCTGTCAAACAAATTCATGAGGTGCTTGACCAGATTCAAAAACTGCCTGCCAACTATTCTGCATGGAAACTAGGGCTTGCTGCTGCCTTTGCCTGTAGTGCTTTTACCTTTTTACTGGGCGGCGGCCTAGTAGAAATGTGCTGTGCCTTTCTTGGAGCGGGTGTTGGCAACTTCATCCGAAAGCAGATGCTGGAGAGAAAGCTTTCCCTGCTTGCAAATGTTGCAGTCAGCGTTGCAGCAGCGTGCATCATTTATGTGCTGTCCATTCTGCTGGCACAGCAGCTGCTCTCCATCTCAGAAGTACATCAAGCTGGTTATATCTGTGCCATGCTGTTTGTAATTCCCGGCTTTCCGCTGATTACCGGCGGCATTGACCTCGCCAAACTGGATATGCGGTCAGGGCTGGAGCGAATTTCCTATGCAATATTGATTATTCTAACAGCAACGATAACCGGATGGGTCACGGCAATGATCTTCCATTTCCAGCCGGCTGACTTTAAACCATTGGAAATTCAAATGCAGTTATTGATTCTCTTCCGCATTCTTACAAGCTTCTGCGGTGTATATGGTTTTTCACTCCTGTTCAACAGTCCCAGAAAAATCGCACTCACTGCCGGACTAATTGGGATGCTGACCAACACGCTTCGGCTGGAGTTGGTAGAGCTGGCAAATGTTCCAATGGGCATTGCCGCATTCATTGGTGCATTTTGCACGGGATGCATTGCATCTGCGGTTAAGAAAAAAATCGGTTTCCCCAGAATTTCTCTGACGGTTCCCGCAATTGTTATCATGGTTCCGGGATTATATATGTATCGGGGAATTTACTACATGGGACTGAACGATATCAGCAACGGTGCCATCTGGCTGACGAAAGCTTGTCTAATTGTTGTTGCCCTGCCGCTTGGACTGGTGATTGCAAGATTCTTCACAGACAAGGATTTTCGGCATTGTACCTGATGGGAATCTGTCTTTTTTTGAGAAAGCTTGCTGTCTTGTTCTCATGAGTATTTTTCCTCACGGATACCGGTCTCATCTCCGCCGGCAGATTCGCTTCGCTGTCTGCCTGTGTCCGCTGTCCGTCCTGTTTCTTTGTGCAAGCTTGCAGCGTTATTTCTCTGAATTTCTGTGTTCTGGTATCGTTTTGTTATTTTAGAGGGCGGACAGCGGTAGCTTGTTCCTCGTTCTAGTTTCTTGTCCAATTCGTTTGCTTTGCAGGGGACAGCTTGTCCCCTGCACCCCTCCGCCAAGCTGAATCAGCTTGACCATAGTTGCCTGCGGCGACTCGCCGCCCTCAATCCTGCAAATTCTGTCGCTGCACAGCATCTAACCGACGCTGAATGGCTCTGGTTCTAACCCCTACCAACTGTTCCAATTGTGTATCTGCACTCTGTAACGCTCTTTGTGTCTTTTGCAGTACCTCTGCAAAGCGGTCAAACTCTGTCTGTACCTGCTGCAATACCTGCCATACTTCTGTACTGCGTTTCTGAATGGCAAGTGTTTGAAATCCCATTTGCAGTGCATTCAGCATCGCTGCCATGGTAGATGGCCCGGCAATGTTCACCTGATATTCCTGCTGCAACCGTTCTACCATACCAAGGTTCACCACCTCCGCATACAGTCCCTCGAACGGTAAAAACAAAATCGCAAAATTGGTCGTATACGGTGGACAGATATATTTATCATGGATGTCTTTTGCACACTTCTGTATTACCTTTTCCAAATTGCGATAAGCCCCTTTTATCCGCAGCTGGTCACCGCTGTCAATGATTTCTTGCAAGGCGGCATAGGTATCCCCCGGAAATTTTGCATCAATGGGCAACCACACAGGGGCATCCTTATCATTGCCCGGCAACCGGATTGCATACTCTACATGCTCTCTCTGATAGGGATTCACTGTGACATCATAGGCATACTGTTCCGGTGCCATTACCTCTTTTAAAATCGCACCAAGCTGCACTTCCCCTAAAATCCCCCTTGTCTTCACATTAGACAGCACTTTTTTCAAATCCCCAACACCGGCAGCCAGCGTTTGCATTTCACCAAGCCCCCGATACACGGCTTCCAGCCGTTCGCTGACTAACTGAAAGGCATTCTGTACCTTTTGTTCCAGCGTCTGTGTCAATTTTTGTTCCACCATCCCTTGTATCTCTGCCAAATTATCCGATTGTACCTGCTGCATCCGATTCAGGCTGCTCTGCACCGTATGCCGTATCTGTTCCATCCCCTGCCCGCTGGTCAACTCAATGGTACGCAGCCGCTGCTCCAGCTGCTGCAACTGCGTTGCCACAGTTTGTTCCATGGATTTCATTTTTTCTGTCTGATGCACGCCCGCCTGCTTCTGGTTATCTGCCAGCATTTGCCCAAGCAGCTGGATGTTTTGCTGCACTTCCGCAATCAGTTCTTTCCGCAGTTTTTGCAGCTGGGCAGTATCACTGCTCGGATTCCCTACTGTCTTCGATTTTCGCAGACACAATATCACCAACAAACTAATTACCACCAACAATAATATGATGATTACAATTTCCAATGGTATCGCTCCTTCCCAACTATTTTCACCAAAAAAGCACCTGCAAAGAGGTGCTTTTTCCTTGTCATTTTTTGCAATTGTACTGTGTTATCGTTCCAGAATCTGTGAACGATCCGGACCATTGCCAACCATAACCACCTTACAGCCGCAAACTTCTTCCAATCTTGCAATATACTTCTTGCATGCTTCCGGCAGCTCGTCAAATGTCTTGCAGCCGCTGATATCTTCTGAAAAGCCCTCAAACTCCTCATAAACCGGTTTGCAATCTGCCAGTTCCTCCAGTGCCGGTGGGAAATCCCTCAGAATTGTACCGTCTGGCTTCTCATAGCCGACACACATTTTCAAGGTTTTCAGACCGCTCAGGGTATCCAGTTTATTGATTGCCAAGCCATCCAGACCATTTGTACGAACAGAATGCCGTACAATGACCGCATCAAACCAGCCGGTTCTTCTCGGTCTGCCGGTGGTAGTACCAAATTCGCCGCCCTTGTTCCGAATCAGGTCGCCGATTTCATCCTCCAGTTCGGTCGGGAACGGTCCCTTTCCGACTCTGGTGGTGTATGCCTTTGCCACACCAATGATATTGGTAATCATCTTCGGTCCAACGCCACTGCCGATGCAAGCACCAGCAGAAATCGGATGAGACGATGTAACATATGGATACGTGCCGAAATCAATATCAAGCAGCGTTGCCTGTGCCCCTTCAAACATAATGGTTTTGCCTGCTTTGTCAGCCTCATAGGTCAGAACGGAAACATCCGCAATATATGGAGCGAGCCGTTTCCCGTATTCGATATATTCCGCAATGACAGCATCCAAATCAAAGGCTTCTCCGCCATAAACCGCAGTGATAATCTTATTTTTCAGTTCTCCTGTCGTTCTTGCCTTCTGGGCAAACACCTCTGGGTGTACCAAGTCATACATCCGCAGACCACAGCGTTCATACTTATCCATATAAGTCGGACCAATTCCACGCTTTGTGGTACCGATATCCGAATTACCACGGAACTGTTCCGAGAGTCCGTCCAATGCAATGTGCCACGGCATTACGACATGTGCACGGGGATCAATTTTCAGGTTGGCGGTGGAAATTCCACGGCTTTCCAGTTCATCCAATTCGGAAATAAAGTCCTTCGGATCCAATACCACACCGGCACCAATCAGGCAAAGTGTATCCGGATACAGAATACCGGACGGAATCAGGTGCAGCTTATAAACCTCGCCGTTGTTGACAACGGTATGACCGGCATTATTTCCGCCAGTTGCACGCACGACAACCTCCGCACGAGATGCCATAATGTCAATAATTTTCCCTTTTCCTTCGTCTCCCCACTGAGAACCGACAATGATATTTGCAGGCATATTGTTTCCTCTTTCCGTTTCTTTAGATTTTCATACAGCCGAAAAGCCGTATCACATTTTCTTATTATAACAGCTATTTCTGGAAATTGCAATACCATATGACAAATTAAAATGAAAAACCGTTTTTAATTATAGCATTAATTTCTGTTCTTCCAAGCTGAGCTGGCTCGACCGCAGTCGCCGTTCGACGAACAAGACCTGTCTATCAAACTCATCTTTATTTTAGAACAATTTATTCAATTTGTCAATAGAAAATAAAAAACATGCTATCATCAGCATTAGGTGATGAAGATGAGCGAATTTCCCCGTATCCGGAATTTAAGGGAAGATGCCGACTGGACACAGGCACAAGTTGCCACCGTCCTGCATGTTTCCCAGCGTACATACGCTTACTATGAATCTGGTCAACGTACCATACCACCCCAAATCCTGATCGCATTGGCAACGCTGCACCATACAAGTGTGGACTATCTGCTTGGTTTGACCGCAGAACGCCGTCCCTATCCTCCCATACCAAAATAAAAACAAAAACCGGAAAGCAATGTATTTTCTTATTGCTTTCCGGTTTTTCTATCCATTTATTTTGCCAACAAAGTCTTACTGTGCATTCCCAAGGAAGGCTGCACCGATAATACCAGCATCATTGCCCAGCTTTGCAATTACGATTTCTGCATTTTTCTTCGAGTTTCTGGTATAGTTTTCCCGTGCCACAATTTCCTTCATCGGCAGCAGCAGCGGATCGCCCTCATTGCAGACACCACCGCCAATGCACAGCACATCCGGCTGGAAAATATTCAGCGTGTTGGTGATACCAGCTGCCAGATACTTGATGTACTTGTCTACCACTTCCTTTGCAGCTGCATCGCCCTTCCGCATATAATCAAATGCGGTTCTGCCGCTAATATGCTCTTCTTCTGCCATCATGCTGTCTGGATGTTCTGCAATCGCTTCCTTTGTCATCCGAATCAAGCCTGTAGCAGAAGAATATACCTCAAAGCAGCCCTTTCTGCCGCAAGTACACTGCGGGCCATCTACCGAGATCACAGTATGTCCAATCTCTGCACCGCCGAAGTTGGAGCCGCTGTAAATCTTTCCATCAATGACAATACCGCCGCCAACACCAGTGCCCAGTGTAATGCAGACGGCATTCTTTGCACCCTTTGCTGCACCAGCTACATATTCGCCGTAAGCTGCTGCATTCGCATCATTCTCAATAAATGCTGGTCTACCGAGTGCCTCTTCCATATATTTTACCATTGGGGTGTTGACAAAGCCAAGGTTATTGGAATATTCAATGATGCCGGTTTCGCTGTTTGCAATGCCCGGTGTGCCAATGCCAACCCATTCGATTTGCTCCATGGTCAAACCTGCCTGCTCTACTGCCGCTTTTGCAACCTTTGCCATATCCGCTGCAATCTCCTGCTCCGGACGTGGCAGATTGGTTTTTACACTTGCCTTTGCCAGAATTTCATACGATTCATTAACAACCCCAGCTACAATATTTGTACCGCCTAAATCAATTCCAATATAATACTTCATATTAAAAGTTCCTCCTAATGGATATTTTTCCGCTTCCAATAGAAACGGTTATTTGCCTTGTTACAATTGTTGCAATTGTGTTAATTGGATTCCTGCAATGAAAATTCCCTTAAAAACTGCTTTCGGCTGCCGTGATATACATTCAAATCCACAGGAATGTTATCCTGTGCAAAGCCCTGCAATTCGCCCTCAAAGCTGTACTGCCAGAACGTCCAGTCTATAATGGGTTCACAATAAGGATTGCTCATCCAGATTTTATACCCCCAGCGATGTCCCATCAAATAATCCATGTACGTACTTGGATTCGTATACAAAATCGGCTTCACGCCATAATATTCTTCCAGTAATGTCAGCATTTCGTTGATTTCCGCTCGTGCATTGGCTGGATCAGGAACAATCTCTGTGTCATAGATTTCTATATCAACCACTGGCGGCAGCGTATTTTCCAGCTTCGGTACTGTGGCAATAAAGTTTTCTGCCTGCTCTTTGCCATCTGACTCAAACCGGAAAAAGTGATATGCTCCAACAAATACGCCGGCTTTTTCGGCTTCCTCCCAGTTCTGTGTGAACAAATCATCCTGATAGGTGCTGCCTTCTGTCGCTTTGATAAACGCAAACTGTACATGGTCTTCTTGGGAAAGAATTTCCCAATCAATGTCCCCTTGATAGCGGGAAAGGTCAATTCCCTGCACTGGAAACTTGGACAAGTCTGGTTTTTCTGCTGGAATCTCCTCGTTAATCGCCTTGTAAAAATGCCGAAGACGCAATCCGCAAACACTGCCGAATATCAGTAAGCCAATGATCAGCAAGGTGATGCACCAGCGGAAAATATACTTTCCATATCGTCTTTTTTTCGCTCTCTGCTGCACGCCCTCACTCCTGCTCTGCGGCAATGCCTGCCGTCTGATTTCTTTTTTTCTGCATTTCTGCATCCTCCTGTCCGAAATAGAACCCCGATATATCAACCAAGATTCCGTTCTCCTCTTATATGATAGCCGAAAATGACAAAATAGTCAACCGGTTTTTGTATTTTTCTATGAAAATTTAGTGGCAATTTTCTTTCCATTCCAGCAGATTGCTGCTATCATAAAGAAAACGAACAAAAGAACGAAACGCTTATGATACAAAAACGAACGAATTGTAAAGCAGAAAAAGTGATGGAATGAAATTTCAGCTTGACCACAGTCGCCGTTGAGCGGGGGAATCCACCCCATTATTTGAAAATTGATTTCTGTGTTTACAAAGCGGCTTTTCATGAAAAATCTGACGAAAAGGTTGACGTGTACAAAAATTTTCGCTATAATAAACCTATATGATGGATGCAGCCGCATCTGTCTCGTGATGAAAAAAGAGAGGAATGAAATCATGCGAAATACAACAAGCTATGAAAGTCCGTTTTGTACACGGTATGCCAGCGAAGAAATGCAGCACATTTTCTCAGCTGACAAGAAGTTTACCACTTGGAGAAAGCTTTGGGTGGCTCTGGCTCGGGCAGAAATGGAACTCGGTCTGCCGATTACCCCATCTCAGGTAAAAGAACTGGAAGACAACGTCTATAATATTGATTATGATGTGGCAGAAGCACGGGAACGGGTTGTGCGGCACGATGTTATGTCCCATGTCTACGCTTATGGTCAGGTTTGTCCACACGCAAAGGGCATTATTCACTTGGGTGCAACTTCCTGTTATGTCGGCGATAATACCGATATCATTGTTATGCGGGAAGCATTGCAAGTTATTCGCCGCAAGCTGATCAATGTACTGGCAAATCTTTCAAAATTCGCAATGCAGTACAAGGGAATGCCAGCACTTGCCTACACCCATTTGCAGCCTGCACAGCTGACCACTGTCGGCAAGCGTGCAACCCTCTGGATGAATGAACTGCTCATGGACTTAAACGAACTGGATTTCCGGATTTCCAACCTGAAGCTGCTCGGCTCCAAGGGAACGACTGGTACACAGGCCTCCTTTATGGAATTATTTGAAGGCAATGCCGAAAAAGTAAAGAAACTGGAACAGATGATTGCAGAAGAAATGGGCTTCTCTGGCGTGGTACCGGTTTCCGGTCAAACTTATTCCAGAAAAATTGATGCACAGATACTGGCAACTCTGAGCGGTATCGCACAGTCCTGCTCCAAGTTTTCCAATGATATGCGTCTGCTGCAAAGCTTTAAAGAAATGGAAGAACCGTTTGAAAAGACGCAGATTGGCTCCTCTGCCATGGCATATAAGCGGAATCCAATGCGATGCGAACGAATCACTTCCTTGTCAAGATATGTCATGATTGACAGCCTCAATCCAGCATTCACCGCTGGTACACAGTGGTTTGAACGGACACTGGATGACTCTGCAAATAAGCGTGTTTCTGTTCCGGAAGCCTGCCTTGCTGTGGATGCCATTCTGAATATCATGCTGAATGTCACAGACGGTCTGGTGGTTTATCCGAAGATGATTCGGCAGCGGATTATGCGGGAACTGCCATTCATGGCAACCGAAAATATCATGATGGATGCGGTCAAGAAGGGTGGCGACCGACAGGCACTGCATGAAAAGATTCGGGAATATTCCATGATTGCCGGCAAGCATGTCAAGGAAGATGGTCTGGAAAATGACCTTTGTGATATGATTCTGGCAGATCCAATGTTCATGATTACAAAGGAAGAGCTGGATGCCATTTTACAGCCGGAAAACTTCACCGGCAGAAGTGAGCAGCAGACGGAAGAATTTGTAGAAACCTGCATTCGTCCGGTTTTGGCTGCCAATGCTTCCCTGATTGGCGAACGCTATGAAATGAAAAACTAATTGCAAATAAAGTCTCCGCAGTCAATGCCCCTGCTTTCTCCGCAGGGGCATTCTTCATTGCGATCCGGTTAAAGCTGCTGATTTTGTTTCAAAATCACCGTTTTTTTATCTGTAAACTGTAAGTTCGAGGAGAATGCATTCTACCGCTGCCAATCACAAACTGTGCCGGC
>CAUDDP010000012.1 GCA_958448395.1 uncultured Oscillospiraceae bacterium | reverse complement strand
ATCCCCCTCGCCAAGCTGAGCCAGCTTGACCGCAGTTGCCATTCGGCAGATAAAATGCTCTTCCATTGAACGCACATTATGATATATGCTCTTGCAGTACACAAAAAGCCGCTGTACCCAACCGATACAGCGGCAATTGGCATTATTTTTTAATCGTTCATGTAATAGAAATGGAACCATGTCGGATAGCTTGCAAGGTGTTCATTCAACATCGTTCTATTACTGAAGCCTGGGTCATTCATCGTGAAATCAGAGGTTTTCAGCGTACTGCTGTCCGGATTGGTGCAGCCAGTGACAACCACATAATGGGAGCCGCCATATACATTGTCTGACCCTACGATTACTGGGCCGTGTTCCTTTAAGAGTGTATACAGTCGCTTGCAGAATGCAGTCGTAGAAAGTCCAGAGCAGGACTCAATCTCATAGTCCATGGCAATAACAGGTGCCCAGAGCAAAGAATTATTGCTGAATTGCAGCTGATACCGCATTTCATCCGGCAGAATTTCTATGCCGGTGTGATAGGACTGGGTCATTGCCAGAGACGTCACCAAACAACCCACCTGAGCAATGGTTTTCGTGCCGATATAGGTAGAGCCCCATCTTGGATCTGCCTGATTGTAGTACGGCACAGTATAAGCGATGCCGGTTTCCTGCTTTTTCTGAAAGACACCCTTTTCATCGAACAGATAGGTTCCGTCCGGCAGGGTTACCATTCCAGTTGCCATTTTACCGGTGGTTAGGTCGAAATAATACTGTGCCCCATTCAGCGTCAGCCAGCCAGTTGTCATTGCTCCGGTTTCGCTGAAGTGATATGTGCCATCTTTCAGGGCAACCATACCCGTCTGCATGGTGCCATCTGCCCCAAAATAATAGGTAGTGCCGTCAATTACCTGCATTTGGCTGACAACCATTCCAAGTTCCGTAAAACAATATGTCTTGCCGTCTATCGTCTGCAAACCCATTGCCTGTTTGCCGTCCTCACCAAAGAAAAGAGTCGTGCCGTCTTCCATGGTCACCAGACCTATTTGCATGACACCTTCTGCATCAAAGCTGTAAGTTGCATCGGCAATGGTATACAGCTGATTGGTTACCATGCCGGTTTCGGTAAAGCAATAGGTTTTGCCGTCTATCGTCTGTAAGCCGGTTGCCTGTTTGCCATCCTCACCGAAATACCGTACACTGCCATCTTCCATAGTGATCATACCGGTTTGCAGGATGCCGTCTGTGCCAAAGTAGTAAGTTGCCTCGTCAATGTTCTGTAACCCTGTCAGGGCGATACCGGTTTCGTTAAAGTAGTAGACTGCTTCATTTTCGTCCGTTACCCAGCCGGTATACGGTGTTGCGTCGGTGTTGCAGCCAGCGACTGTGCCGTCCGTGCAGGTGTAAATGCCGGTTTGCAGCACACCAAATTCGTCAAATATGTAAGGGGTTCCGTCAATCTGTACCTCTCCGATTTGTTTGCCGGTCTCTTCAAAGACATAGTACAGGCGGTTGGAGTGCAGTACCCAGCCAAATTGTTTTTGTCCGGTGGTGCGGTTGAAGTAGAATCGCAGACCATTCACAGTCTGCCAACCTGTTTTCAGGTTGCCATCCAGAGCAAACAGATAGGTTTCGCCGTTTGGCAGTGTGGTAATACCTGTTGCATAGGTGCCGTCTGCATAGCAGTAATACAGATTGCCGGTCAGACCTTCATACCAGTTCTCCTCTGTTACTTCTGATGGCAGAACCAATTGTCCGCATGGCTGTAATGTGTCTTCTTTGATGATAACTGGTTGTAATAATTCTGTGTCGTCAATTGCAGAAGCAGAGACGGTACCCAGTCCGACTGCTGCGACGCAAGTGCTGGCAGCGAGCACAAGCCGTTTGATGCGGCTGTGTAGTGCATGTGCCATTGGTAACACACCCTTTCTCTTTCTAATTGGTTTGCATTTTGTGACAAATGCCGCAGGACAGCCATAGGTTTGCTTCACGCAAGATGCCGAAAAACGCATTTGAGGATAGTTGCTGGCTGGTTACAAACATCGCTTGCATTGTCACCGTTTTGTCATCGTTTTGACCAAACCAATTTTTATTATAGAGCATTTCCCTAGGGCTGTCAAGAGGGAAAGTTTGAAGAAACCGGGAAAAACCGGGAAATTTGGGTATGTTTTATAGTTTTTGTCGATTTGTCACAAGCGGGCTGTGCAGGAATACAGGCAGGGAAAGGAAATGGTTTCCAAAGAGTAAAAAAATGTAGTGCTGTTTTCATCCGATTTACGTCATGGAAGCAGCACTATTTTTGGATGGATAGGGAGTTTGTTCGTCGGTCAGGTCAAGCAGATAATCGACACTGGTCTGATAATAGGCAGCTAATGCAATCAGCACGTCTGCGGTCAGTGCAATGACGCCGTTTTCATATTGTGAATATGTATTCTGAGAAACATGCAGGTAAGCAGCGATTTCACGTTGTTTCAAGTCTCGGTCTTCCCGCAGTGCACGGATATGCTGATACATGATACGTCCCCTCCCTTTTTTCTTATTATGGCATATCTGCAATACAGATATTGACTTTTATCTGCAATACAGATAAGACAATTTGGAGGAAGTATCTGTTTTTTTTCATGAGATTGTTGTAGTATTTCTCTCATGGTTTCCGGCAATCCGTACAAAATACCTTCCACACTTTTGTGCAAAACAGAAAATCCCTGAAATTGCCCGTTGACAGATAGGAGAGGATGTGATAGAATGAACCCATGCAGTGTTCGATGTACAGTCGCACTGCCTTGCACAATCCCGAATAGACCCGATTTTTGAAATACATTGCAGTGGCTCGTTATGCCTGCAATGAACATATCACAAAACATGGAAGAGAAAGGCCGCAGTTCGTTACACGTTCTAACAGAGAGCACCTGTCATTGGCTGTAAACGGTGCAGAACTGGAATTGACGGCACACCGTCTCAGAGTCTGCCCAATCCGCAGCGGGTTGCTTCCGTTATTGAGCATCCGAAAGACGCAGCTCCCCTTTCATACAAGAAAGGGCTGTTTGTGCAGCCGGTTATCCGCTCTGCTTTTCCTTGGGATACGATTTCCCTCTGGAGCAAAGCAGATGTTTGCCGTGTCTGTTACTGCGTGAAAAAGGGTGGAACCGCGGCAGTTTGATTTGCTTTCGCCCCTGATACCGTGCAACCGGTGTCAGGGGCATTTTTTTATCGTTTTTTGGTAGACGAAGCAAATTTGTCAGCGGATTCATGAAATCGGTCATCCGAAAATTTATAAAAAGGAGTTTTTACTATGCCACAACTGCAACTGAAAGACGGCAGCTTCCGGGAATTTACCCCTGGTCAGTCTGCCGCAGAAATCGTAAAAAACATTGGAATGGGTCTTTATAAGGCGGCCTGTTGTGTAAAAATCAACGGCGAAGTCTGCGACCTCCGCACACCATTGACTGAGGACTGTACTTTTGAAGTGCTCACATTTGATGATCTGGACGGCAAAAAGACATTTTGGCATACGGCATCTCATGTGCTGGCACAGGCAGTGAAGCGGCTGTATCCGAATGCAAAGCTTGCCATTGGTCCGGCAATTGACAGCGGCTTCTACTATGACTTTGATGTGGAAAAGCCATTTTCTGCGGAAGAACTGCGGAAAATTGAAGCAGAAATGAAGAAAATCGTCAAGGAAAATGCGGAACTGGAACAGTTTACCCTATCTCCGGAAGAGGCAATTGCCTTTCTGAAAGAACAGGATGAGCCATATAAGGTAGAACTTTGCGAAGAACATGCCGATAAGGGCGAACCGATTTCCTTCTACCGGCAGGGCGATTTTACGGATTTATGTGCTGGTCCGCACCTGATGAAGACCGGTGTCATCAAGGCATTCAAGCTGCTCTCCTGTACAGGTGCTTACTGGAGAGGTTCGGAGAAGAACAAGATGCTCTCTCGTGTCTATGCCGTTGCATTTCCGAAGGCATCCATGCTGGAAGAACATCTGAAAAAGCTGGAAGAAGCAAAAATGCGTGACCATAATAAGCTGGGCAGAGAGCTGGAATATTTCACCACCGTGGACGTGGTTGGTCAGGGTCTGCCGGTGCTGCTGCCAAAGGGTGCAAGAGTGGTGCAGCTGCTGCAACGTTGGGTAGAAGATGTGGAACAGTCTAAGGGCTGTCTGCTGACAAAAACGCCGCTGATGGCAAAACGGGAATTCTATAAGATTTCCGGTCACTGGGATCATTATCTGGATGGTATGTTTATTCTGGGTGACCCATATGATGAAACCAAAGAGTGCTTTGCCCTGCGTCCGATGACCTGCCCGTTTCAGTATCAGGTTTATCTGAACAGAGCACGTTCCTATCGGGATTTGCCCATGCGGCTGGTGGAGACTTCTACCCTATTCCGGAATGAGGACAGCGGGGAGATGCACGGTTTGATCCGTGTGCGGCAGTTCACCATCTCGGAGGGACATTACATTCTGCGTCCGGATCAGCTGGAAGAAGAATTCAAGGGCTGTCTGGAACTGGCAAAATATATGTTGGATACGGTTGGACTGCTGGAGGACTGTACGTTCCGTTTCTCCCAGTGGGATCCGGCAAATCCAAATAACAAGTATGAGGGAACTGCGGAACAGTGGGAAGAAGCACAGCGTGCTATGGGGAATATTCTGGATCACCTTGGTCTGGATTATACCATTGGCATTGATGAAGCGGCTTTCTATGGACCGAAACTGGACATTCAGTATAAGAATGTTTATGGCAAGGAAGATACGCTGGTTACCATTCAGATTGACATGCTGCTGGCACAGCGATTTGGGATGTACTATACCGATACAGACGGGCAGAAGAAGCTGCCGTATATCATTCATAGAACCTCTCTGGGCTGTTATGAGCGGACACTTGCCTATATGATTGAACATTTTGCAGGTGCATTGCCGCTGTGGGTGGCACCGGAGCAGGTGCGGCTGATTCCGATTGCAGACCGCCATCTGGATTATACCTATGAGGTGCTGCACCAGTTGCAGGCAGCTGGTCTGCGTTGTGAAGTAGACAGCAGAGCAGAAAAAGTCGGCTATAAGATTCGGCAGGCTGTACTCGAAAAGGTGCCGTATATGCTTACCATTGGTGACAATGAGGTGGAGCAGAAAACAGTTGCCGTTCGTTCCAGAAAGAATGGGGATCTTGGCAGTATGACCACATCGGATTTGTTGGCAAAGCTGACAGAAGAAGTGGCGACGAAGGCAAAGTAAAATTGTTATACTATTAAAAATAATAGAATAGAATAGAGCAAACAAAAGCGGCTGTATCAACACCATGGTACAGCTGTTTTTGTCTGATTTGCACATTTTATACAAAAATATAAACAAGAATATGGTTATTTTTAAAGTTTACAAAAATAGGAAACTGTGTTATAATAATATAAAAAAAGAAGGGATAATAAAAATAGAAATGACAGTATACGTACTTTTTTGTTAGATCATAAAAATGGAGGAATGAACATGAAGAAATTGAAAAGGCTTGTGACAGCAGTTTTTGCTGTGACATTGATTGCAGCGATGTCAGGTATGATGTCCGCATCAGCGGATGAGGTTCGATATGGTGATTGCAACAATGATGGGGTTGTGGATTTGATGGATTGTATCTGCATAAATAAGTATCTAAAGGGAAGATGTGACCTTTGGAATTATGCGGTAGCCGATGTGAATTGCAGTAATACCATTGATATTGTGGATTCTGAAATTCTGACCGCATATGCAGTAGGAGAGATTAACACACTGCCTTATTTGCAGTGAGGAGGAGAAAATGATGGTATGGTTTAAAGACATGACGAAAAAATTGGTAGCCGTTGTGGCGGCTTGTTTGATGGCTTTCTATGGGATGGCAAGTTGTATGGCAGCAGATGCGTTTTATGAAGATCAGATTTATTATATGATAAATTATGAAACAGGGCAGAAACAAAAGTATACTTTGGATGTAGATCTTCCTATTTATAATGGAAATGGTGGGGCTACAAGAGCAGGTTCAATTGATGACCGTGTTCCGGATCAAGAAACGTCTGTTGTGCAAATAGCAGCAATCGGAGGAACTGGATTTATTATTGATAAACATATTATTGCAACGGCAGCACATTGTATTTACGATATAAATAAACATTCATTTGTTTCCAATATGAGAGTGGATATTTACGATGAAAACTGTACCAAGGTTATCAAAACGCTTTATCCAAAAGAAGGACATATAGCGATGAGGTTTAGACCAAATGGAAATAGCATGTATGATTATGCACTTCTTTATTTTGAAGAAGACTTATCAGAATATGGAATGTTTTCTCTTGGTATAGCAACAGACGATTTTATGACAAGCGGTGCAACAGTTACAGTAAGTGGTTTCCCGCAATCAACTGCTAGTGATCCAGGTGCTAATTGTACAAAAAGATATAAAGCAGATGGTCAAATTGCATATATGAATGATAATACTGATGAAAAAAACCATCGAATAATGTACACAGCTTTTGCAAGTGGTGGCGATAGCGGTGGACCAGTATATACAACACAGACTTTTAATGGGAAGACATATCATACTGTAATTGGTATTAATACGGAGGGTAGCTATTATGATCCAGAATATACTATGCCAGCAACCTATCGTTTTGGTACACGAGTTACATCTACACTACTGGTGTTCTATTATAATAATGAATATATAGGTAGTACAATTTCTTAAGGAAAAAGGAGGAATTTTTATGAAAAAGAAGAAATGGACAGCAGTCATTGCCAGTGCTGTGATTGCAGGCAGCTTATTAACCGCAATGCCAGCGAAAGCGTTGTATCAGATTACTTTTGATATGGATATACCAGACGGTTATGAGCAAGTTGAGGATGAGGATGCATATTATCCGGTTTATTGGAAGGCAGATCATCATTCAAATTTTATGACTATGAACAACTATCATTATAATGTTTTGTTTCTGACGGTGCCAAAGGAGAAACTGGAATCTTATAGAGAACTGGAAACTCAGTATGCAGATTTTTTTGCTTCTTTTGATGAGTCGTATGAAAATACGCTTTATGACGATGTTGTGGAGATCAGATTATGGGATGTTTTAGAGAAAAAGATAAATCTGATCGAAGATCTGGAAAATGCAGAAAGCAAAGAAGGCATTGTACGAAAAATGTGCCAGATACTGCGGGAAGCGGATGTGATAGAATCTGCGGAGTATTATCCTTATTCTGCACGGGTTGTAAGCGGTTCTTATAGTGACGTTATGTCGGTTCGGAATGTACCAAAAACGGAACAGGAACAGCTTCTTGCTGCATTTAAGCAATTGGGCTATGAGGATGTAACACTGACATGGGATGAGAATGCTGGGAATTATTCTGCAAGAGCAAGTGCATTTCAGGATGCAGATGGTATCATTGCAGCTTCAAAAGCATTGGAAGCCAATTATGAAGGTGCAGATGCAGGTCCGATATTGCTGGTTTTAGATAATGCTTCTACAAATACAGCAACCGCAGTGGATATGATGGCACAGCCGTTGATTTCCTATGGAGATCCGGATCATGACGGCAAGGTGACCGTAGAAGATGCGGTTGCAGTTTTGACGTACTATGCCCAGCAGTCTGCTGGACTGGAGGCAAAGCTGTTACAGGAAAATGCTGCAACAACAGAGGATACTGCCTTTTTAGCAGCGGATGTGGACGGCGATGGAAAGATTACCGTAGAAGATGCCGTTGCGATTCTGACCTACTATGCCCAGCAATCTGCTGGATTGGATACAAAGTGGTAAAGGATAGAAGTTGTATCCCAACTGAAAATCCTTTTTGGATAAGAATCACATCCACACTTCTTGTATTCTATTACAACAATGAAAAAATAGGCAGTACGCTCTCATAAGAACAGAAAGGATGATTTTTATGACAAATAAAAAGAAAGTTTTTGCATCGGTTCTTGCAGCGATCTTGTTGACCAATATGGTGTCTATTTCTGCCTTTGCGTGGGATAAAGAAGACATTGTATCATCTGATGAACATAGTATTACATTTATAAGCAACGATTCGAATGCAGATTATATTAAACTGGCAGATACAAAGGAAGAAACGTATTACTTTGGCACCATGCAGACTGGATATGTAGCAGTTATGATGAAAGATGCGGATACCACACCGGATATGGAGGAGATGGCAGCGATTTCTCCTTATTTGACTGCAACACCAGCAAAGAAATTCGATTTTGAAACGATTAATGATTGCTGGACTTCTGATGTGGATGTACTGCTCCCGTTGGAATGGGATTTGAATTGCGTTTATATTATGTCCAGTGATGTTTCTTATTCGGAAGAGGAACTATATCAGCTGAGCGGTGTAGAAGCTGTTTATGATATTTATGCTGACTTTAAAATGGATGCTTGGATGTTGGGAGATCCGACGGAATCTTGTATGCTCTGGGCTTGTGTGCCAACTGGTACTTCATTTGGCATGGAGCAATGCAAAGATTTACCTTATTCTGTTTCTTCTATTGAGAAAATGGAAACAGAGAATGCGGATGTAGATACCTATCAGTTAGTAGTAGAAACACCAGGGGGGGAATCCTATAAAGGTGCTTTGGAGATGACGAAGGCATTTTTAGAAATGGATATTATAACAGATGTGACCGTACCTTATCTGATACATCTTATGACCTCATCGCCATCGGAAGGAAATCCTTCTTTTGTACTGGTAAAGAATCCTTATGCTATTTCTTATGGGGATGTAGATAGTGACGGCAAGGTGACCGTAGAAGATGCGGTTGCAGTTTTGACGTACTATGCCCAGCAGTCTGCTGGACTGGAGGCAAAGCTGTTACAGGAAAATGCTGCAACAACAGAGGATACTGCCTTTTTAGCAGCGGATGTGGACGGCGATGGAAAGATTACCGTAGAAGATGCCGTTGCGATTCTGACTTACTATGCAAAACAATCTGCTGGATTGGATGCAGAGTGGTAATCATAAGGTTTGTAATATATTGTGTAATACACCGTATGCTTTTTGTATGCGGTGTATTTTTTTGATTCCCTCTTGACAAATTCGTATCGTTGTGATATCATAATAATATCACCATTGCGGTGAGGAAAACAAGGAGGGTATGCATATGACACAAAATCAAAACCAAAACCAAATTGCAGAAAAAGAACTGCATCCGAAGAGTGGCTTTCTGGTATTAGGGCTGACCATTCTGGGATACCTGATTGCGATCGCTGTATTTATCTGGAGCATTTTTCAGATATTGGCGGAACAGTTTGTGCTGGGCGGTGTTTTAATGGCACTCAGTCTCTTGGCATGGATTGCATTGATTCTGCTGCCTGCTGGATTAAAGGTCGTACCACCCAATGAAGCACGGGTATTCACCTTGTTTGGTGTGTATTACGGTACGATTCGGAAGGCTGGATTTTTCTTTGTGAATCCGTTCTGTACAACCTTCAGTCCAACCTATCATGAGGAGAAGCAGCGTGCCATGCAGGAGGCAACAGTCGCTTTGAAAAAAGGCTCTCTTTCCTCCTCTGCTTTACAGAGCAACAGCCTGAAGAAAACCATTTCCCTAAAAACACAGACACTGAATAACGAACGGCAAAAGGTCAATGATGTACTGGGCAATCCGGTTGTAATTGGAGCCGTTGTAATCTGGCATGTGCAGAATGCGACACAGGCAGTATTTGCAGTCGAAAATTACAAGGAGTATTTGAGTACGCAGACAGACTCCACCATTCGGAATATTGCCCGTTTGTATCCATATGATGTATTTGATGACAATGAGGAGGATGGTGCAAGGGAAAAGACACTACGTGGCAGTGCAATGGAAATTGCCTCCCAGATGCAGACAGAGCTGCAAAAACGTGTGGCGGATGCCGGACTTGTCATTGAAGAGGTACGGATTACACATCTTGCCTATGCGGAAGAAATCGCAGCAGCCATGTTACAGCGGCAGCAGGCGGTTGCCATTATTGCAGCACGGCAGAAAATTGTAGACGGTGCAGTCGGGATGGTGAAAATGGCAATTGATAAGCTGGGCGAAGATGAAATTGTCGTACTGGATGAGGAACGGAAGGCAGCGATGGTTTCAAATTTACTGGTGGTACTTTGCGGCAATAAGGATGCACAACCGATTGTGAACAGCGGCAGTATTTATTAAATGTGAGTTCGATGAACCAGCTTGATCTGTTGATGCATATTTATGAAGGAAGAGAGGGAAATACGTGGCAGAACTCGAAAAAAAAGAACAACAGCTGCAAGAGCGGCTGGCACGCATACAGGAGATGGAACGGGAGATTCTGCAACGGGAAAAGGCAGTCAAAAACAAGGAATCTGCCAAAAAGCAGGTATTGCTCCGGCTCTCCCCTAGCCTATGGGAAGAAATTGCAGCTTGGGCGGAAGCAGATTTTCGCTCTATCAATGGACAGATTGAATATTTGCTGCATGAGGCAGTCAAACAGCGGAAGAAGAAACCCTGAGCGGTTGACTTCGTCGAACGGCGGCTGTGGTCAAGCTGGCTCAGGCGGCGAGTCGCCGCAGACAGTTCATCCACCGTTATGAAATGGAAAGGATGGGGTATTGGATGCCCTCAAGGGCGGGAAACGACTGCACGCCGCAGGCGACAGCGGACACAGGCAGACAGCGAAGCGAATCTGCCGGCGGAGGTGAGAACGTTACCTGTGAAAGAAAATACAGAAATGAATTTCTGTAGCTTGGCAGTCGTGCAGCCGATAGAATAGAAAAGAAAAAGCACACCCGTTGCGGCTTGTCCGCCGCTGGGTGTGCTTTTTAACTGTACTATAAGAAAGATACCACCAACGAGTGTCGGATTCGTTTTGTGTGTATCAATCAGAATACTAACGGGGTGAGTCTGAATGGTTGATGTTCGTATGCATGTTTTTTCGCGAAAAAAGTCAAATATTTAGCAATTACTTGCTCTTGATCGCAGCCTGTGCAGCAGCCAGTCTTGCGATCGGTACACGGAACGGTGAGCAGGAAACATAGTCCAGACCGATTTCGTGGCAGAACTCAACAGAAGTTGGGTCACCACCGTGCTCACCGCAGATACCGCAGTGCAGCTTATCGTTCTCTGGCTTGCCCAGTTCCAGTGCCATCTTCATCAGTTTGCCTACGCCGGTCTGATCCAGCTTTGCAAACGGATCGTTTTCAAAAATCTTTGCCTGATAGTAAGCTTCCAAGAACTTGCCAGCGTCATCACGAGAGAAGCCGTAAGTCATCTGTGTCAGGTCATTGGTACCGAAGCAGAAGAAATCTGCTACCTTTGCGATTTCGTCAGCAGTCAGTGCAGCTCTCGGAATCTCAATCATGGTACCTACTTCATAATCCAGTTCTACGCCAGCTTCTGCGATGACAGCGTCCGCAGTCTCAACAACAAACTTCTTGACATACTTCAGTTCCTTGACATCGCCAACCAGCGGGATCATGATTTCCGGCTTTACGCACCAATCCGGATGTGCCTTCTTCACGTTGATGGCAGCCTTGATGACAGCTCTTGTCTGCATCTTAGCAATTTCCGGATAAGTTACAGCCAGACGGCAGCCACGATGTCCCATCATTGGGTTGAACTCATGCAGAGAAGCAATGATGGTCTTAATCTGTTCTACTGTCTTGCCCTGTGCGTCAGCCAGCTTCTTAATATCTTCTTCTTCGGTCGGTACGAATTCGTGGAGCGGCGGATCCAGGAAACGAATGGTAACTGGAGTACCTTCCAGTGCTTCGTACAGTGCCTCGAAGTCACTCTGCTGCATCGGTTCAATTTTTGCCAGTGCAGCTTCTCTTTCTTCTACTTTGTCAGAGCAGATCATCTCACGGAATGCAGCGATACGGTCAGCGTCAAAGAACATGTGTTCTGTACGGCACAAACCAATTCCTTCCGCACCCAGCTCGCGCGCTTTCTTTGCATCAGCCGGTGTGTCAGCGTTGGTGCGAACCTTCAAAACTCTGTACTTGTCGGCCCAGCCCATAACTCTACCAAATTCGCCAGCGATAGAAGCATCCACAGTCGGGATAATACCCTCGTAGATGTTACCGGTAGAACCATCAATCGAGATGTAATCTCCTTCGTGGAACGTCTTGCCAGCCAAAGTGAAGACCTTATTGGCTTCGTCCATTGCAATATCAGAGCAGCCGGATACACAGCAGGTACCCATACCACGTGCAACAACAGCAGCATGAGATGTCATACCGCCACGAACGGTCAGGATACCCTGGGAAGCCTTCATACCGGTAATATCTTCCGGAGAGGTTTCCAGACGAACCAGAACAACCTTTTCGCCCTTGCTGTTCCAAGCTTCTGCATCATCTGCGGTGAATACAACCTTACCGCAAGCAGCACCAGGAGATGCGCCCAAGCCCTTGCCCAGCGGTGTAGCGGCCTTTAATGCCTTTGCATCAAACTGCGGGTGCAGCAGAGTGTCTAAGTTTCTTGGATCGATCATCAGAACAGCTTCTTCTTCTGTTCTCATGCCTTCATCCACCAGATCACAAGCAATCTTCAGTGCAGCCTGTGCGGTTCTCTTACCGTTTCTGGTCTGGAGCATGTACAGTTTACCGTGTTCTACTGTAAACTCCATGTCCTGCATATCTCTGTAGTGATTCTCCAGAATGCTGCACACTTCCTTGAACTGTGCGAATGCTTCTGGGAACTTTGTTTCCATTTCAGTAATGTGCATCGGGGTACGAACGCCGGCAACAACGTCTTCGCCCTGTGCATTGGTCAGGAATTCGCCGAACAGACCCTTTGCACCAGTAGCTGGGTCACGGGTAAAGGCAACACCAGTACCGCAGTCGTCACCCATGTTACCGAATGCCATGCTCTGTACGTTAACAGCAGTACCCCAAGAATATGGGATATCGTTGTCACGACGGTAAACATTTGCTCTTGGGTTGTCCCAGCTGCGGAATACAGCCTTGATGGCACCCATCAGCTGTTCCTTCGGATCAGACGGGAAGTCTGTACCGATCTTTTCCTTATATTCAGCCTTGAACTGGTTTGCCAGTTCCTTCAGGTCATCAGCGGTCAGTTCCACGTCCTGTGTCACGCCTCTGTCAGCCTTCATTTTGTCGATGAGTTCTTCAAAGTACTTCTTGCCGACTTCCATAACAACGTCGGAGTACATCTGGATGAATCTTCTGTAGCAGTCCCATGCCCATCTTGGGTTGCCGGACTGTGTTGCAATGGTGTTGACAACTTCTTCATTCAGACCAAGGTTCAGGATGGTATCCATCATACCCGGCATGGAAGCCCGTGCACCGGAACGAACGGAAACGAGCAGCGGATTTTCCTTGTCACCGAACTTCTTGCCGGTGATGCCTTCCATCTTGGTGATATACTCGTTGATTTCAGCCTGGATTTCCGGATTGATCTGGCGACCATCCTCATAATACTGTGTACAAGCCTCTGTGGTGATGGTGAAGCCCTGCGGAACCGGCAGACCGATGTTGGTCATTTCGGCCAGGTTTGCACCTTTACCGCCGAGAAGCTCTCTCATGTTTGCGTTACCTTCCGTAAACAGATAACAATACTTTTTTGCCATTGGTAACTACCTCCAAAATTGATTCGTTTGATTTTTGTGGGTGCGGCGTTTGTGAAGCGGCAAACAGCAGGCGAGAAATGGCAGTTTCTACCTGCAATCCGACCCTCGCTCTTATTATAACACATCTGAAACGAAAATACCATACATATTTTCAAAAAAATCGCCCCTGATTTTTATAGCAACTTATACAAAAATAACAAGATCAATTTTTTTTTTGCAAAAAGGCTTGCATTTTTTTCAAAATTTTGTCATACTATAAGTAGTACGCCTTTTTGCCGGGGGACTGGTAAAAAGTAGCGAACCTATTTTGCAGGAGGAACCAAAAATGGATCAAGTTGTAATATTAGCCGGCGGTCATGGCAGCCGGATGAAAGCCGCCATTCCAAAGCCGATGCTGACCGTACTGGATGTACCGATGCTGGGCTGGGTGGTACAGGCTTGTGAACAGGCAGATTTGCGTCGAATTTGTGTGGTGACAGGTTACAAGTCACAGTTCATTGAGCATTATTTAAACGACAAATATCGGACGATCTTGCAGGCAGAGCGGCTTGGCACAGGGCATGCTGTCATGCAGGCAGTGCCATTTTTAGAAGAAGACACGGATGGCAATACGCTGGTACTCTGTGGGGATGCTCCGTTTATGGACAGTGAAACCATTCGGCAGGCTTATCAGCTGCATAAGGCACAGGGCAATGCTGTTACAGTGATTACGGCAAGGCTGGATAATTCGTATGGTTACGGCAGAATTTTGAGAAGTGAGAACGGCATTGCTGCCATTGTAGAGGAAAAGAATGCTACGGATGCACAGCGTGCCATTCATGAAGTCAATTCCGGTGCATACTGGTTCCGTACAGAAGATTTGCTGACCCTGTTAGAGGGATTGTCCCAGTCAAATGTGCAGGGAGAATATTATCTGACGGATACAGTTGGATTGGCTCTGGAGCAGGGCAAGAAAGCAGGTGCATATCTGACAGAGAATACAGATGTGGTATTGGGTGCGAACACCAGAAAAGACTTGCTGCATCTGAATGAGGTTGCACGTTGGAAGGTGCTGGAAAAGCACATGGACAATGGCGTCAACTTTGTAAATACAGACGGCATTATCATCGGCAAGGATGTGGAAATCGGTGCAGAAACCACGATCTTGCCGGGCACGCAGCTCAAGGGAAGAACCAAAATCGGCACCCGCAGCACGATTGGACCAAATTGTGTCATTGAAAACTGCACTGTTGGCGAATATGTCATCCTGAACTATGTACAGGCGTATGACTCTGTGATTGAAGATGCTGTAAAGATTGGACCGTTTGTACATATTCGTCCGAATTCTCATATTCGGAATGGTGTCAAGATTGGGGACTTTGTAGAAGTCAAGAATTCTGTGGTTGGAGAAGGCACAGCGATTGCCCATTTGACCTATGTCGGCGACAGTGATGTTGGTAAAAAAGTCAACTTCGGCTGCGGTACGGTTACGGTGAACTATGACGGTATGAAGAAAAACCGTTGTGTGATTGGAGATAACTGCTTTATCGGCTGTAATACCAATTTGATTGCACCAGTTAAACTGGGCAAGGGTGCTTATACAGCAGCCGGCTCTACTGTGACAAAGGATGTACCGGACTATGCACTGGCAGTGGAGCGAGCAGATTTGAAGATGAAAGAGGGCTACAGCCTGAAGAAACTAAAGGGCAAGCTGATGCCGGATGACAGTAAGAAATAATGGCTATTATACGAGAAATCAAATCATCTGAATATCCGTTATTGGAAGATTTTTTATACGAGGCAATTTTTATTCCAGACGGCGTAGCACCACCGCCGAGGTCTATTGTTCAAGAACCAGAATTGCAGGTTTATGTTTCCCACTTTGGAGAAAAGAAAGATGACCGGGCACTGGTAGCAGAAGTAGACAGCAAGGTGGTCGGAGCGGTCTGGACACGCATAATGCCGGATTACGGGCACATTGACGATGAAACCCCTTCCCTTGCCATTTCTCTTTACAAAGCGTATCGAGGTCTTGGAATCGGTACAGCATTATTACAAGCGATGCTTTCTCTTCTAAAAGAAAGCGGATATGCTCGTACTTCCCTTTCTGTGCAGAAGGCAAATGATGCGGTAAAGCTTTATCAGAAGGCAGGCTATGAAGTCGTAGAGGAGAAGGATGAAGAGTACATCATGGTAAAATATCTGTAAAATCAGATGGTATCCAATAAAATCACCGCAATTGCGGCATTTGTTTCGGCAGATGCCGCTTCTGTGGGTTGTGAGAAAGAATGGTGATGTTTATGGAAATTTTAGTAACAGGTGGAACCGTATTTGCAAGTAGATTCACCGCAGAATATTTCTCTGCAAAAGGACACAAGGTGTATGTACTGAACCGTGGAAATCATATTCAATCCCCTAATGTGATTCCTATTAAAGGGGATCGCCATCATCTTGGCAATACTTTGAAAAAATATCATTTTGACGCTGTTATGGACATAACTGCATATAATTATGATGATGTAAAATTGTTATTTGAAGCACTTGGCTCTTTTGATCATTATATCTTCGTGAGTTCGAGTGCTGTTTATCCTGAAACATTACAGCAGCCTTTTCATGAGCAACAAAAATGCGGTGAAAATTCCTATTGGGGCGATTATGGTATCCATAAAATTGCCGCTGAATCGTTTGTATCTGAAAATATTAGCAACTCATACATCATAAGACCACCGTACCTTTATGGACCTATGAACAATCTTTATCGGGAAGCGTTTGTCTTTGATTGTGCTGAAAATGATTTGCCATTTTATGTTCCCCAAGACGGGAAAATGCCATTGCAATTCTTTCACATAAGGGATATGTGTCGATTTATTGAGATTTTACTTGACAAGCAGCCAATAGAACGAATATACAATGTTGGAAATACTGAAATTGTCGACATTTGTCATTGGGTGAAATTATGCTATGAGGTTTTAGGAAAAAAGCCTGAGATGCAGTATGTTGACGGCAGGATTCCACAGCGAAGTTATTTTCCTTTTCTTGATTATTCTTATATCTTAGACGTTAAAAGGCAAAATGGTCTGATGAAAGATACGACACCTCTTTTTGACGGATTGTGCGAATCATATGAATGGTATAAAAATAATAAAGAGTTCGTCAAAAGAAAACCATTGCTTGACTTTATCAATCAAAATTTTAAGTGAAGATTTTGTGCTTTGCAGCACAGTGGAAAGGAATGGTCATAAAAATGGGTATTTTTGACCTGTTTAAGCAAATAGAAGGTGACAAGCACCGGATGGGCAAACCGGAATGGCTGGTAGTCGGCTTAGGCAATCCTGGTTTAGAGTATGCGGAAACCCGTCACAATGCGGGATTTCTTGCCGTTAATGAGCTGGCAAAACAGCAGAATATTTCCATGGCAACGATGAAATTTCGTTCGGACTGCGGCGATGGGATGCTGGGAGAAACACGGTGTTTTTTTATGAAGCCAGCGACTTACATGAACAACAGTGGGGAGGCAGTAGCTGCTGCGGCAGATTTTTATAAGATTCCACCGGAACGGGTATTGGTGCTGTATGATGATATTTCTTTGCCGCCGGGGAAGATTCGGATTCGTCGGAAAGGCAGTGCCGGAGGTCACAATGGGATAAAGAGTATCATTGCCCTATTGGGTTCGGAAATGTTTCCGAGGATTAAGATTGGTGTGGGAGAAAAGCCGCACAAGGATTACAATTTGGCAGACTGGGTATTGGGAAAGTTTCCGGAAGCAGAGATGGAGCAGATGCAGCAGGCGTTTGAGCAGGCAGCAGAGGCAGCAAAGCTGATTGTAGCAGGAAAGATAGAAGAAGCGATGTCGCAGTATAGTCATTGATGATTTTTATTATGGAATTCCGCCGCAGGCGATTGCGGTCAAGCTGGCTCCAGGCGGCGAGTCGCCGCAGACAGTCCACCCACCGTTATGGAATGGAGAAGATGGGGCATATGATGCCCTCAAGGGCGGGAGACGATTGCACGCTGCAGGCGATTGCGGTCAAGCTGGCTCCAGCTTGGCGGAGGGGGATGCAAGGGGGACAAGCTGTCCCCCTTGCAAAGTGAACGAGTTGGATAAGATAACGGAATGAAGAACAAGCTATCGCTGTCCGCCATCTAAAAAAACAAAACGATACAGAATGCAGAAATTTAGAGGAACAAGATTGCAAGTATGTACAACGTACAACGGCGGACAGCGGACACAGGCAGAGAGCAAAGCGAATCTGCCGGCGGAGATGAGATCGGTATCTGTGAGAGAAAATACAAAAACGGCTTTCCATGCGGACACAGGCAGAGAGCGAAGCGAATCTGCCGGCGGAGATAAGATCGTTATCCGTAAGAGAAAATACAAAAACGGCTTTCCGTGCGGACACAGGCAGAAAGTGAAGCGAATCTGCCGGTGGAGATAAGACCGTTATCCGTGAGAGAAAATATAAAAACGGATTTTCATGAGCGGCGAGTTTTCGCTGACAACTATATTTTACATTTATATAATTAAAAAGCATTATAGAATGAAAGGAGACAGCCATGCCATTTTTTGAAACCACCTTCCAGCAGTTACAATGTTATCGCCAGCTCCAACAGGCAAAAAGAGATGGGTGCTCCCCTGTTGCCCTTACCGGCTGTGCAACAGTACAAAAAGCCCAGCTGGCACTTGCTCTGTCCAGTGAAGAACAACCGATTCTGATTTTGACTGGTGAAGAGGCAGAGGCACGCCGCCTCTGTGAAGACATCAATGCCATGACTGATAGGCAAACGGCACAGCTGTTTCCATCCAAAGAGTTGATCTTTGCCCCGGCTGAGGGCATTTCTACTGCCTATGTCCATGCCAGATTGGGTGTGCTTTCTGCGTTACAGCGGAAAACCTGTCCGATCGTTGCTGCCAGTGTGGAAGCATTGATGCAGCCGGTCATTCCGCCGGAACAGCTGCAAACAGAAACGATTACATTAAAAAATGGAGATGCCATTTCCCTGGAAACCTTGCGGGATAAACTAATTGCAATGGGATATTTACGTTGTGAAGCCGTCGAGGGTGCCGGACAGTTCTCCATTCGGGGGGATATTGTGGATATTTTTTCTGCACAGGCTCCCCTGCCCTATCGAATGGAATTCTGGGATGAGGAAATTGATACGATTTCCCTTTTTGATCCACAGACACAACGCCGAACAGAAACCATTACAGAAATGACGCTAATTCCGGCTAAGGAAACGCTCTGTTCATCGGAAGAATTGGCGGAACGCATTCGCAATCATGCCAAAACCCTGCGTGGCAAATACGCTGCCGTTGCAAAGGAGCATCTGCTAAAAGAAGCACAGCAATTGGAAGATGGTCTGGAACTGGTGCAGATGGATAAATACTATCCGCTGATTCATGAAACCCCTTCCCTGCTGACGGATTATGGCTTTTCTACGATTCTACTCAGTGAGTATACTTCGATCGCCGAAACTGCAAGAACGCTGCTTGCCCGGTATCGGGAGGACTGTAAGGTTTTATTAGAGGACGGCATTCTCTGCCGTGGATTGGACGGCTATTATCAGGAACCGGAGGTGCTTCAGCAGCGGCTGGCTTCCACTTTCTGTATCTATGCCAATCAGTTCCTACAGGGTGGTACGCATGTTGCCTATCAAAAATTGCTGTCAGCAGAGTTTGTACAGCTTTCCCCATGGGGTGGTGAGTTGCGGCAGCTGAATGAAGACTTGAAAAGCTATCTCGACCAGCACTGTACCATCATGCTGCTTGCTGGAAGTGAAAAGACCCTGCCGATTTTGCAAAAGGATTTGCAGGAAAGCGGCATCCCCTGTCAGCTGGCAGCCAATGCAACCGAATGGCTGCCCAATCATGTTTATCTTATGACTGGCAGCTTGTCCGGCGGCTATTATTGTCCGGAAACCCAGACGGTTGTCATGACACAAGGCAGAACCATGCGTGCTGGAAATCGGAAACGGCGGCGGCATAAAGAAGGTGCTGCCCTGCACAGTCTCTCTGATTTGTCACCGGGTGATTTGGTGGTGCACACAACCCACGGAATCGGACGATTTCTTGGTATTCGTAAGCTGGAACTGGAGGGCATGACCAAAGACTATATTACCATTCAGTATCGGGGCAATGAGAATCTCTATGTACCGGTTACCCAAATGGATCTGGTTTCCCGCTATATTAGCGGACGGGATGACAGCGGTGTCAAACTGAATCGCCTTTCTTCGGCAGACTGGCAGAAAACCCGAAACAATGTCAAACGAGCGGTCAAGGATATGGCGAAGGAACTGACTGCACTCTATGCCAAACGGGAAAAAAGCGAAGGCTTTGCGTTCTATCCGGATGACAGTGTCCAGAACGATTTTGAAGCTCGTTTTCCCTATATCGAAACGGATGATCAGCTGCAATCCATTGCAGAAATCAAGGCAGATATGGAACGGCCTCGTCCGATGGATCGTCTGCTATGTGGCGATGTGGGCTTTGGAAAGACAGAAGTGGCACTGCGGGCTGCTATGAAATGCATTCTCAGCGGCAAACAGTGTGCGATTTTAGTGCCAACCACAGTACTTGCCATGCAGCATTATCAGACCGCATTGCGGCGGTTTGAGACGTTTCCGGTCAATGTGGTGCTGCTCTCCCGTTATAATTCTGTCAAGCAGACGAAAGAAAACCTGAAAAAAATCCGTACTGGCGTTGCAGATTTGGTGATTGGGACACATCGTATTGTACAGAAAGACGTGCAGTTTCAGGCATTGGGATTGGCAATTGTGGACGAAGAACAGCGGTTTGGTGTCGCACACAAGGAGAAATTTAAGGAAATGTTCCCCGGTGTGGATATGCTGACGCTCTCTGCCACACCGATCCCACGGACATTGAATATGGCAATGAGCGGCATTCGGGATATGTCTGTCATTGCAGAACCACCGCAGGATCGGTATCCGGTACAGACCTGCGTCATGGAATATCATCTGGGGGTTCTGGTGCAGGCAATGCGGCGAGAGCTGAAACGAGGCGGACAGGTTTACTATATCCATAATCGGGTGGAAACGATGCCGCAGACAGCAGCGAAATTGCAGGAGGTCATGCCGGAGGCAAGAATTGCGATTGCCAACGGGCAAATGGACGAAAAGGAATTGACGGAAATCTGGCGGCAGCTGGTGGAATATGAGATTGATATTTTAATTTGTACGACCATTATTGAAACCGGTGTGGATGTCCCCAACGTCAATACATTGATTATTGAGCGGGCGGACTGCTTTGGGCTGTCGCAGCTCTATCAGCTGCGGGGCAGAGTGGGACGCTCTAACCGGAGAGGATATGCTTATTTTACGTTCCGGCGAGATCAGGTGCTGTCGGAAGAGGCATCCAAGCGACTGACTGCCATGCGGGAGTTTACCCAATTTGGCAGCGGCTTTCAAATTGCCATGCGGGATCTGGAAATTCGGGGTGCAGGTAGTTTGCTGGGCGGCAGACAGCATGGACATATGGAGGCAGTTGGCTACGAGATGTATTTGCAGCTGTTGAATGAAGCCATTGCAGAGGAAAAAGGCGAGCCGATTCAGAAGACTGCGGAGTGTGTGGTAGACCTGCAAATGGAGGCACATATTCCAGAAACCTACATGGAAAGTTTGAGTCAGCGACTGGATATTTACCGGAAGATTGCAGCCATTACAACAGAGGAAGAACGGTTGGATTTGCTGGATGAACTGATTGACCGCTATGGAGAACCACCAAAGGCAATTCTGGGCTTGCTAACCGTGGCGTTGCTGCGAAATCAGGCGGCACAGCTTGGCATTACAGAAATCACACAGCGGAATCATACGCTTTATTTCTATATCGCACATCCCACACAGGAGCAGATTACGGCACTTGCCTGTCAGTATCGGGGAAAGATTGTGTTCAATGGGATGCAGAAGCCGTATATTGGAGTACAGATGGAACCGAAGCAGCTGCCGCTGGAGCAGATGCAAGCGGTGCTTTCTATTCTGTGCAAAAGCGGCACAGAAAAGGAATAGAACGGAAAATAAAGTCCAAAAATGTACAATTTTTGCTTAAAATACGGAAAGTTGAACAAAAATGTCGGCGTAATTTGTGCAAATTGTGCATTTACAGAGCTTGAAAAGTATGTTATAATGGAATCTAAACATAAGAATAAGAGCGTTGCAGACGGAGGATGGGGTGCATAGTCTGCACACAGAATCTGAATGAAGGAGACATTTTATGAAAAAAGAAATAAAAAACGTCCTTACCGCTTCTGTCTTTGCGGCTTCTTTGATGGTTGGTGCAATGCCGTTTACGGCTGCTTCTGTATGGGCAGAAGAACTGACAGATGTTACTACAACACCAGTACAAAATGAGGGCGATGCTTTCACGACGACAACGACAACAACAGATACAGGAAACAGTGAAACGACAACTGAAACGACTACAACAGTCGATCCGGCAAGTATTATTACGGTCAATGCAAAACTGCGTGCATCTTTTAATGGGGATAATATGGATCTCCCTTCCACGGATGTTGTGATTCGCAGCGATAATCAGGCAGATACTTATGAAATTTCCTGTATGCTGACAGATGATGCAGCAACAGTGGATTATGTTTATCTGGATTTTACATTGCCGGATGCTACCCAGTCCATTCGTGCCCTTTGCCCAGATTTTAAAGTAACGGCAACAAAGGTGCTCACTGGCACGGATATGACAACAGAAGTCGCTTACACCATGGCAGATGCTGCTGTAAATTATGACTATACCGATGCTGCTGGCAACAAGGGCGTTCGGGTTACCTTGTGCGATGCAGCCAGCACTGGGGATGGCTATCTGTCAAAAGAGGAAAAGATTACAGATAATTTGAAGGTTGTGTTTACGGTAAGCGGTTTGGAAGCAACTGACCCGAATACGACTACCACTACGACTGCTACAGAAACAACGACAACAACCGTAAATGTAAACGGTGCATATGATACCAACGGTAAGGGTAGCAATTCTTCCTATTCCGGTAAGGGCGGCAGCAATACACCGTCCGGAACCAGTAAAACAACCCCGACACAGACCGCAGATCTCAGTGTGGGTGCAATTGTAGTGGGTGCAGCTGCTGCCATTTCTCTGGCAGGTGCAGCATTTACCATTACCAAAAGAAAGCGGAAGTAAGCAGGTTCGGCGAATGCCAGAAATATGTTTTTGATGTGTTCACGGAGAATGTTCGTTGTTGCTGCAAGGAGTGCTCTTACATAAAAAAGAGAAAATAGAGGAAGTTTGTAGAAATACTTTTGGAAATGTAAAATGTTGCACAAAAATTAAGCTTTAATTTGTGCAGATTGTGTATTTACAAAAAATGAAAAGTATGCTATAATAATTTCAGGCGTTGCGAAAGCAATGCGGACGAATCATGGTAATGAGTGCATGAGAGGCTGCATAGAAGTGTGCACCGTCTGCAAACAGATAGATGAAATGGAGGAGACATCTCATGACTCGAAAAATAAAAGGATTTTTAGCTGCTGTGTTGGTTGCTGCTCCTTTGGCAGCTGGAACCGTTTCTCTTGCGGCAGCAACGAAAGTCTCTGCAATAGAAGGTATTACAGCCACACTGACTGGTTCCCTAGATGACAGCAACTATGTTTATTATGGGGCAGGCAAAACCAATAAAGGAATTGAAAGCACAACGGCAAATGTGGACAGTAATGGCGAGTATGTTATTACCTGGACTGTTTCCGGCAGTGCATCCAGTGTGGATTACATGTATTTGGATTTCAGTTTCCCGACACCGATTAACACGAAGCCGATTAAGGATACTTTCCCGAATTTAGGCATCAATATTACAGAAGTAAGAGTTGGTTCTACGGCATTACCGTATAAGATGGGAACCAATGCTGTCAATTATGATTACCTAAATGGTGGTTTGGACTCTGTTCGGATTACTCTTTGTGACCCAACTACAAATGGTGCGGGATATTTGGATAAGACGACTGCAATTTCACAGACCTTTTCCGTTGCTTTTTCTGTGACGGGCTTGGAGGAAGATGCATCGTCGACGACACCGGCGGTTACCACAACTGCGGAAACACCGGCTGTTACTACTACTACTGTTATCACAACAATGCCGGTTACACAACAGGCACCGGGAACCGTTACGACGACTGCTGTCGCAACGCCAACACAAACCGCAGATTTGAGCGTAGGTGCGATTGTAGTTGGTGCAGTTGCAGCGGTTTCTTTAGCGGGGGCTGCCTTTACTGTAACTAGAAAAAATAAGAAGTAAGGCAATGTTTTGATAAATAGAGATAAAAAATTGAGGGATAAAAAAGATTAGACAAAGGTAGGATTAAGATTAAAATTAGGATACAAAAGAGCATTCTTTGCCAAATAGCAAGGGGTGCTTTTTTGTATTGTAAAAAAATCCCTGTCAGTTTGCACACCGACAGGGAAGCATCTTGCAATATTAGACTTATTCGTCTTCTGTATCAATTTTTTCGGAAACGTTCGGTTCTACCTTGTCTGCTGCCATAGATGCACAGTCACTCAGGTCATCTTCATCATTGGTGCAGGCATCTGCACCACAGCAGCAAGGGGTTTCGCAGTACGGTTCATCTGTACCATCACAATCGCAGCCTTCACCGCCAATGCAATCTTCTGTGCCAGCCAGTTCACAGCCGCAATTGTGCTTCTTACGCAGTTTGGTGACAAATAAAATTGTGCCAAGTACAACGGTTGCCGTTGCGATAATGATAGATATAATTGTGCGTGTTTTCATAAGCTCCTCTTTTCTCCGCAGAATGTAAGTTTTTAAATGAATCTGGGCTTGTCCTCTTTTATTGACAGGGTCACTTCTGCGGCAGTGCCGCTGTCGTACTGTTATTATACCATGTTACCGAAAAAAATACAAGAGTTTTACAAATTCTTTTCTCTTTCCAGACGATACAATTTTTGATTTTTTGTTGTGTATTGTGCGTTTGGGCAGCGTTTAGACTGATTTTACATGTTGCCGGTTACATGCATTAAAATGGAAAGTGCCGCTTGTGGAGCGGTTTCGCAGCGTAAAATGCGTTCTCCCAGCCAGACTGGAATCATACCGGCAGCTTTTGCTGCCTCCGCCTCTTTGGGGTCAAAACCGCCTTCACTGCCAATCCAAAGGGCAATGTTTTTTGCCCCTTTCCATTCGATTTCAGAAAATCGCACACCGCCGCCTTCATATAAAAAGATTCCGCAGTCTGCTTTTTCTGTTTCTTGCAGGGCTTCTGTAAAGTGGTATAGTGGGGAAACTTCCGGAATTTTGCCTCGACCGGATTGTTTGGCAGCAGATTCTGCTATTTTTTGCAGTCTTGAACGTTTTTTTGCAAACGCTTCTTTTGTTGGACGTGCCACGCAGCGTGCAGTCAGCACAGGCACAATACGGCTGACACCCAGCTCAATAGACTTTTGAATAATTTCTTCCAGCTTACCGGATTTGGGCACGGCTTGATAGAGTGTGACAAAAATACTCGGTTCCGCAGCACAGAGTTGTTTGGACTGGGCTTCTAGGAAGACGGTATCTTTTGTAATTTGCTTAATGATACAATGATAATCCGTGTTATTGGCACAGACCGTGAGAGGTTCTCCTGTCCGCATTCGCAGAGCATAGCCAATGTGGTGGGCATCCGCACCGGTGATACGAATGTCGTTTTCATCAATTGATTCTAAGAAAAAGCGAGGCATTGGAAGTTCTTCCTTTCATTTTTTATTTTTGTGACATTTTGCACCGTAACTCGTAGTGGTCTATGGAAATTCATTTTCAAATGATGGGGCGAATTGCACGCCGCAGGCGACTATGGTCAAGCTGATTCAGCTTGGCAGGGGTTATTCCCCACAGTGTGGGGAAATGTCCCAAAGGGACAAAAGGGAAGGGCGGGGGGCGGCAGCCACCGCACTGTTTTAACGCCATGCTGTTGTTCTATTTAGAAGAATAACAAAACCGCTGCCGCTGTCCGCTCTCTGAAAAAACAAAACGATACAGAATGCAGAAATGTAGAGGAATAGGGCTGTAAGTATGTACAACGTACAATGGCGGACAGCGGACACAGGCAGAGAGCGGAGCGAATCTGCCGGCGGAGATGAGAATGCTATCCATGAGGGAAATGGGCTTTCGTAGTAGTCGCTAGCAAAAAAGAGAATGTGGTGCTATCAAATAGAGTGGAACATGCAGAAATGAAAAGGTCTCATGGAACTTTCAGAAGACTTATGAACTTTTTTCACATAAATTTCATAGATGGGTGGGAAAATAAGGGCAGGAAAGCAAACCGTTCCGTTCCAATTTGCCGAAAGTTACAAGTTTATTTTGTGAAAAATGCACAAAATTTGTAGTATGCGTTGACGTTTTGAAAAAAATGTGATATGCTAAAACCGTATGATTTTTTTCGATTGGATTGAATTGAATTAGAAAAAAGGAGGCATCTTTTCTATGCGAAACCGGATGGATTTGCGGTTGGCAAGGCTGCTGGCGATTCTGATGGCACTTTGCTGTCTGACAGCCTGTAGCGAGAAGCAAAACAAAAAGGAAGAGAGTGTTGCAATGGAGGATTTACCGTTTGGTGCAACGCTGCGGTCGTTGGATACGGTAGAGGTTCCCGTGGAGTATGATTCTCGTTACTTTACAGAAGAGGCAATGACAGCACTTTCCAATTATTTTTATGCCATTCAAACTGAGGATGTCACGCTCTATCAGGAAGTAACATTGGATTTCTATACAGACTATGTTGTACAGCAGATGTTTCAGGGACTGATCGGCGTGGATGGCCTGCTGACAAAGCTAAAATTCAGCTATACACCACAGACAAGTACAACGAGCACAGATACAAATACCAATGCAGATGTGACATTTACAAAAATCACGATTACAGAGTGTGAACAGTCCACGGATGCTGTTCATAGCAATCTGGATAATCTTTACCCGATGCTAAATACACTCAGCGGAGAAGAAAACTACTGTACCGAGCATATTTCGGATGCGAAGTTTCTGAACCTGAGTCTGTCATTGGCGAGCGGCGATGCTACTACGACGCTTTCGGATCAGTATGTGTTTCTTCTTTGCGTGGACGGGCGGTATGTAATTTGCTCATAAGTGGTTCTTCTGCTTCCTCTTCCAATTCCTTCGCTGCTTTTTTCTCCATTTGCAGTTGTTTCATTTTATCTGCTACCTTTTGGTTGGCACGTCGTAGGTACAGAAATAATACGACAAGTACAATGAGATAGATTACAGTCACAATAACCAATAGGATATTCCGCAGGGCATGGGGGTTTTCGGCAGAAAAAGCGAATGCAAGTGCTTTCATGTCAAATCTCTCCTTGTTGTACAGCATGATTGTTGGTTTTATTTATAGTATAGGACACCTTTTCGGTTTTGTCAAGCAGTTGAAAGGGATGGTCATGCAAATCAATTTTCAAATGATGGAGTAGATTGCTCCACCGAACGGCAATTGCGGTCAAGCTGGCTTCAACTTGGTGGAGATGAGACTGTTATCCGTGAGAGAAAATACAAAAATGAATTTCCGTGAAGGATGACGCAGATAATCTGCCCATTTTTCATTACAATATATCATTTATTTTGGCATGTACACCCTGCACAAATACACAATTTGTGTTATATAGATATTATTATTTGTCAGATGTGCCGCTACGTTTGACAAAGAAAAAAATTTTTTAGGAGGATATTCATGACAAACGCATCCACACGTAAATCGTCGGCGGCTGCAAAATCACCGCTGACCCTCGCCGGTGTCGGACATGGTCTGCAAGGTTGGCTCATTCGCAACAAGTTTTACATTATTGCATTTTTCATTCCTGTTGCATTGACCTATCTTGCTTATGCTCTTTTTGGCATTTCCCCATTCGGCGAAGAATCTGTTCTCTGTCTTGATTTGAACGGACAGTACGTTTACTATTTTGAATCGCTGCGAGACGCCTTCTGGGGAGACGGCAGCATCTTCTACAACTGGTCTCGGAACCTTTCCGGTAACTTTATGGGTATTATCGGCTATTATCTTGCCAGTCCGTTTACCTTGATTGTCATGCTGCTGCCGGAAAAATGCATGCTTGCCAGTCTGCTAATTATGCAGCTGTGTAAGCTTGGTGCAGCTTCTGTTACCTTTAGTTATTTTCTGCAAAAACGCAGAGAGGTCAGCGGTTTGCATTCTCTGCTTTTCTCCACGCTGTATGGCATGATGGCATACGCAGTCATTCAGTTGATTGACCCAATGTGGCTGGATGGTCTGGTATTTCTGCCGCTGATTATTGCAGGCTTGGAAGTGCTGGTGGATGACGGCAGAAAGATCAACTATGCCATTCCGTTGGCATTTATGTTTGTGGCACATTTCTATATTGGCTTTATGATTGCCATTTTTATTGTCATTTACTTCATTTTCTATCTTTTCTTTGGAACAGATCTGAAGGGCAGAAAGGCATATGATTATTTCCAAACTATTGGCAGAATGTGCTATACCACAATTGTCGGTCTGCTTTGCTCTGCCATTATGTTGCTGCCAATGGTTTATACCTTGCAGCAAGGTAAAATGGAGTTTACAGAGAGCGTCTGGACACAGCTGAGCAATATTTTCAATGGCGATGGGGATAAATGGGCACAGCTGAAGGAATTGTTTGCTGCACAATTTGAATTGATTGATCTGATCCCGCAGCTGCTGCCAGCACAGTATGACTCTGTAAATGTACAGGGCAGTCCGGAAATTTACTGTGGATTGCTGACGGTTGTGCTGCTGCCGCTGTTCTACATCAGCAATCAGATTAACCTGAAGAAAAAAATCGGTTATACATTTGTTTTGATCTGCATGATTCTCAGCATGTACTTCAAGCCGATTGATATGATGTGGCATGGTGGACAATCCCCGAACTGGCTGCCATTCCGTTACTCCTTCCTGATTTCTTTTGTACTGCTTTCCATGGCAGCGATGGCATTCACCAAATTGAAGTCGATCAAGCCGGGCGTGCTGGGTGCTGTTTTCTTTGGCTGGATGGTGCTGCTGCTTGTCATTTCCAAGCTGGGCTATGAACATATTGATACGATTAAGAGCATCTGGGTTTCCATCATCCTGATTGGTATCTACTTAGTGTGCCTCTACTTCATGAAGGGCGGCTCAAAGGAGGATGTGAAACGGTTTAGTAATGTAGTGGTGAGCATCGTCATGCTGTTCTTTATTGGCAGCGAAGTGACGTACAATGCAGTGGATTCCATGAAGAAGATTGATAAAGAGGTGGCATATTCTACAAAGAAGTCTTGGGACAACTTTATTGAAAACGGTCGTACTGTAACAGAGAAACTGGAAGAATATGATGACGGTCTGTACCGTGCAGAGAAAACCTTCTTCCGTTGTGTCAATGACAACGGTGCATTCGGACTGCGTGGCATTTCCCATTCCAGCTCTGTTATGAACACCGATATTATCAACTTCATTGAAACAATGGGCTATTGTATGCACAGCTACTATACACGTTATGACGGTAATACCGCATTGGCAGATTCCCTGCTTGGTATCAAGTATGTTCTGAATCGGGAAAGCGATACCAGCAAGCGGCTGAATCCGACTTATGAGCCAGTGATGCAGTATGACTATACAGATGAAAATGATGCAGCACAGACGATCAAGGTTTATGAAAACCCGAATGCCCTTTCCATTGGTTATATGGTAGATCAAAATGTAAACCGGATTGATCACCTTGGCAATGATAATCCGTTCAATAGCCAGAATATGCTGATGAGTGTTATCAGTGGCAATATGACTTTTGATGGGTCTGGGAATATTGCAGGCAGTAAGAATTATTATTCGCCTGTTGAGCTGGATGGTGATCCGGTTCTGAGCAATGTTACCACCTCTCCATATGGCGAGCAGACTTGTTATACGGCTGGTCAGAGCGGTGACCCGACGGTGGACTTCCGCTTGACCGTACAGACAGAAGATCCGATTTATATTTTCTTTAAAACCGAAAACCAGAAATCTGTGAACCTGTGGCTCGGCGAATGGGATGAAGACCTTGGTGACTATGACTATGAATGGTTTAATGCTTACTTCGAGGGCGATAATTATACCATTATGCGGCTTGGACAGTTTGACATTGGTAAAAAGCTCTGTCTGCGAATGACCGTTGCCAATGAGTACACGATTGTAAAGAACTTCTTCTTCTATAGCTTTGATGAAGACATGTTCCAGGAGGATATTGACAAGCTGAAGCAGAATCAGTGGAATATTACAAAGTTCAATGACCGCAAGATAACTGGTACCATTACTGCCGGTGAAGGACAGATGATGCTGACCAGCATTCCGTGGGAAGATGGCTGGACGGTGAAGGTGGACGGCAAAAAGGTAGAACCTGTGAAGGTATTAAATGCACTGGTTGGGATTCCGCTGGAAGCCGGAGAACATGAAGTAACTTTGAAATTTACACCGCCGGGCTGGAATGTCGGTCTGATTTGTCTGGCTGCTGGTATTATCATTCTGGTGCTGTTCTATCGCTATGATAAGAAGCATAATGCGGTTCTGCTTGCCCTTGCACGGCAGAAACGGCGTGAGGCAAGCGGTGATGGTGATGATAAAAAGCAGAAGCCAAAGCAGGCAGCTGTAAAATCGGTAACAGGAAAGAAAGCGGAGAATTCTTCTGGTGGGGAGAAATCGCCGGAAAAGACAGCACCCAAACAAGCAAAACAATCGAAGGATACAGAAGAAGCACCTGCGAAAGCAGATGATGACAGCGAATAATTCCTACGATTCATAATAGCAAGAGAGACGCATACAGGACAGGCTTCTGTATGCGTCTTTTTTGATAGCGATAGGAAATTTTATTTTCTGCACACAGAGATTCATTTTCAGATGATGGAATGGATTCTTCGCCGCAGGCGACTGCGGTCAAGCTGGCTCCAGCTTGGCGAGGGGTGCAGGGGACAGCTGTCCCCTGCAAAACGTTGCAATTAGAGTTTTGCTAACGGAATGAAGAACAAGCTGCCGCTGTCCGCCTTCTGAAAAACAAAACGATACAGAAATTCGGAGGAACAAGGATACAAGTTTATATAACGTACAACGGCGAACAGCGGACACAGGCAGACAGCGTAGCGATTCTGCCGGTGGTGGTGAGACCGTTATCCGTGAGGGAAAATACAAAAATGGATTTCTGTGTTTTTTTCAAAAAAATGCTTGACAAATGGAAAAGGATGTGCTATAATAAGAACACTGCGTAAGATACAGTGAAAAAACGAGGCGTAACTCAGCTTGGTAGAGTGCTTGCTTTGGGAGCAAGATGCCGCAGGTTCGAATCCTGTCGCCTCGACCATAAATTTCATCCGCTTTCCGATTGGGAGAGCGGATTTTTTTGTGCCTGTTCCTGCTCATTGTATTACCACATTGCTTTTACTTTTCTTTTTTCATTTCCATGCATTGATATTTTGCTTTAATGCGATAAAACTGAAAAAATTAGCCGCACTTTTTCACATTATGCTTTTTTTTCTTAAAAAAACGAAAATTAACGAAAAAATCGCTTGACATTTCCGAAAAGCTGTGATATAATAAATAACGTTGTAAGGCTGGTGTAGCTCAGTTGGTAGAGCAGCTGATTTGTAATCAGCAGGTCGGGGGTTCAAGTCCGTCCACCAGCTCCAGTATATCTCAAAATTGGATATATACACTTTGGGGGAGTTCCCGAGTGGCCAAAGGGGACAGACTGTAAATCTGCTGCTTCTAGCTTCGATGGTTCGAATCCGTCCTCCCCCACCATAGAACAGGTAAAGCAGATGTGTGTTTTGCCTGTTCTTTTTTATTTCTATTGTGAGAATGTGAGAAGAAGGAACGCCCGTCAAATGGGAGCAAGGGCAAGAAAAGAGGAAATTTTACCATGCTGAGAGAAGATTTGAGAAATGTTGCAATCATTGCACACGTTGACCACGGAAAAACCACCCTCGTGGATGAAATGCTGAAGCAAGGTGGTGTATTTCGGGAAAACCAGGCAGTCGCAGAACGAGTTATGGACTCCAATGCACTGGAGCGAGAACGTGGCATTACTATTCTGGCAAAGAATACTTCTGTCCGTTACGGTGATATTAAAATCAATATCATTGACACACCGGGACACGCTGATTTTGGCGGCGAGGTGGAACGGGTGCTGAGCATGGTGGATGGTGCCTTGCTGCTGGTGGATGCAGCCGAAGGTCCCATGCCGCAAACTCGTTTTGTTTTGCAGAAAGCATTGGAAATGCATCTCAAAATTATCGTTGTGGTCAATAAAATTGACCGTCCGGATGCTCGTTTGGATGAAATCGGTGATGAGGTACTGGAGCTTTTGATGGATCTGGATGCCAGCGAAGAACAGCTGGAACATACGCCATTCCTGTATTGCTCTGGCAGAGACGGCACCGCCGCATTGGATCCACACGGGGAAGGTACCAATCTGGTTCCGTTGTTTGATACCATTGTCAACTATATCGACCCACCGGAGGGTGAGCCGGAAGCACCGCTGCAAATGCTGATTTCTTCAATTGACTATAATGAATATGTCGGCAGAATCGGAATTGGCAGAATTGCCCGTGGTACCATTCAGGTCAACCAGCAAATTGTCATTGGCAACTACCATGATCCGGAAACCGTGAACCGGAATAAAGTCGTTTCTTTGCTGCAAATTCAGGGCTTGCAGAAGGTTCCGGCTGAAACGGCAACGGTCGGCGATATTGTCTGGATCAGTGGCATTTCCAATATTTCCATTGGCGATACGGTTTGTGCACCCGATTGCTTTGAACCGCTCCCATTTACCAAAATCAGCGAACCAACGGTAGAAATGACCTTCTGTGTCAATGACAGTCCGTTTGCCGGTCAGGAGGGCAAGTTTGTTACCTCCCGTCAGCTGCGTGACCGTCTGATGCGGGAACTGCTGCGTGACGTTTCCCTGCGTGTTACGGAGACCGATAGCACGGATGCCTTCCGGGTTGCCGGCAGAGGGGAAATGCATCTGTCTATCCTGATTGAAAATATGCGTCGGGAAGGCTATGAGCTGGGAGTTTCTACACCACGAGTGCTGTATAAGGAAATAGACGGCAAACGCTATGAGCCGATTGAGGAAGTGATCATTGATGTGCCGGAAGACTGCGTGGGTTCTGTTATGGAAAAGCTGGGCACACGCAAGGCAGAATTGCAGGATATGCATCCACAGGGCAGCCGCACACGTCTGACTTTCCTGATTCCGTCAAGGGGATTATTCGGCTACAAGAGCGAATTCCTGACGGATACCAAGGGCGAAGGCATTATGAACAGCATGTTCCACGGATATGAGCCGTACAAGGGGGAAATCCCAAGACGGAATACCGGTTCTTTGATTTCGTTTGAAACAGGGGATGCGGTCACTTATGGTCTGTACAATGCACAGGAACGTGGTGCACTGTTTATTGGTGCCGGCGTACCGGTCTATGAAGGTATGGTGGTTGGAGCATCGCCGAAGACAGAGGATTTGGTGGTAAATGTCTGCAAGCGGAAGCATCTGACCAACACCCGTGCAAGCGGCAGCGATGACGCATTGCGTTTGGTACCGCCTCGCATTATGAGTTTGGAGGACTGTCTGGAATTTCTGGCGGATGATGAACTGCTGGAAGTCACACCAAAGTCACTCCGGATTCGGAAACAGATCCTTAGCAACCAGCTGCGAGCAAAGCAAAGAGGAAAATTGAAATAAAGAAAGACCACCTGAAGAGAAAGGATGAGAGAAATATGATGCAACAATGGAGACGAAGTGTATGGGCGGCTTTGCTGACACTGGCAACGCTGTTCAGTTTTACCGGCTGTAGTACATCTGAGGAAGAATCCTCAGAGTCCTCCGTAGACTTGTCCAATATTGCCTCTGCTGTCATAGAGGAAGGTTCTACGGAAGCAGTTACAACCGATTATGCATATATTATGAATGATGATGGTACGATTTCTGTTTCTGGCTATACGGGTTCTGATACAGATTTGACTGTGCCGGGAACCATTGATGGTTATGTGGTAACTGCTGTTGCAGACCACGCATTTGAAGCCAATGCAGAGATCAAGAGCGTTACCTTGCCGAATGGATTGATTACCATCGGGGAAAGTGCGTTCAGCGATTGCAGCAATCTGACAACGGTTGTGATTCCAGATACCGTCGGTACGATTCGCAGAGGTGCTTTTATCAGCTGTACTTCGTTGCGCACATTGGAAATCCCAGCAAGTGTAACAGAAATCATGGAGGAAACCTTTACCGGCTGTGCTGCACTGAAAGATTTAACGATTGCAAGCAGTACAGTGGAGTTTGCAAATTGGTGGATGGATACCAGTGAGATTCCGTCCGGTTTGACCATTACCTGTCCAAAGGATTCCAAGGTTGCAGCGTGGGCAGAGAAGAATGACGTTGCAACAAAGCCGCTTTCTTAAGGCTTATCCTATCTGTCACAAACAGTCCCTGAATGTTGGCGGCAGTGCGTCATGAAAACGGTGCATTTGATAGAAAGTGCCAGTATGGCGGCATACGGAAAAGCCATACAACAAAACAGATTTGAAGTGTAGGTTAAGGAAAAAAATCGCTTTGCAAGATTTAGTCAGTAACGTTGCACTGTAAAGCGGAAAGCAATTGCCTGCTGTAAAAAATAGATGGGAGATAGCAGGCGTCGAATTATCATATAAAAAAGATTAAGGGTATATTAAAAAAATTAAGTTTTATAGTTATAGTAGATGGAAGAATAAATAAATAGTACAAGTTGTACAGCAATCATGCTTGCAGTCACCGAAAAAAATAGAATGGAGACTGCGTAAGCTTATGCCGTTGCGATAACGGCGAAAAGGTAGGTTATAGATAGATGAAAAGAAGTTGGAAAGCCGTTTTGTGCGGTATATTTGCTGTGGTAATGACCGCCTCCTTAACTGCCTGCGGGGACGCAGAAGAAGATAACTCGCAAAGCAGCGAAGCGGAAACAACAGTGGCAGATGAGAGCAGCACAACGGCAGCAGCAGACAGTGACAGCAGTACATCAGAAGATACCGATGCGGAATCTTCTGATGCAGAGAATACTGGTGCAGATGACAGCAGTCAGGCAGATGTTGTATATGGTACGTATGAGGTAGAAGCAGAAGAAGGCGTGGATCAGGCTTGTGCAGATGTGATTAAGGCATATTTTACCGCCATCGAAGAACAGGACTTTGAAGCGTATAAGGCGACACTGTACGACTATTATTATAATGTCTATGACAGCTGGCTGAATGACAATTACGAATATGGTATGGAAACGACGATGGAGCAGATGCATCAGACCCTGTTAGATAGTGCAGGCGGTGATAATCTGGTGATTACCGGCGTTTCCGTTACGCTCTCCTCTACAAAGGGTGCAGAAGCAACCAAGAACAGTGAAGGAGAAACCGAAGCAACAGAAGATTTGCCGACACAGTATTTGCATATTTATGAAGAACTGCTGGGCGAAGGCTTTGCAGAGGAAGTAAAGAAGGATGTAGACGATGCACTGGTTGTTTCCTTTACCATGAAGGGAACTGTAGGCGGCGGTGAGGAAAAGACCATTATGGAAGGTTACGACCTGATGATGGTAGAAAAAGACGGTGCATACTATGTCCTTGGGTAACAGTCGAAAGCAAATAGGCTGTTCCTACGCAAAATAGAAACATGCAAGGAACCAATCCCCCTTTGTAAGAGGGGGATTTTCCGCTTTGAAACGGATTTTTGGAAGTTCACAGGGCATTCTATTGACACATTGCAAAAAAAAGCGTATAATAGGGATATGTGTCGGGGGGTTATCCCGAAATATGTATGTTTTATAACAAATGCAGCAACAATCTGTGTTTGAAATCTGTGATGGAGGGAAAACAAATGAAGCGAGTTTATAACTTTAGTGCCGGCCCAGCTGTTTTGCCGGAGGAAGTACTGCGGGAAGCCGCAGAAGAAATGCTGGATTACAATGGTACTGGCATGTCAGTCATGGAAATGAGCCATCGTTCTAAGGCATTTCAGGAGATTATGGATACAGCAGAACAGGATCTGCGGGATTTGATGCACATTCCGGATAACTATAAGGTTCTGTTTTTACAAGGTGGTGCATCCCAACAATTTTCTGCGATTCCAATGAATATGATGAAAAATGGCGTTGCAGATTATATCGTAACGGGTCAGTGGGCAAAGAAAGCTTATCAGGAAGCCCAGAAGTATGGAAAAGCCGTGAAGATTGCTTCTTCTGAAGATGAAACCTTTTCCTATATTCCGGATTGCTCTGATCTGCCGATTAGTCCAGATGCTGACTATGTTTACATCTGTGAAAACAATACCATTTATGGTACAAAGTTTAAAACATTGCCAAATACGAAGGGCAAGCCGCTGGTGGCAGATGTCTCCTCCTGTTTCCTGAGTGAACCGGTAGATGTCTCTCAATATGGTGTCATCTGGGGCGGTGTCCAGAAGAATATTGGACCGGCTGGTGTGGTAATTATGATTATTCGGGAAGATCTGATTCCAGAGGAAACCCCGATTGCCAATACACCAACCATGCTCAAGTGGAAGACACAGGCTGACGCAAAGTCCCTGTACAACACACCGCCGGCATATGGAATTTACATCTGCGGTAAGGTATTCAAGTGGCTCAAGAAGATGGGCGGACTGGAAGCCATTCAGAAGCGGAATGAGGAAAAGGCTGCTATTCTGTATAACTATCTCGATCAGAGCAAGCTGTTCAAGGGTACTGTTCGCAAGGAAGACCGTTCTTTGATGAATGTACCGTTCGTAACCGGCGATAAGGATTTGGATGCTAAGTTTGTGGCAGAGGCAAAGGCTGCCGGTCTGGAAAACCTTAAGGGTCACCGCACCGTTGGCGGTATGCGTGCTTCTATTTATAATGCCATGCCGGTTGCCGGTGTAGAGGCACTGGTTGCATTTATGAAGCAGTTTGAGGCAGAAAATGCCTGAGAGCAACAACAGGGAAAGGACGAATGACCATGTATACCATTCAAACATTAAATAAAATTTCTGCTGTCGGCACCAAGCGGTTTGATACCGCTTGCTATACGGTGACAGATACGGCAGAAAATCCAGATGCCATTATGGTCAGAAGTGCAGCGATGCACGATATGGAATTTGGCAGCAATCTGCTGGCAATTGCCAGAGCAGGTGCCGGTACGAATAACATTCCGGTAGATCGTTGTGCAGAAGCAGGTATCTGTGTGTTCAACACACCGGGTGCCAATGCCAATGCGGTAAAGGAACTGGTGCTGGCCGGTCTGCTGCTTTCCTCCAGAAAAATTCCGAAGGCAATTGCTTGGGCACAGTCTCTTGAGCACGAAGAAGGCATTGGAAAACTGGTGGAAAAGGGAAAGAGTCAGTTTGCTGGCCCAGAGCTGAAGGGTAAGACCCTCGGCATTATCGGTCTGGGTGCCATTGGTGCACTGGTTGCCAATGCTGCGATTGCATTGGGAATGCAAGTAGTTGGTACTGACCCGTTCCTGTCTGTTGGAGCAGCTCTGCGGCTGAATCCGGCAGTGAAGATTGTCAAGGATGCAGATGGTGTGTATGCTGCTGCGGATTATCTGACCATTCATGTGCCGTTCAACAATGACACCAAGGGTATGATCAACGCAGAAACCATTGGCAAGATGAAGGACGGCGTACGGGTTTTGAACTATGCAAGAGGCGAACTCGTGAACGATGATGATATGCTGGCAGCACTGGCTTCTGGCAAGGTAAGCTGCTACTGCACAGACTTCCCGAACGCAAAGACCTGTCATGCAGAAGGCATTGTGGCAACGCCGCATCTGGGGGCTTCTACACCAGAGAGTGAAGAAAACTGTGCGAGCATGGCAGCAGAGGAGCTGATTTCCTATCTGGAAACCGGTAACATCCGCAACAGTGTCAACTTGCCAAATGCAGAAATGCAGGCAGTTGGTAACAAGGTTTGCATTCTGCATAAGAATGCACCGAATATGATTGCAGCGGTAACAGCGGTTGCTGGGAATGCTGGTGTGAACATTGAAAATATGGTCAATGCCAGTCGGAATGCCTTTGCCTATACGATGCTGGACATTCCGGAAACCGTAACAGATGATATGCTGGAACAGATTCGTGCCATTGACGGTGTGATTCGGGTTCGGCTGATTGCAAAGTAAGCAGAGAACACAACAATTGGATAGAATTTTGCCCCTGTAAGCCGTGTGCAGCAGGCAGACGGCTTACAGAACCCCATTTTTAAGGCAATTCTATTTTTCATAGATTGCATTTTCAGAGTAGAAAACGATGCGTTAAGTGTCCGGCAGACGGGGAGTTGCTGCCGGAACGAAAAGCAAAGCTTGCGGTATCGTTTTCGCATCCCGCTGACTGCATCTAAGAAGCCTTCCATGAAAGCTCCTTATATGCACAAGGCATAAAATTTAAGGAGGTATTTTTTCATGAAAGGCATTTTTTCTTGTTTTACCGAATCTGCGAAGGAGTTTACCAAGCTGCGAAGCTTGACAATCACGGCATTGTTCGTTGCTGTTTCCATGATGATTGAGGCGTTCTCCATTGATTTGCAGTTTGCAAAGCTGAATTTTGCATTTCTGGCGATCGCTGTAATTGGCATGTTATTTGGACCATGTATGGGTCTGGTTGCAGGACTTGCCTGCGATATTGTGGGCTATCTGGTACATCCGGACGGTGGTTTTCTGCCAGCATATGTGCTGGTTGCAGGTTTACAGGGTCTGATTTATGGGTTATGCCTGTATTATAAAATGGACAGGCATAGCATTCAGTTCCGGAGCAACAAAACCGGCAGGGAGCGAGATATTACACTCTTTCTGCGGGCAATCTTGGCACGGCTGCTGGATGTGGTGATGATTAACCTGTTGATTAACACCAAGCTGAATCTGCACTACGGATTCATTCCTGAACAGGCTTATGGGGCAGCCATTATTGCACGGACAGCAAAAAATGTGATTGAGTTGGCAATTGATCTGCCATTGCTGTTTATCCTGCTGCCAATTGCACTGACCGCTTACCAGCGTGTCTTCCGGCTGCGAAAAGCAACAGCCGTATAAAATAACTGCATTTAAGATTGCGAAAAACTCCCAAACTCTGAAAAGAACACCCCCCTTGCGGAAGAAAGTACCGTAAGGGGGGTGTTGTATCTGTTTCGCTTCTCTGTCTATAGTTAGGTGTACCATAGCGACACTATAACCGCACCATAAAACCTGTCAAAAAATCCTTCGGCGAATGCATCAGCCATCAGGGATATGCTAAGGGATTTGCCATCTGTTGTCTTCCCTTAAGGGAGGACAGCTTTTTCGCAGAAAAAGCAGGTGGGTGAACTGCGGTCAAGCTGGCTCAGCTTGTTACTTTCTTCTGGTACGGTTTTTCCGTTCTGTATTCCGCTTGATGTCGCAGATCCGTTCTTCACTGTTCTGTTTGAACTGACTGAGCATATCTTCAAAGGACAACTCGGACACAGGCGGCTTAGGCTTTGGCTGCCATACATTCGGCCGTTCCCGTCTGGGTGCACGCTGCTGTGGACGGGAATTTTGCTGTTCTGTCTGCTGCTGTTCCAATTGTTTCATGGACAGGCTGACTTTATTATCCTGTATGCCGATGACCTTGACATTAACGATCTGCCCTTCCTTGACAAACTCATGAATGTCCTGTACAAACCGGTTGGAAATTTCCGAGATATGTACCATCCCTGTAACAGTATCCTGTGAAGATGCATCCGGCTGAATGGTAATAAATGCACCATAGTTGGTAATCCGTTTTACGGTACCCTTGTAGATCGATCCGATTTCTAATTGCATGTAACGCTAAAGTCCCCCTGCTCTTAAAATTTCTCTGCAATGTTGCAGAGCGGTCTAGTTTCTGGATGTATCATAAAAACGGTACTCATCCCCATAGGCATAGCCGTATTCTTCCCGAGCCAGCCGTTCCATATAGGTATCAATGTCACCGTTATTTAAAATGCGTTCCAGGTCTTCATTTTCAGCTTCATAGGCTTCCGTTTGACTATGGAGTGCTGCCAGTTCTGCTTTTCGCTCTGCGATGCTGGATTGCAGAGAAATAATGCTGGCAGTACAGCCAATGAGTGCAAGTACGATAGTGGCACGAATGAGCAGCTTAAAGAGAAATCTTCCTCTTTGATTTTTGACTGCGGTTTCCGGCTGGTTGTACTGCACGGCGTCGTTTAGGATTGGCTTTTTTTTCCGCTGTTGCAGACGTTTTCGTTTTGCTGCACCGGACATTCTGATTCACTTCCTGATCTTGTTTTCTTTTATTATACAACAAATGGTGGCCTGCAATCAAGTGTAAGTGCGGATTTTTTTTCTTTTTTCTAATATTTTGTATAACCTGACGAAAAAATTGCTTGATTTTGCATTGCAATCGTGCAAAAAGTGCTGTAACAGGGTGCAGCAAATGGGATAAAAATCTGCGAATGGTGGCAGTGGTTCGGCGGACAATTTTTAGAAGGGGATTGCCGAATAGAAATCGCCATATGAAGCTGCCCAATAGCATTCCAACGGGATAAAACAGCCGGAATTCCCCACGGCAGGCGGTGACTGTAAAGGCAGCCAGCAGTACGGCACAGCTGAAGCAGAATAGGATGTCTTCCAGTATGATGGCAACCGTATGGTGCGGACAGAGCACGCGAAGGATGCGGAAGGCGTCAAAGAATAGGCCAACCGGCAGACCCAGCAGGCAGGCATAAAGGAAAAGCGTGGTTTGTTCCTGTACTGTGAAATAGGTTTCTGGAATTTGTATCATCGGAAGAGCTTTCCGAGGGCAGAGAGCGGTCCTTTGCGGTCTCTGTCACCGTATTGCAGTGACCAGACATCACCAGAGATTCGCATATCGCCGGTTTCCACGCTGACCGAATCAATATGCAGGTTTCTGCCTTTGATGACGAGTTCCCCCAGTTGGGTGTAGAGGCGGATGGTACGTTCGTCAAAGCAATCGACATCCGTAACACCGGAGAGGTTTATATTGGCTCTGTCTTCTAAGATGAGGTTATGGTGCAGGTTTGCAGTAGATGCATTACGATCTGATTTCATAGGGTAGTTCCTCTTTTTCCTTGAGATATTTTGACTGTTTTATTTTATGCAGATTGTTGTGAAAATAGAACGATTCTTCAAGGGAGGAAGCAGCTGTACTGCGGTCAAGCTGATGCAGCTTGGCAGGGGTGCAGGGGGCGGCAGCCACCGCACTGTTTTAACGTCATGCTGTTGTTCTATTTAGAAAAATAACAAAACGACAGCCGCCGCCCTGTTTCCAAAAAAGAAAAGTAGGCTGTAAGGATGCAAAACGTTTCCTAAAACAGGGCGGCGGCTTACACAGGCGAACAGCGAAGCGATTTCGCCGGACGGTTCGGAAAAGGTTTCTCTAAGAAGTCCTGATTCCATTTCCTCTAAATAATGTGAGTTCGACAAGAATGCATTCTACCGCTGCCAATCACAAACTGTGCCGGCAGAATCGCTTTGCTCTCTGCCTGTGTCCGCTGTCCGCCATTGTACGTTGTACAAACTTGTATCCTT